>JBPCLI010000135.1:0-66001 GCA_051003415.1 Chthoniobacterales bacterium | reverse complement strand
GGCCTACGCCATCCCGTATGTCGACGAGATCACGATCGTCCCGACGCAGCGGTTGTTAAAGCTGGAGTTCGGCTTCACGACCCCGCAATCGACGAATGATTTCCAAGGCGATAACGACCCGGAAAACACCGAGACGATGATTACCGGCGATCTCAACACCGCGCTCGTCCCGTGGGTGGTGCAATACCGGATCACGGACCCGAAGCAGTATCTCTTCGGCGCGCGCGAGCCGGAACAGACGTTGCGCGATCTCTCGGAAAGCGTGATGCGCGAAGTGATCGGCGATCGAACGGTGGATGAAGTGCTCACGATCGGGCGGCACGATATCGAGACGGCTGCGCTTGGGCGGCTGGCCAAAGCGTCGTCGGAGTATGGACTCGGGTTACAAATCCAGCAGGTGCAGCTCGCGACCGTGCGGCCGCCGCCCGCGGTGCAGGCAGCGTTCAACGAGGTGAACCAGGCGCAGCAGGAAAAACAAACCGCAATCAACCAGGCGTGGGCGATTTATAACGACGCGGTCCCGAACGCTCGGGGGCAGGCGAAGGAGCGGGAAAAGCAGGCCGAAGCGTATGCCTTTCGCCGGGTCAACGGCGCCAAGGGCGACACGGAAAAATTTACTCTCCTCCTCGCGGAATTCGCCAAGGCGCCGGAGATCACGCGACAGCGGCTTTATTTTGAATCGATGCAATCCATCCTGCCCGCGCTCGATCGTAAGGTGATCGTCGACGACAGCATCAAAGGTGTGCTGCAAACCTTGCCGCTCATGGGACCAACGCCAGCTCCGGCCTCGTCACCGCAGCCCTAACGATCATGGCTAACGACACCATCTACCGTTCTTATTTCTCCACCCGCTTCATCGAATTCGTACAAAGCCCCGTACTCACGATCATCGGGCTCATTTTTCTCCTGACCGCACTGAAGTGGGGCGCGCTGCTTTTTACCGTGCACCAGTACGAGACGGCGATCGTGACACGTTTCGGCAAGGCCGTGCGCGTGGATAAGGCGCCGGGCTTGAAATTCAAGGTGCCGTTCATCGACTCGGTGCATCGCTTCGATAATCGCATCCTCGCCTGGGACGGCCCGCCGACCGAGACCCCGACCAAGGACAAGCTCTATCTCATTGTCGATTGTTTCGCGCGCTGGCGGATCAGCGACCCGCTCCTCTACTACAATCGATTGAACGACGAGCGCAGCGCCCTCTCACGGCTCGACGACATCCTCGGCAGCGAAACGCGAACGGCCGTCGCCTCCAACGACCTCGTCGAGATTGTGCGGGTGACAAAAGGCCGCCAGCCGGTGCACGATGAGGAGCTGGAAAAGTCCGGCACTATCTTGCCAAGCAATCTTCCCGATATCGAACTGGGCCGCAGCGCGATCGAGCAACAGATCACGGAGCGCGCTCGACAGAAGATCGAGGGGTTCGGTATCGAACTGCTCGACGAGCGTTTCAAGCGAAGCAAATACAATCCGGCGGTGGCCGAAAAAATCATCGAGCGAATGTCGAGTGAGCGGCACCAGATCGCGTCCAAGTTCCGCTCCGAAGGACGCGGCGAAGCGGCCAACATCAGCGGGCAAAAGGAAAGCGATGTCGCCTCGATCCAATCCGCCGCCACCCGCAACGCGCTAAAAATTGAAGGCGAAGCCGATGCCGAGGCGGCGCGCATTTACGCCGCGGCCTACAGTTCGCCCGAAGCGCAGAACCTCTATTCGTTTGTTCGCCGGCTGGAAGTGGCCCGGGCGGCCTTTGCGCGCGACACGACGGCGGTCATCTCGACCGAGAGTGATTTTGGCGGCGTCTTGAAAGGGATCGGCGGTTCCGGTCTCGCCCCGAAACCGCCTCTCGCGCCCGCTCCGAATCGCTAAAGGGGCGCGGCGCCGGGTTTTCCCCCGAAGCGCACGCGCCCTCGCGTGCTGGCGATGGCGCCTCGCCATTGCGCACTTTTCTCCGCGCAATTTCAACTGCGAGATTCCTCGCCGTGCCACGTGGCTCAAGATGACAGACTTACCGGTGGTCGCCGCCCGACTTCTGCTCGCGCGACTTGATTATCGGCTTTTGTTCGAGAAGCTTTCTCGACCGGTCCATGACCTCCGATTCAATCAAAGTCGAACGCCTCTCCACCGACTCGAAGATTTTCGCGTTCAGCCGCCGGGACGCGCTCCCTGCGCTCGCGGGTCTCTTTCACCTCGCCTATTTCTTCGGGCTTTTCTTCCTTTTCCCGCACACGCCGCTCTGGATCATGCTCATCCTCGGCTTCGTTTATTCGCTGATGGTCAACGCCAACATCAACGGCGTGGCGCATAACTTCATTCACAACCCGTTCTTCCGCCCGCCGATCGTCAACCGGGTTTTTGGGATCGTCGAATCAGTCGCCTGCTGTTTTTCGCAGACCTATTACGACGTCGTTCACCTGCAGCATCATAAAGGAAACAGCGACCGGAAGAGTGAGGACGGGGAGACGATCGACTGGTTGTCGATCTACCGGCATGGCCACGATGACGAGCCGGAAAATCCGTGGAGCTATGTTTTCCTTAGTTTCTTTCGTGACAGCCCGGCGGCGATCAAACGCGAGCTGAGAAAGCGGGGCGACGTGGAAGTGCGCTGGGGGAACATCGAACTGGCAGCGGTCGTGATCACGCTCCTGACGATGTTTTTCTTTAACTGGCGCTACGTCGTTTTTTATTTCCTGCCCTTCTTTTATCTTGGGCATTGCTTCAGTTACCTGAACGGATATTTCCGGCACTACGGAGCAGATCCCGACAAACCGATCGCGTGGGGCGTGAGTAGTTACGGGCGGATTTATAACTGGCTTTTCTTCTACAACGGCTATCACGCCGAGCATCATTTCCGGCCGAAGGTGCACTGGACGAAAATGGAATCATTCCACCAGCAAATCGCCGAATTGCAGCAGCGCGAAGGGGTGCGGGTGATCGAGCACGCACACATGCTCGGCTTTCTCGATCCCAATCTGCCGACGCGGAAAGGAAGTGGCGGCGAGCCAGCAACGGCCGCGTCCTGAGGTCTTCTTAATGTGGGAGGGGCCTTTGTGCCCCGATCAGGGGAGGCGTCGCTACAGATCGAGGCATAAAGGCCCTCCCACATTGGTCAGACTTTACTCAGGAGGTTGTGACCGGTCATTTCTTTGGGCTTCGGCAAATCGAGCAGGACGAGCAAGGTCGGCGCGATATCGGCCAGGATTCCGCTTTCAAGTCGAAACTTCTTCGCATCCTCCGCGACGTAAACCAAGTGAACAAGATTGGTGGTGTGCGCGGTATTCGGCGAGCCGTCGAGATTTCGCATCAGCTCGCAATTTCCATGATCGGCCGTGACAAGAAGTTTCCCGCCTAACGACAACACGGCGGGGACAAGGCGCGCCATGCAGGCGTCGATCGTCTCGACCGCTTTGACGCCGGCCGCGACCACGCCGGTGTGCCCGACCATGTCGGGGTTGGCGTAGTTCAGGACGATGAGGTCGTATTGCGCGAGCCGGCTGAGTACTTCGTCGGTCACCTGCACCGCGCTCATCTCCGGCTGCAGGTCGTAGGTCGCGACCTTGGGCGAGGGAATGATCTTGCGGTCCTCGCCCGTCGCCGCCTTTTCTACGCCACCGTTAAAAAAATAAGTGACATGCGGATACTTCTCCGTCTCCGCGATTCGCAGCTGCGTTTTCCCCGCTGCGCTGACCACATCGTCGAGGATGTTCTCGAGGACTTGCGGACCGAAAACATCCGGGCAGTGATAGGTCGCGTCGTACTCGGTGAGGGTGACGTAGTGAACGCGCGGCCAGACCTCGCGATCGAAGCCATCGAAATTCGCCAAAAGAAAAGCCTGCGAGAGTTGCCGCGCGCGATCGGCCCGGAAGTTGAAGAATATAATCGTGTCGCAGTCGTTTATCCGTTGCTCGTTAGGCTCGGCGAAGATCAGCGCGGGGATGAATTCATCCGTTTTGCCCGCCGCGTAATGCCGGCTCACCGCCGCCGAGGGCGAGTCCTGGCAAATCTCACCGCGCCCGAGCACGATCGCGTCCCACGCCAGTTTCGTCCGGTCCCAGCGCCGGTCGCGATCCATCGCGAAATAGCGTCCGACAACCGTGATGATCCGCGCCCCGCTCTTCGCCAGCTCCGCGGCACAAGTCGTTAGGTAATCGGCCCCACCCGTCGGTGAAGCGTCGCGGCCGTCGGTGATTGCGTGGACAAGAATCTTCGCGACACCGGCCTCTTTTGCCGCCGCCGCGAGCGCAAGCAGATGTTTGTAATGACTGTGCACTCCGCCGTCCGAAACCAGTCCGATGAAATGGAGCCGACCGCTCTTTGCTTTCCGAAACGCCTCCTGCAACACCGGATTCTCTTTCAGTTCGCCGTCTTTGATCGCCTTGTTGATCCGGGTCAGGTCCTGATAAACGATCCGGCCCGCGCCGAGATTGAGATGGCCGACCTCGGAGTTTCCCATCTGCCCTTTCGGCAACCCGACGTCCTCGCCGCTCGCGCTCAGCGTCGCGCAGGGATAATCCTGGTAAAGCCGATCGTGAAACGGTGTCTCTGCCAGCAGGGTCGCGTCGCCATTTTTTTCCCGCTCCGCTTTTCCCTCGGGATTGATGCCCCATCCGTCGCGGATCACTAAAACGACCGGCTTTGCCATAGGATGCACTCTCCCGGCCTGCGCCGGGGTCTCAAGCGGTTTCCGGCGGCGGGGGATTGACAACCGGCCTCGCACTTCGCTCTATCGATGGATGAAATGGCGCAACCAGATCCTGGCTCTTCTTTGCCTGCTGATCTTTATCGCGCTCGGCGTCCTCTATTTCCGCCATTGGGTGGTGCAAAAGCCCTTCGGGATTGTGCTCTTCATCGGGGAAGGATTGACCCCTGACCGCGTCGCCGCGACCAGGCTCTACTCTGGCGGCGCCAACGGCCATCTCGCGCTCGAGTCGCTCCCGGCCGTCGCCCTTCTTTCTAATTACTCACAGGATTTCGCCGTCCCCGACGAGTCCGCTGCCGCTACGACTCTCGCGACCGGGATAAAGGTGAACAACCGCAGCCTGGGCGTCGGGCCTAACGACAAGCGGCTGAAAAGCGTCATCGACCTGGCGCGCGCGAAGGGGCGTGCCATCGGACTGGTGACAAACGGTCGCCTAACGAATCCGACCGCGGCCGCCTTTTACGCGACGGGCAAAAGCGGGGCCGACAGCGCGCAGCAATTGGCCGACGAAAAGAAAATCGACATCGCGCTTGGCGGTGGCAGCTCGAGTTTTCTTCCCGAGGCGAAAAATGGACAGCGCAGCGACGGGCGCGACCTCATCCTGGAGATGCGGCGCAATGGTTACGAAATTGTCCGGACGAAAGCGGAGCTGGAAAACATCCCGCAATGGCGCCGCCCGCGATTGCTCGGACTTTTCAGTGATCGCGAGATGGCTTTCGGAAACGAGATCGCTGCCGGCAGCGAGCAACCCGCGCTGGCCGACATGACGCGGCGCGCGATCGAGCTCCTGCAATGGAATACCGGCGGTTATTTGCTCATCGTCGACGCCGGGCTCATGCGCACGGCCGCACGCGAAAATCACGGGGAACGCACACTCGCGGAAACGATCGAGCTGGATCAGGCCATCGCCGTCGCGCAGAATTACATGGGAGACAACGCGACTATTCTGGTGGCGGGAAATCTTGGGATCGGCGGACTCTCGCTCAACGGCATGCCTTTTCGGCGCGATAGCGGAGTGGCTTTGCTCGGCGTGGATTCATCGGGCGAACCCGCGCTCACCTGGGCGACCGGGCCTAACGGGACAAATTCTTCCCGGGCTCCGCTCCCACCTCCGGATTCCGAAGAAGACCCCGCCCCGCCAAGAGAAGGGCCGGGTAATTCGTCGTCGGTGCAGGAACCCGCCGCAGCCTACGCGCCGGAAGCGCGCAACACCGTGAACGACGTTCTTGCCGCGGGGCGCGGACCCGGGACCGAGGTGCTCCACGGGTTTCTAGATAATACGGTGATTTTCAAAATCATCGCGGACGAATTGTAATTATTCCGCGAAAGGCAAACCCGCTCCGCGCCACGCGCGAAATCCACCGGCCATCGAGCGCACATTTCGATATCCCATCTTTTGGAGGCTCTCAACGACGAGCGCGGAGCGGCTGCCACCGCCGCAATAACAAATGATCCGCTGATCGAGGTCCGGCACCTGTTCCTCGATCTCGACTTCAATTTCGCCGCGGTTGAGATGCTTCGCGCCGCGCGCATGGCCCGCCTTCCAATCGTCGTCGGAGCGGACGTCGATCAAAGTCGCGGCACCGCAGCCGGCCTCGTGCGCGGCGTCGTTAGGCGAGATTTCCGTGACTTGCTTCTTTGCTTCCGCGACCAGTTTCTGGAAACGGTTCATCGCGACTCGATCCCGGCATTCAACTGCGGTGCAACTCGCTGTTTGAACTCGGCCCGGAAGCCAATTTCATCGACTGCCTTGGCGACTGAATGCGCCGAGGATTCCGGCAGATTCGTTTTCGCATAGTGCTCGAGCGTCACGGCATCTTTGGGATCCGAAAAGAAAGTGAAAAGCCCGGCGGCGAAGTTGTTTATCCCAAGGGCATCCTGTTTCGCAAGCAGCGCCTTCATGTGTTCCTGCGCGTATTCCCAAACCAACTCGGGATGCTCCCCGTAGCGCGCCGCATAGGCAAGAAGCGCGGTCGAGCGGCTGGTCGGCAGCTCCTCGGTGAGGGCAATCGGGAGCGTGCGAGCGATCAGCCGCGAATCGATCGCGCTGGCGAGCGCTTCGTAGAGATACTGTTTCTCTTCCGTGCTGTTGGTCTTTAATCCGAGCCGGTGCAGCTTTTCCCAAGTGGGAGAATCGGCATAACGACCGACCACGCCGAAAACCGCCGGACGCAGATCCGGCGCCATCGAGCTGGGATCGGAAAGAAAACTATCGAAGCGTGAACGGCATCCCGCGATGACATCGGAATCGTTCAAAAGACCGAGCCCGCGGATGAGCGAGGCGCGGAGCGCGGCCGTTTTTCCTTTCTCGCCCGGTTTTGCTTCCCAGTCGACCCGATCAAAAGCCGGTCGCAAAACGGCGCGGGCATATTGTTGAAAACGAGGCCGCAGTGGATCGCCCGCGAGCAAGCGGTTGAGGAAAGCAAAGGTGTCGATGATCTGGTCGTAAACTGCGAGTTGGTCGTCGTTCAACACCGGGTCGAGCAGGCCGAGATAGTGCGAGACCGGTTCACGGCCTGCCTCCACCAGCGCCCAGGCATCGATCAAGAGGTTGACCCGGTCGGCTTCCGAGAGCCGGGGAATCTGCGCGACGAGCAGGTTCCAGGAAGCGCTGTCGTATTGAACGCGATAATAGCCGGTGTCCTCGACGTTGAATTTGATTGCCTTATCGCTGGGCAATTCGTTAGGCAGATTTGCCGCCGGCTCGCGGAGGAGGAAACCATTCGTCGCCGGCTGATTCTGGGTCACGTAGGTGAGCGGGATCTGCCACCGGAGCGCAGGAGGATCGGCAAAGTGCACGGTAAAACGCTCCTGGTGCAGTTGGATCGTGTTCTCCTTACGTTCCATTTTCACAAGCGGAACCCCGGGCTGCTCGGTCCAGCCCGGAGCGATTTCGCCGACTGGTTTGCCCGAGACTTCGGTCAGGGCTTCCCAGAGATCCGCTGTCGTCGTGTTCGAATACTTGTGCGTGGCGATGTATTTCCTAATGCCGTCGCGGAAGACTTCTTCGCCGAGAAAACTCTCGAACATGCGGATGATAGCCTGCCCTTTCCGATATGTGATTTCGTCGAAAGCGCCGTTCGCTTCCGCTTCGTTCTTGATCGGTTGCTGCACCGGATGCGTCGTAGAACGGGCGTCGCCCTGCATCGCGACGTCCTTCGAGAAACCGATGCGGCGGCTCGGATCGCGCGACTCCGTGCGACGCAGCCATTCGTTCCATTCCGGATTAAAGCGATCGGTGCACTTCGAGCCCATCCAGGAGGCGAAACCCTCGTTGAGCCAGAGGTTGTCCCACCACGCCATCGTGACGAGATCGCCAAACCATTGATGCGCCATCTCGTGCGCGATGACGGCAAAAATATTCTGTTTCGTCGCGGTCGACGAATTTTTCGGGTCAAAGAGCAGGACCGACTCGTAATAGGTGATCCCGCCCCAGTTCTCCATCGCCCCGCCAAAACCGCCCGGGATCGCGATGAGATCGAGTTTCGGCAAAGGATAAGGCACGCCGAAATATTCGTTGTAGTAATGGAGAATCTTCGCCTCGCTCTCAAGTGCGTAGCGACCCATCTCCGCCTTCCCTTTTGTCGTCACGACCCGCAATTTCACGCTGTCCTGTTCCGCCTCGATGGAATCCAACTCGCCGGCGCAAAGGACGACGAGATAACTCGACATCGAGGGGGAAACGCCAAAGCGCACTTCCTTACCGTCCTCAACCTTTGATTCCGCTTCGACCGGCATGTTGGAGACAGCGGTGAACTTCTCCGGGACGACGGCTGTGAGTTGAAACCTCGCGCGAAAGCTCGGCTCATCCCAGCAGGGAAACATGCGGCGCGCATCGGCCGGCTCGAACTGCGTCCCGAGCATGATCTTTTTCCCGTTCGTCCCCTGCTCCTGGTAGCGGGCGTAGAAAAGCCCCTGCCCCTGGACGTTGATTTTGCCACTAAACTTGAACGCGACCTCGTGCTCGCCTGCCGCTATTTCGTTAGGCAAAGTCAGGGTGAGTGTCTGTTCGCTGGTGTCGAGGGCGATTGATTTCTTCGGCAGTGCCTGGCCGTCGACAGAGGCCGACTCGATTTCCATCTCGAGGGCGTTGAGGACCAGCTTGGTGACCGGTATTTCGACCTGTATCTTGATTGTCTCGGACCCGATGAAAGTCAGTTTCTCGACGTTAGGGGCAATACGAATCGCGTACTCGGTCGGCCTGACTTCCTTCGGCAGTTTGCCCGGCGTGGTGGCGAAATCGAATTTCGATTCGGCACGAACAGGACTCAGAGCAACGAGAAGGAAAAATGCGGGAAGAAGAAAACGCATAGGGCATTTAACTCTGTCGGGAGAGCTCTGCAATTTCGCCTATTCTGGCGTCCTTGAGGCGAAGGCTTGCGCCTACTGCACGACAAGCATCAGCAGCAATTGTCCGGCTCCGATCTGCGGACCTTTCACGACTAGAGGGCTGCTCGCGCTCAGAGTCGCCGTGGTCTCGAGCAGCAACTGACGATCCTGATAAAGCTGTAGGTTCACCCGGTAGCCATCGGGTACCACACCACGCGGATCGACGTGCAGCGAGAAATGTTTGCTCACCGCCAGCCAACTGGACTCGTCATTTTCGAGCGCGCGGCGCGACTGGCCGATGACTTCGAATTGATTGTAACCAAAAGTGCGGCGCAACGTTCCATTCAGCCGACTGATCTCGGCGGGCGCTGGCCCCGGCCGGGGCGCGTTTGTGGCCATTACCAGCCCGCTCCAAACCTTCTTACCCCGTCTGGCCGTAGAATCGCCGCGCCGCGGTTTGCCCGCTTCGACAGGTGCCGCGAGCGAGAGCAGGAAGACGATCCCGGCAAGCGCGGCAGTAAAGGTTTGGCCCATGAATTACTTCGCGGCGTAGTCGCTCGGCAACGATTTCAGTCCGTCCACCCAGAGCACTGTCACACGATCCTCTTTTGTCTGAAAAATCGAAATGGTTGCATTGGGGTTCACGCTCGGGTCAACCCGGGCGTTCAGGATTTGAGTCAGATATTGCGATTGATCCGGCGCCGGCTGCTGGCGCAGCACAGAAAAGGTACAAATAGCAAAGGCCGCGAGCGAGGTTGCGCCCGTCCAGAGCAACCGGCGGATCGTCCACCAGCTCTCCTTTATCCCTGCGGGGCCCGCCGCCGGTTGCTTGATTTCCGCCGCCATCCGCTCCCGCAGTTGATGATGGAAGAACTCCTCATTCCCCATCGCGCGCGGCTGCAATTGCTCCTTCAACAAAGCACCGAGTTTTAGCGCCTGGTTTTTCTCCAGCTCGGCCGCGGCCCGATCTTCCAGCGACGCCTCAAACTCGGCGCGTTCCGCGTCGCTCAGCTCGTTATCGACCCAGGCGGTCCATTTTTCCTCAAACGTTTTCATAAACATCCCGCAAAAGACTCTGCAGCTTTTTCCGCGCGTAAAACAAGCGCGACATCACCGTCCCGATCGAGCAGCCTAACGACTCCGCGATTTCATGGTATTGCATGTCCTCGATTTCCTTCATCAAAATGACGGCCCGGTGTTCCGGCGAGAGCTGGGCGATGGCGGCGTCGATCCGGCCGCGGATTTCCGTGCGCTCCATCCGCTCGTGCGGGAGGGCGTCGGCGTGCGGCACGGTGCGCGAGGCCGGGTCGATTTCGCGTAATTGGATCTCGTCGTTGAACTCAGCTCCGCCGCCTTTCACCTGCTTCTTGCGCATGGCGTCGATCGTCACGTTCATGACGATGCGGTAGAGCCAGGTGTAAAAGGACGACTGCCCGCGAAAGCGGGCGATCGATTTCCACGCCTTGAGGAAGCTGTCTTGAGCAAGATCCCAGGCGTCCTGCTCGTTATGCACCATGTTGTAAATCATCCCGAAAACCCTTGTGCGAAAACGGCTGACAAGCTGATCGAAGGCCTCTGGATCACCCTCCTGGGCTTGTCGCACCAGGTCGAGCTCCGGGACATCGGCTTCTGCCGCAGTCGCTTCCGTGTCCATCTTTGGACGGGCGCGGCCCCGATTCATTCAAACACTAAAGGCTGCCGTAGCGCCGTAGCCATTCGCCGCGGAATTCGCCCATCAGCAGAATGATCCCGTCGCGCACTTGGAAGAGCCGCTGCTGGAGGGCGGCGTGCTGGGTGCGGGTGAGCGATTTTTCGGCGATTAACTGCCCCGAAGCATCCATCGCCACGGTAATCGCCTTCAGGGAGCGCTTCAGGTAAGCAATCGTCATTCCCAGTTCCTCGGCCTCATCGTCGCTCAAGGCGGCCGCCAATTTCGCGCTCGCCAGCGCGGTGTGGGTGGCGAGCTTGACCGCCGCCGGATCGTTTTGCAAAACGGGCGCGCGCTCAAAAAGGCGATCGATCCAGATCGTTAGGGAAAAAGCCGCTCGATAGAGGACGTGTTGTTCGAAACTTTCCGCCCGCTCATTGATCAACTCGCTCGCGGAAATGTTCTCCTCCGCCTCGTCGTCGTCGAAGGCGAGGTCGGGATCGTCACTCCATTCCTCGGCGCTATCCTCGGGCGAATGAGACCAGCCCATCTCGCGCGCGACGATCTCGTCACGCCGCGGATCGTCGATATATTTCTCCAGCAGCTCCATGTATTTCTCCGTCTTTTGATCCTGCTGCTGGAGAAACCGCTCCCACTCGTATTCATCCCAAGCGCGGTCTGAGTCGTGCCCGGCCATAACCCTCTGTACGGCAGCTTGGGACGCTGCGCAAAAAAGTTTTACGCCACTGATTCGTCGGTATTCATGCTTTCACATGACGATTTTCGGGAACGCGATCGCCTCGGTGGCGCGATAGAATTGTCGTCCAAGCCAGCTTGGCAGAAGATGGAACGCGCTTCCGGCCTGCTCGAAACCAGCGTCCCTGGAATTTTTGCGGCGGGCGATGTCCGCGCTGGCTCGGTTAAACGCTGCGCCGCCGCCGTCGGCGAAGGCGGTATGGCCGTGGCGGGCATCCACGCGGCTATGGCCGAATCGGCAGACGCCAAATCTGCCGAGCGGGAGAAAAAAGTAATTTTCCCGGCGGCTAGGGAACGGCGTTGATTTTCTCTTCCGCCCGCTTCGTTTGCAGGCGGAGCTGGCCGCAGGCGGCCGCGATGTCGTGGCCTTTCTCGCGGCGGAGCGTGGCGACTGCGCCGTGCTCGCGGAGGATGCGGAGGAAGCTTTCCTGCCGGTTGCGCGAAGGACGCGACCAATCCAAACCTTCGACCGTGTTGTAGGGAATGAGATTGATCTTGGCCGAAAGCCGCAAGGCGTGGCGCGCCAATTGGTAAGCCTGCCCATCGCCGTCGTTCACTCCGGCGATGAGGATGTATTCAAACATGAGCCGTTTTTTTTGGGCGACGTAGACGTCGCAGGCCTCGAGCAAGACGGCGAGCGGATATTTCCGATTCACCGGCATGATTTGGCTGCGCACGTCATCGGTCGCGCCGTGAAGCGAGATCGCGAGCCGGAATTGCGTCGGCTCCAGGGCGAGCTTGCGAATCTGCGGCGCGAGCCCGCTGGTCGAGATGGTGATGTGGCGCGCGCCGACCTCAAGTCCCCAAGGGGCGTTAATGATCCGGATGGCGCGGAGCAGGTTGGTCAGATTGGCGAGCGGCTCGCCCATGCCCATGAAAACGATATTATCGATCTTCTCGCCACTATCTTTCTCGATTGCGAGGAGCTGATCGACGATTTCGCTTGCCTCGAGGTTGCGCGAGAAACCGTCCAGCCCGCTCGCGCAGAATTTGCAGCCGTAAGCGCAGCCGACCTGGGTCGAGACACAGGCGGTGCGGCGATCAGAGGTCTCGCCATAAAGCGCCGGCGACGCGGGGATGAGGACCGATTCGATGAGGTTGCCATCCGCGAGGCGGAACAAAAATTTGCGGGTCGTATCTTTCGAGCCGAGAACGCGAACCAGCTCTGGCCTAACGAAGGAGAATTCGCCCCCCAGTTGAGCGCGAATCGCAGCCGGGAGATCGGTCATCGCCTCGAAGGAATCGATGCGCTTTTTGTAAAGCCAGTCGGTGACCTGTTTCGCCCGGTACCCGGGCGCACCGGCGGCGGCAAGATGTTCGGCCAGCTCGTCGAGCGTGAGCGATTTGATGGAAGTTTGGGGCACAGCCAAACCTAGCTAACCCCCCG
Source organism: Chthoniobacterales bacterium (assembly GCA_051003415.1). Taxonomy (GTDB): domain Bacteria; phylum Verrucomicrobiota; class Verrucomicrobiia; order Chthoniobacterales; family UBA10450; genus Palsa-1392. The sequence continues at coordinate 53,188 of JBPCLI010000135.1, read as the reverse complement.
GGGTTGTCATTTGCGGGCGACGAGGATGCCGTCGGGCTGCTCCTTCGTGTCGGGCTGATCGACTTCGATCGCGTAACCATGAGTCTGGAGCAACTGGCGGCATTCCTGGTGCAAGATGAGCCCGATCATCCGGCCATGTGTGCCGATAAGGAACGTGCGGATGGCGCCCGAGCGCATGCTTTCACTGGCCCCTTTCAAGACCTCGACCTCGAGGCCCTGCACATCCATTTGCACCAGATCGATCGGGCGGCCGATTCGCCTAACGAGACTGTCGAGAGTGATGGTTGGAATCAAAATGGTGGCATTTTTCGGACGGCGCAGCCCGATCGTCTCAAGGAAACCTTTCCAGCGCCGGCTGAGTGACACCGTCTGCTTGTCGCCGACCGGCGCGAGCTTGCTGCTGTAGCCGCGATCCAGAAACGTCTGGCTCCCTTCGCTCGAGGTGAGGCCCTCGGGATGGATCGTGAAGGTATTATCCGTTAGGGCGTTGAGGAGAAGGTTTTCGCTGAGAAGACGCCGATGACGCTCAAGTGGCTCCACTCCGTGAATCATAAGCTGCGGCGCCAGCTTGCGCGCGAGGATGAGATAGTAACCGATCGCCGCCCCCACGTCGACGTAGCAGCCATCCGGCGGAAGTTTTCGGACGAGATCGACGAAGATGTCCTCTTCTTCCGCTTCGTGGACGTTGCGTTTTTCGTAACGGGCGCGCTGGCCGGCCCAGAGCTGATCCTTATAAACCCGGACGCCGTTGTCGAAAGTGTGGATGGCGCGCGCCATGATCGAGCAAGGTTTACTCCCGCCCTCCGCCGCTCACAAGACCGCATTGCGGGCCGCGCGATATCTTGCCTAACGAATCGAGCTAACCCGCCAAATGGTGCCGTGCCCGTCTTCGCTGAAAAGCAGGCTGCCGTCCTTCGCCACCGTCAGGCCGACCGGAAGGCCCCAAACGTTGCCGTTCGGTGTCACGAAGCCGGTCACGAAATCCTCGTATTAGTCGACTGCCTTGCCGTGGTCGAGCGGGACGCGCACGATCTTGTAACCGGTCCGCCGGCTACGATTCCAGGAACCGTGAAAGGCGGCATAGATGTCGCCGCGATCTGCTCTCCCAGACCAAGCCACGTGTCGCTAATTCGCCTAACGAAAGAGGACGGAGCTCTTTTCTTTCGCCTTCGCCATTTGCTGTCCCGCTTTGCGCTGGTTGATAACGAAGGTGTTGTTGTCGCCCAGCCTGGCCCACGGACCGGGCGGCACTTCGCTGAATTCAACGAACTTCCAATCGGTGACATCCGTGTCGGCCATGCCGAGATAGTCGCGCACTGCCGGCGAGACATCGAGGCCGGCGCCACGGTTGAGATTCGGTTTCGGGCGCTCGTTGCCGAAGACGTATTCCCAATGATCCGTCCGGAACGGCCCGGCATCTTCCCACTGCGCGTAGACGGCTCGATTCCCTTTGCGAATTTCCACCCAGCGGCCTTTGCAAACCGAAACGCCGGGCCCGCGATACGCTTCCTTGAACCAGGGCACCACTTTCGGAGCCTCCGGCCGATGACCTTCGCGCGCTTTGTCGTTGTAGGGCAGGGCGCAGTAAAATGGATTCTGACGGGGAGTGAAATCGATTGGGATATAATTCTGCCGCTGCGACGGCCGCGGGTCATCGTAGCCGCCGTAATTTTTCGCCCAGGACTTGTCCCAGCTGCTGGCGTGATTTGGGACCGGATTGTTCGCAGTTGGCTTTTCGCCAATCCAAAAAACCGTCGTAACGATGTCCTTCTTCCAGGGATAGCGTTCGCCGGCCTTGCCGAAGTTCACGAATTTTGTTGGAGGCGGGGTGTAGCCGATCGGGTCGACCTTGAGAAGCACTTCCTCGTTCAGTCGATTCTGCTTGTTGTTCAGCGGAACTTTTTTGGCCGGCAATTGCGCCGGCGCGGAAGGCGCGAAACAAGCCGAGACTGAGGAGAGTAAAACGGCGATAGCGTGAGTAAATTTTCCAGGTTTCATTCGAAATCGGAGACTTCAGCAAATCGGCTGAAGAAAATGCGCACCATTAAGGTTCGGTCAGCGGACCGGAAGTGCGCGTAGGTTGAAGTCGCGCAAGGTAGCACGCGAGGCGCCCATCGCAAGCCGCATTACCCCAAAAACTTGCCTGGATTTAGGATGCCAAGGGGATCGAGCGCCTGTTTGAGACGAGCGTGCAACTCGCGTGTCGAGTCGCTCGTCGCCTCGGGCCACCAGCGCTTTTTGGCGAGGCCGATGCCGTGCTCGCCGGTAATGACTCCACCCCAGGCCAGGACCTGCGCAAATAGTTCATCAAGCACCAGTTCCACCCGGTCGCGCACCGCCGGATCGGAATAATTCGCAGCCATGACATTGACGTGAATGTTGCCGTCGCCGGCGTGGCCAAACGTCGCGACCGGAAAACCATGGCGTTCCTGCAACTGCCCCGCAAACTCGACCAGTTCGACGAGGCGGCTGCGCGGGACGACGACATCCTCGTTGAGTTTCGTCAAGCCGGTGGCGCGCAGGGAATTGCTAAATTCGCGCCGGAGCGCCCAAAGTTTCTCCGAGCCTTCCTCGGTCGTGGCCACAGTGAGCGAGTTTGGTTTGCGGCCGGCAAGCAACGCCTCAAGGGCGGCGGCCTCGGTCCGGACTGTGTCCGCACGTCCGTCCACGTCGATGAGAAGGTGCGCGTTGCCCTCCGGGACGATTCCCCTGCCGCGATCGCGCCGGGCGGCTTCGAGAGTATACTGGTCGGCGATCTCGATCGATGACGGGAGAAATCCTGCAGCAAAAATCGCCTGTACCGCGGCGGCGGTCTCCAACATCGTGGCAAACGAAGTCGAAAGGGTAGCTCGCGCCTGTGACAGCGGAAGCAGGCGCACCGTGATCTCGGTGACCACGCCTAACAATCCCTCCGACCCGACAAAGAGGCCGATCAGATCGAATCCCGTTTTGTTCTTATGCACTCGCCCGCCAGTGCGCAGAATTTCGCCGTTCGCGAGCACGACCTCGAGACCGATGATGTAGTGGCGGGTGACACCGTACTTAAGACAGCGCGGACCGCCGGCGTTCGTGGCGACGTTTCCGCCGATGCTACAATCATGCAGGCTCGCCGGATCGGGCGGATAAAAAAGCCTCTGCGCCCGGGCCGCGGCTTGCAATTCGCCGGTGATGACGCCGGGTTCCACGACCGCGATCGCGTCACCGAAACTGATTTCCTTGATCCGATTCATCCGCGCGAGCGAAAGTGCAATTCCGCCGCGGACCGGCACGCAACCGCCGACGTAACCGAAGCCGGCTCCGCGCGCGGTCACGGGCACCTTGTTCTCGGAAGCGAAACGCAGCAACCGGCTGATCTGCCCGGTGTTTTGCGCGAAGACAACGACTTCGGGCGAGTGCTCGGCGAACCATTTGTCGCCGCTATGCGCGGTCCGTGTCGATTCGTCGGCCGCGACGATGGCGTCGCCGAGGAGTGCGCGAAGATCGGAAACGAGGTTCACCGTTCCACCATAACCGGTGGTTCGGGCGGTTCGATAACTTCCACGCGAGTCCCGATTTCCGCGGCCTCGAAGAAATGTTTCGCCATTTTCATCGGCATGCGGACGCAGCCGTGGGAAGCTCGAAACCGCGGGACGAACCCGGCGTGCATGCCGTAGCCGTCGCGAAAGCGAAGGAAATACGGCATTCGCGCACCGACAAACTTTGCGCCTTTTGGAACCGGGGAGTTGTTCAGGTCCACGTCGCGACGCAGAACGGCGCCGGTGTTGCGACCCACGTATTCTCCAAATTCGCTCGAGACGTGATTGATCTCCCTTTGCACGACACGGTATTTTCCAGGCGGCGTTTCATATTTCTTGCGGCCGGAGGAAATGTTGGTTCGGCCGATGAGGGTCTCGCCGCGATAGAAAAAAGCCTGTTGTTTGGTGAGATCGATCCGGATCTTCGCTGCGCCCTTGGCCGTCGGATCGTCATACCAGGAAGAAAAGATCGGGTGATGAGAAGCGAGACGAGTCTGAGCTTCAACGGAGCGAGGTTGACGAAGACCGACGTCGTTAGGCAACTCAGTGCAACCAAGCAGTGGGAAGCAAAGGAGGCTGGCGCAGACGAGCGCTCGCGGCAAAGGGGCCAGGGTCATGCTGCCGCGATTGTAGCGGTAGTCGATGTTTTGCGCAATGTCGCTGCGCGAGCCGCTGGCGGAACTACGGTGAGGCGGACGATGGGCCATTTTTTTTCTTCATTCGCGAGGCGCGGCATTCTCACCTTGGCGATTTGCAGTCTGCTTCAGGCGTGTTCGCATCCTCCGGAGAGTGGTATGGAAGCCGGGATGTTTACGCCGTGCCCTTCTTCGCCCAACTGCATCTCGAGTGATGCACGGGATTCGCGCCATGCGATCGCGCCTTTTGTCCTGAGAGCTTCGGGGCCCGACATTTGGCCGCAGATTCGAGCGGCGGTTCTCATTTTGCCGCGCACAAAACTGGTGGCGGACGACGCGAATTACCTGCATGCGGAATGCCGCAGCGCGGTCGTCGGATTTATCGACGATCTGGAGATCCAGCTACGCGCGGGCGAGCACAGGCTGGCGGTTCGCTCGGCCTCGAGAAAGGGCTACTACGATTTTGGAGTCAACCGACGCCGCCTCGAGTCATTGCGCGGGCTTCTGCGGGAACGCGGACTTGTCCAGTAAGCCCATCCGTTAGGCCGCGGGCGGCCGAATGGTGTAACCGACGTAGCGCAGGGTGTGAATGAGCGGCTGGTTGAAGCCAGCCTCCACCTTCTTGCGGAGACGCGCGATGAAGATCTCCACCGTCCGCGTGTCGTATTCGTGTTCGCGTTGCCAGATGCGCTCGCAAAGTTCGGTCCGGGAAAAAACGCGGCCGGGTTCCTGCATCAGCACCTGCAGCACGTCGAACTCGCGCGGGGAAAGCGCGATCGCCTTGCCCGCGCGCGCGACATGCCGATGGAGCACGTCCATTTGCAGATCGCCGACCTTCAAAAACTCCGCGGCGGTAGGCGACGCGGCCCGCCGGCCGAGCGCTTCGACGCGAGCCATCAGCTCGTTCATCGAAAAAGGTTTCGCCAAATAATCGTCTGCCCCGGCCTTCAAGCCTTTGACCCGGTCGGCCACCCCACCGAGCGCCGTCAGAATGAGGATGCGGGCCGTGGAATGCGCCTCGCGCAGACGAGCTAAAACTGAGAGACCGTCGAGCCCTGGCAGAGTGAGATCGAGGACAATGAGATCGGGCGGATCGAGCAGCGCGGCTTGGAGACCTTCCGCGCCATCATGGCGCGCGGTCGGCTCATGCTCGCAGCGCTGCAGTTCTCTAGTGATCTGGCGAGCCAACCTTAAATCGTCTTCGATAATCAGGACGCGCATGCAATTTCCTGCGCTAAGTGGATAGGCAGAAAGGAAGCGCAAACGCGAGCCAAATCCAAAAATGGAAGGTTAATTGCGCGTTACCACAGGAGGTTCTGGCAATCGTGAGCGGTTCACGATACATCTGGCTTGCGCATGAATTTGGAGCCGATCGTTCAGACAATCAATTCCGAGAGCCAGCGGCGGATGAACGTCCCGGTCGTCACGGTCGCGAAGTTTTTCGAGCGGCACGCGAAATCGCTTCAGCTCAAACTGGAAGGCAAAGAGATCGGCTTCGAGCGGCGCATCAGGGAGCCGACGATCAACCGGCCCGGACTCGCGCTCGCCGGGTTCTACACCTATTTTGCGCATAAGCGGGTTCAGGTGCTCGGCGCGGCGGAGCAATCCTACCTCAAGAACTTATCGCCCCGGCAGCGGCACGCGCGTTTCCACGCCCTTTGTTCGCAAAAAATCCCCTGCCTCGTCGCCTCGCGCGGCTTTCATCTCGCTCCAGATTTGCTCGGTGTCGCCGAAGCGGCCGGGATCGCGGTTTTCCGCACGCCGATGATCACGATGAAGTTCATCAACGCCGCCACGATCGCGCTCGAACTCGATTTTTCGCCAATCGTTACGGAGTTCGGCAGCATGGTCGATATCCTCGGAGTCGGCGTCCTGATCCGCGGCGCGAGCGGTGTCGGAAAGAGCGAATGCGTCCTCGGCCTGATCGAACGCGGCTACAGCCTGGTGGCCGATGACGTGACAAAAATTAAGTCAGTCGAAGGCCGCGAGCTGATGGCGACCGCGCCCGATGTGACCCGCTACCACATGGAAGTGCGCGGCATCGGCATCATCAACGTCGTTTCTATCTTCGGCATCGGCGCGATCCGGATCGAGAAGCGGCTTGATCTGGTTGTGACGTTAAAAGATTGGCAGGAGTTGGAAGAAGTGGATAGGATCGGTTTGGACCGCGAACTCTACGAGATTCTCAAGATCGAAGTGCCGCACATCACGATTCCGATACGGCCGGGACGGGATATCGCGCGATTGATCGAGGTGGCAGCAATGGATCAAAAGCTGAAGGGCCTCGGTTTGAACAGCGCCGTGGAATTTAATGAGAAGTTACTCGGTCTAATGAAGACGCAGAACACCTAATGGGACTACTAAACCGCCGCTCAGCACCAGCCACGAACGAGAAGGCCGAGAAAGAAATCACGATCATCAATCGGCTCGGTCTGCACGCGCGTCCCGCGGCCATGTTTGTGCGCATCGCGAGCCGCCATCGATGCGAAATCTGGGTCGCCAAGGAAGATGAAGAGATCAACGGCAAAAGCATCATGGGCCTCATGATGCTGGCCGCGGGTCAGGGTTCAAAATTGCGGGTTCGCGCCGAGGGGCCCGACGCGGCGCAGGCCATTCAGGAGATCGAAGAATTAATCCAGTCGCGCTTTAACGAAGAATAGTTGACCCCGAAAGCTTTCGGGGTTGACGTTCCGGGTATTGTTACCGGAATGAAGGGCGATCCCGGCCACCAGGAAAAGCGTTGTCACGGTGTCGCTGCCGCTCCGGGAATCGCGCGCGGACCGATCCACGTCTTTTCGATCGAGTCGGATGATGTGGTCCATTACCAGGTCGACCCGGCGAACGTTCCGGATGAAATCGCGCGTTTTGAAAACGCCCTCATCCAAACGCGGGCGCAGATTCTCGAAATGCAGCAGCAGATCGCGGAAGCGATCGGCGCGAAAGACGCGGGGATTTTCGATGCTCACCTCCTGGTCGTCGAAGACCAGACCTTGATCGACGAAGTCCTGCGCAAACTGGAAGCCGACCACTGCAACGTCGAGTTCGCTTTCCAGGAAGTCGCCAACCGCTACGTCGAATCGCTCAGCCGAATCGACGATCCTTATTTGCGCGAACGAGCGATCGACATTCAGGACGTGACACGCCGCGTCATTCGCAACCTGCAGGGAAAATCGCCGCGGCCGTTTCTCTCGATCAACGAGCCTCACATCCTGGTCGCGCATAATCTCACGCCTTCCGACACCGCGACAATGAATCGCGAACAGGTGCGCGGCCTCGTCCTCGACCTCGGGAGCCGGACCTCGCACACCGCGATCATGGCCCAGTCGTTAGGCATTCCTTCCGTTGTCGGTTTGCACGACGCGACGGAGAAACTGGAAACGGGCGCCCCGGCCCTAATCGATGGTTATCACGGCGTGCTCATCATTTATCCAACTGAAGAAACCCTCCGCGAATACGAGGAAATCGAACGCCAAAAAGGCGCGATCGCGGAGCGTCTCACGGAGCTGCGCGGAACCAAATCAACCACCCGCGACGGCCGACATATTGTTCTCTCGGCCAACATCGAGCTGCCCGACGAAGTGGATGCCGTGCTGGCCCACGGCGCGGAAGGCGTGGGACTTTACCGCACGGAGTTTCTCTATCTCAACCAGACGACGTTGCCGACGGAAGAAGAGCAATTCGAAGTCTATCGCACAGTCGCGCAGCGCCTCGCGCCCGATCCGCTCATCATTCGCACGCTCGATCTCGGCGGAGACAAGATCTCGGATGGAATCGAAAATGGAGGCGACGAGCTCAACCCTTTTCTCGGCTGGCGCGCGATTCGGTTTTGCCTCGAGAATATCGAGATCTTCAAGCCGCAGCTCCGCGCCATCCTGCGGGCGAGCGTCGCGTCGAACGTGAAAATGATGTTCCCGATGATCTCGGGACTCGACGAAGTGCGGCGCGGCTTGGAGATCGTGAAAGAATGCAAAAGCGAACTCCGTCAGGAAGGGCGTCCTTTCAACGACAACCTCGATATCGGCGTCATGATCGAGGTGCCGACCGCCGCGATCATGGCGGACCGGCTGGCGCGGGAGGTCGATTTTTTCAGCATTGGGACGAACGACCTGATCCAGTACTCCGTCGCGATCGACAGAACGAATGAGCGGGTGGCGCACCTCTATGAACCGAGCCATCCCTCTATCGTTAGGCTGCTAAAGATGGTGGCCGATGCGGCGCATGCGAACGGCATCTGGGTGGGAATCTGCGGCGAAATGGCGGGCGATGTCCTGTTTACGCCCCTTCTTCTCGGCCTGGGAATGGATGAGCTGAGCGCGGGCCCGACGCTCGTCCCGCAGGTCAAGAGCGCCGTCCAGCGCCTAACGATTTCGGAATGCCGGGAACTGGTCGCCGAAGTGCTGGAACTCGACACGCCCTCCGCCATACTAACTCGCTGCACAGAGATGGCGGAGCGGAATTACCCCGAATTGATCAGCTGAACTTTGCTTCTGCGGGGTTAATCGTCTTCGTCCGATTCCATCTCGCCTTCCGGCCCGATCTCCGGCTTGATGCCGTCCTCTTCCATCTTGCGCAGGACGTCGCTCATGTCGTCGACTTCGTCCCACACTTCCTGGCTGACGTAAATTTGCGCCCGCTGTTGCACCGCCATCGCAATGCAATCACTCGGGCGGCCGTCTAGCTCGATGATCTTCTTTTGCTGCAGCTCGTTTTCCGCCCGGATAATCATGCGCGCGTAGTAAGTCGCGTTCTTGAGATCGTTGATGATGACTCGCTCGACATGCGCGCCGAGCGCGGTCATGAGGTGCGCCATTAGATCATGGGTCAACGGACGTTCCTTGACCGTCCCGCGCATGAACATGGTGATCGCGCTGCAGACGCCTTGGTCCACGTAGATAATGAACACTTTGTCGGTATTGCCGAGGAAGACCGCGCACCCGCCGCTCGTCGGAAGGACCGCACGCACCTGCACTTCAATCACCGTTTTGTTCATCTAAAAAAACCGTATCAGAGCGATCTTGAAAAACAAGCAGCTCACCCCGGGAGAGACCATTGTGGCAATGTTTCACGCATTCGTTTTTCGACGGTGAACGCTCGATTTTTCGCCCTCAATCTGCCGATTGAATTTGCAGACTGGTGCCCCTACACTGCGCGACGATGACGAAGGGTGACTGGGATGTGGAAGCCGCGATCGCGACATACAATGTCGACGGTTGGGGTGACGGATACTTCTCGGTCAACAGCGCCGGCAACGTCGCGGCCATGCCGCTGAAGGAAGAGGGCAGCTCAATCGATCTGCTCGAGGTAGTAAATGAAGCGCGGACGCGCGGCCTCGGCTTTCCGCTCGTCATCCGGTTTCAGGATCTGCTTCGGCATCGGGTCGAGACGGTTAACCGCGCTTTCCATGCAGCGATGCAGGAGTTCGGTTATCGCAGTCCTTATCGCGGCGTCTTTCCGATCAAGGTCAATCAGTTACGCGAAGTGATCGAAGAAATCGTTGACGCCGGTGCGCAATTTCATTTCGGCCTCGAAGCGGGCAGCAAGCCGGAACTGATCGCCGCCCTCGCGATGCACAAGGACCCGGAGAGCCTTATTATTTGCAATGGCTACAAGGACCGCGCGTTCATTCGCACCGCCATGCTCGGACGGCGGCTCGGCAAATCGGTCATCATCGTTGTCGAAAAACTCGAGGAACTCGAGCAGACGCTGCGGGTCGCAAAAGAGATGGGCGTCGAACCGCACATCGGCATCCGCGTGCGCCTGCACAGCAAAGGCGCGGGCAAATGGACAACGAGCGGCGGCGAAAATGCCAAGTTCGGTCTCAGCACAACGAATCTCGTAGCCGCCAGTGAAATGCTGAAGGCGCAGGGCCTCGGGCATTGCCTCAAGCTCGTTCATTTCCACGTCGGTTCGCAGGTGCCCGACATCTCGACGATCAAGCGCGCGGTACGCGAGGCGGCCCGCTATTACGCGAAACTTTCCAAGATGGGTCATGAGCTTGGCTACCTCGACGTCGGCGGCGGACTCGGGGTCGATTACGATGGTTCGCGGACCAGTTTTGACAGCTCGACCAACTACACGCTCCAGGAATACTGCAACGACGTAGTCTACAACATCATGGAAGTGTGCGACTCCGAAGGCGTCGCTCATCCGGCGATCGTGAGCGAAGGCGGCCGCGCGATTGTCGCCCACCATTCCGTTCTCGTGGTCGAGGCATTCGGCGCGATCGAGAAGGACGGACCGGCAACAAAGATCGAGGCCACGGAATCCGACCCGAAACCTTTGCGCGACATCATCGATGTGAAGCAGAAGCTGAAGCGCGGCAACCGGCTTGAGACGTTGCACGATGCGCAGCAGATCAAGGAAGAGACCCAGCAGATGTTCAATCTCGGGCTCCTCGACCTGGAGTCGAAAGCCAAGATCGAATCGCTTTATTGGCAGCTCGCCCGCCAGATCGTCTCCCTGCACAAGGGACTGAAATATGTGCCGGAAGAAGTGAAGGAACTGGAGACTTCGTTAGGCGACCAATACATCTGCAACTTCTCGATTTTCCAATCCCTCCTCGATCACTGGGCGCTCGGCCAGCTTTTCCCGATCATGCCGATTCATCGCCTGACGACCCAGCCGGATCACCAGGGGACATTGGTCGACATCACCTGCGATTCCGACGGGAAGATCAACAAATTTACCGATCTGCAGGATGTGAAGGACACCCTCCCCTTGCACAAGATTATTCCGGGCGAGCTTTATTATCTCGGGGTGTTTCTGGTCGGCGCCTACCAGGACATCATGGGCGATCTGCACAATCTCTTTGGGCGGGTGACCGAGGTGCACGTCTTTCTCGACGAAGACGAAGAATCCGGTTGGTATATCGAGGAAGTGATCGAGGGGAGCACAATCGGCCAGGTTCTCGCGCTGACCCAGTGGGACAAGATCGAGCTCATGCGCCTGGTGAAGCTGCAAGTCGACGCCGCGATCAAGAGCGACCGGCTCAAGCCTAACGACGCCATGAAAATCCTGGCGGATTACGAGCGCGGCCTGCAGGGCTACACTTACCTTTCGCTCGACGAAGCGGCCGTCCCGGCGGTGCCGGTTCCGGCGAGTGTCGGTTGAGCGTTTTTTTCGCGAACGCGGTGCTACGGTTTCCGCCGAGCGAGGAGATGATCGAGCCGGCCGACTCGATACCAACGATAACCAAACGCCTCGAGTGCGATCCGGTGGCGCCCATCTTCACCTGCGTGCGATTCGTTGTTTTGCCGCAGGTTGCTCAGGATCGCCATTCTCGTCGGCGAGACGAAAGCGGGCCTCCTTCGGTTTGGCGCTGAATTGTGCAGCATTAACGCAAGTTATAGACCTCGACCAGGGCGACGCCGGTTCCGCCATCTTGCCCGCGCACGACGGCGGTGTAATTGCCCGGGGTGACCGAGCGGATGATGGCCGACTCGGCATCGTTCGCCGGAGCGAGACCGGTGGACTGGATAAGCGATTCCTGCGCGTCGCGCCAATTATCGTCGCTCATGATGAGAGCGCCGTTGGCATCGTATAAATCGAGCGTCGGGTCGGCCAGCGGATTGGCCACGCCGGCGTCGGCCAATGAAGGCCCGATCGCCCTAACAATAACCGTATCGCTCCCGCCGTTGCCGACAATGAAACCGCCGATCAGGACATCATCACCCGTCTGAACCAGGCCGCGCGTGCTGGTGTTGCCGAGGGTCGAGGTCGCGGCAGGATCGAGATCGTAGGCTTCCACCAATCCGATTCCGGTGCCGTCATTCTGTCCATGCAGGATGACAGTGTATTCACCCGGATCAAGCGTCGCGAGAATGGCGCTTTCCAGGTCATCGGGGGGCTGCAATCCACTGGCGGTAATTTCTGTTTCCTGGCTATCGCGCCAGTTGTCGTTGCTCATGATGAGCACGTCCCCCTGGTAGAGTTCCAGCACGGGATCGGCCAAAAGGCCGGTCGTCGGAAGGCCGTCTGATGCGAGCGAAGGTCCGATTCCCCTAACGATCACTTCTTTCGCCACATCGCCGCTGACGATGAGACCGCCGATCAAAACGTCCTCACCGGTACCGACCGCGAGGCGAGCCGATAGATTGAGCGACTCTGCAGGCGGCTGCGCGGTGCCATTCAGGACCTCGGAGGCCGCGACCGCGATCTGATGATGGCCAGCGGTGGTCGGGTGGATGTCATCCCAAAAAAGATATTCGTCGGGGTTCACATCGGCGCCCTGCGCGCTGTCGCTGATATTGACGAAGCCGTAGTCCGCAGGATTGGCCGCGAGCCGGTAGAAGAGTCCGTAAATATCGAGCCGATAAAGGGTGATCATGATTCCGTCTCCTGCGAGCGCGCTCACGGTAGCGTCCAACTGTGCATTGAGTTCGTCGCGATACTGGGCGGAAGCGGCGTTGAGAACGGCTGCCTTATCCGGATCGTCCTTGTAGTTTGGGACGAGCCCGAGGGGCGGAATGTTAGGCACTAGAATCGAAACCGCGCCCGCACGGGCCAACCGGTCAACCAAGCCGCCTACTCGCGCGGCCGTCGCAATCACGTTGTCGGAGCTGTCGTCATCGAAGAGATCGTTCCCGCCGCCCCAGACAATGAAAAGCGCCGCCGGGTCAATCGTCTCATCCGTCAGATAATCGTCGACCTGTTTCCCTAGATTATCGACGGTGACGGTAAACTCACCGCCGATGAAAGGGTCGGGATTGGAAATGACCGTGACCTCCCGCGTTGCATCCTCAGTCGTGGCACCACCAAAAGCGTAGTCTGTGCCACCATCGAGGCTGTTGGTCGCCGCAGGTAAACCGAGGAAGTCCTGGGCGAGCTGTTCGTGCCAGGTGCCGGCATAAAGATTGGAGGCAGGATCCGTGTCGGAACTGTTAGTGAAACGGCCATCGCTGTAGTTAAAGACGCCACCGGGATAACTGATGAAATACTGATCTTCGAGCCGATTCCGGATGTTTCCGTCGTCGGAGAGGCTGTCTCCGAAAACAATAACCTGACTGAAGCTGGGCGTCGATTGGGCACGGGCTTGGGCCGCGCCGAAGATAAGAAGGACGGTAACAACGGCGAAACCGAAGCGCGAAAAACGAGAAGATAGGATCATAAATGAATCGAGCTATGGGGAGGGTTTCCCAGTTGAACGGATTTGCCGCCTAACCAGCGACAAAATGGTCAACCGTCCGGTCGTTCGCCGCCGCACGGCGACGAACCCTTGATACAGAATCGGCGCGCGATGGGCCGTCGGCCGACTTTTTTCCTAAACCGAAGTGAGAATTGTCACTGCAAGTTGTAAACCTCGACCAAAGCCACACCCGTCCCGTTGTCTCTTCCGCGGACCACCGCGGTGTAGTTGCCCGGTGCGAGAGAGCGAATGATCGCGGCTTCCGCGTCATCGCTCGGGGCCAGCCCGGTCGACCGAATGAGCGACTCCTGGGTGTCACGCCAGTTATCATTGCTCCGCAGAACAGCGCCGTTCGCGTCGTAGAGATCGAGGATCGGATCGGCCAGCGGTTCAGCCACGCCGGCAGCGGCGAGCGAGGGACCGATCGCCCTAACGAGAACGGTATCGTTTCCGCCGCTCCCGATGATGAAACCAGCGATTAGAACATCATTATCGGTTTGCACAAAACCGCGTGTGCTCGTGTTGCCAAGCGAAGACTTGGCCGAGGGGGCGAGATCATAAGCCTCGACTAGGCCAATGCCAGTGCCGTTATTCTGCCCATGGAGAATGACGGTGTAGGCGCCGGGGGCGAGGCTGACGATGATGGCGGATTCGAGGTCGTTCTCCGGGGCGAGGCCGCTCGCTTCAATCTCGTCCTGTTGAGTTTCTTTCCAGTTGTCATTGCGGGTGACGAGCGCGCCGTCCTGGTAAAGCTCGAGCACGGGGTCAGCCAGGGCGCTGGGAACTGGCACGCCATTGAGCGCGATCGATGGACCCAGTCCCCTAACGACGACCTGTTTTGCCTCCGTCCCGGTCACGATGAGCCCGCCGATGAGAACGTTTTCCTCTGTCCCGACCGCGAGGCGCGCGGAAAGGTTGAGCAATTGCGCCGGAGGGAGCGCGCTGCCGTTCACGACGTCGAAGGCAGCAGAGGCGATCTGATAGTGTCCCGCGGTCGTGGGATGAATGTCGTCCCAGAAAAGATATTGATCAGGATCGACCGCCTTGGCTTGTGAAACATCGCTGATATTAACGAAGCCAACGTCCTCCGGGTTCGCCGCCAGGCGGTAGAAGAGACCGAAGATATCGTAGCGATAGAGGGAAATACTGATCGCTTCGCCGGCCAGGGTGCTGACGGCAGCGTCGAGCTGGGTGTTGAACTCCTGCCGATATTCAGCCGAGCCGGCATTCAGCAGCGCAGCCTTTGGGATGTCGTCCGCATAATTCGGGACCAGTCCGAGCGGCGGAACGTTAGGCACGAGAAAAGACTTCGCGCCCGCTCGCGCGAGCTGCGCGACCAGGCCGGCGACGCGCTGCGCCGTGGCGAGGACATTGGCAGAGCTGGGATCATCAAAAAGATCGTTGCCACCACCCCAGACGATATAGAGAGCGTCCGGATCGGGCGTATGCGCGGCAAGGTAATCGTCAACCTGTTTGCCGAGGTTATCGATCGTAATCGTGAGGTCGCCACCGAGAAACGGTTCGGAATTTGAAATAACTGTGCGCTCGCTCGCGCCCGCGATCGTGGTCGCGCCGCCGAACGCGTAATTCGTGCCGCCATCGAGGCTGTTGGTGGCGGCCGGAAGCCCGAGAAAAGTTTCGGCGAGCTGCTCGTGCCAGGTGCCTTCGTAATCGCGGGACGGCGGTAACGTCTGGGAGCTATTGGTGAACCGGCCATCAGCGTAATCGAAGGTCAGGCTCGGGAAATTGATGAAAACCGTCTTGTCTTTAACCACATGCTGGATGTTTCCGTTGTCGGATAGGCTGTCGCCAAAGACGACGACTTTGCTAAAGGGAGGAACGACCTGTGCTTTGAGCCCGGCGCAAGAAAACGCCAGCGCAAGAAGGATCAAAGCAACGCGGAACCCCATTGGGAACATTTCGCTCTGCGAAAGCCAATGTCGAGCGAAAGACACTCCGCAAAAGGAACGTCTACAAAATCGAAGCGCTACTTTTTCTTCCCTTCGCCAGGACGATAATCTTCCTCGGCAGCCTCGAATGCTTTCTCGAGTCCGACCATGTCTTCGCCCGGACGGAAGTTGTCGAACGCTTCGGATTCGCGCTTGAGTTCTTCCTCGGAGTAGTTCGCGGCCTTGATCGAGAGACCGATACGGCGCTCGACTTTATCGACCTTGATGACACGGGCTTCGACTTCCTGGCCGACCTTAAGCACGTCCTTCACCTTCGCGACGTGATCTTCGCTCAGCTGGGAAATGTGGACGAGACCGTCGATGTCATCCTGCAACTGCACAAAGGCGCCAAAGCTGGCCAGCTTCGTGACTTTGCCGGTAACGAGATCGCCGATCTTATATTTCGTATCGATTTCCTTCCACGGATCGTCGCCTAGCTGTTTAATGCCGAGGCTGATCCGCTGGTTGGTTTTGTCGATGTCGATCACTTCCGCTTCGACTTCGTCGTTCTTTTTGAAGATCTCCATCGGGTGATTGATCTTGCGGGTCCAGCTCAGGTCGGAGACGTGGATCATGCCGTCGATGCCGTCTTCCAATTCCACAAACGCGCCGTAGGCGGTCATGTTGCGGATCTGGCCCTTCACGCGGCTGCCGATGGTGAATTTCTTCTCGATCTCGTCCCACGGATTGACTTCGAGCTGACGCAGGCCTAACGAAATTTTCTGCTCCTCCTTGTTTACGCCAAGGACCACCGCTTCCACTTCCTGGCCAACGGTGAGGATATCCGACGGGCGCATGATGCGCTTCGTCCAGGAAAGCTCGGAAACGTGGATGAGGCCTTCGACGCCTTCTTCCAATTCCACAAACGCGCCGTAAGGAACGAGGTTGGTGATCTTGCCTTTGACCTTCTGGCCGGCCGGAAAACGCTCTTCGATCTGGTCCCAGGGATTTTTCTGGGTCTGCTTCAGGCCTAACGACACCCGCTCTTTTTCCTTGTTGATGTCGAGGACGAGGACTTCGAGTTGCTGACCGACCTTGAGCAACTCGCTCGGGTGACCGAGACGGCCCCAGGTCATGTCGGTGATGTGAAGGAGGCCGTCCATTCCGCCGAGATCGATGAAGGCACCGAAATCGGTCAGGTTCTTGACCGCGCCCGTCACGGTGTCGCCGACTTTGACGCCTTCGAGGAATTTTTGGCGCTTCTCGCTCCGCTCCTGCTCGATGAGCTCGCGGCGGCTGAGAACGACGTTTTTGCGGTCATCGTTGATTTTAACAATCTTGAAATCGTAGGTGTTGCCGACGAACTGCTGGAGGTCGCGCGGCGGGATGATGTCGATCTGCGAGGCGGGGAGGAACGCTTCGACGCCGATGTTAACCATGAGGCCGCCTTTGACGACGGACTTCACTTTGCCTTTGATCAGGCCGTCGCCGGCGAAAACCTGGGCGATCTTGTTCCAATTCTGGCGATAGGCGGCTTTCTCTTTCGAGAGAACGACCATGCCTTCGTCATTTTCGAGACGTTCGAGGAGCACTTCCACCTCGTCGCCCACTTCGAGCGACTCGATGTCGTCGAATTCCGCCGTCGGGATGACTCCCTCCGACTTGTAACCAATATCCACGAGCACTTCTCGCGGCCGAATCTCCAGAATGCGTCCCTTGACGATGCTGCCTTCTTTGAAGTCCTTCATGGACTTCGCCATCAAATCCTGCATTTGCAACATAACGGTGTGACTCTTTCCTGGTGAGGCGGGGCTCAGTGGTTAAAAGCAGCGGCGACAATCGCCAGCTGTTCCCGCGGAAAGGGGAGGGAAAGTAGTCACGTTCTCTAGTGTGGTCAACTGGTCGCCCAGAATCGGTTTGCTCCCAGCTTGGGCCGCCTATACTTTTGCGCCACTATGAGTTGGAGCACCAGTGAAGCATTGACGGACCTCGCGATTCGCGAGCCGATGTCATTTCGTTCGCTGATGATCAAACATCTTCTCAGTAGCTTTCTCGCCGCTGCCTTCCTTTCGTCAACTCTGATGGCCGCTTCGCCTTCCGCCGAGCAGCAAGTCGCCGAGGCGATCAAGGCACCGGGGTTGACGGTTGTTCACCTCTGGGCGCCTTGGTGTTCCAACTGCCAAGCCGAGCTCAAGAGCGGCGGTTGGACGAAGGTGGTGAAGGAGAACCCCGAAGTGAAGTTCTGTTTCGTCTCCGTCTGGAACGGCGGTGAGGACGGCCGCGCCATGCTGGCGAAATATGAAATTTCCCAGCAGCCGAACGTCACAATCGTCGCTGACCCCGGGCCGCGCGGATCGGGTCACATCAAGCAATTCGCCGGACTGCCGCTGAGCTGGATCCCGACTACCTGGATTTTCAAGGGAGGCGATCTGCGCTACGCGTTGAACTACGGCGAGATTCACTTTCCGATGCTGCAACAGATGATTTCCGACAGTAATTCCGGCTGGGATCACTAGCCCGGTCGATGCGGGAAATTGCAGTTGCCAGAGCGAGAGGCGTGTAGCATCTTCCCCGTCCGCTCCGCCCCCAGCGATTGCAAACTACCTATGTCCAATACGATCGAATTAGTGCCTGAGCTGCTCGAAGCTGGCGTCCATTTCGGGCACCAAACGAAACGCTGGAATCCGAAAATGAAGCCTTTCATTTTCGAGAAGCGCAACGCCATCTACATCATCAACCTCGATGAAACGGTGAAGCAGCTGCAGCGCGCGACTGATTTTCTCCAGCAGGTGACGCAGCGCGGCGGCAAGATTCTTTTCGTCGGTTGCAAGAAACAGGCACAGGAAGCAGTCAAGGAAGCGGCGGTAGCTTGCGGGCAGTTTTACGTCAACCAGCGCTGGCTCGGTGGCACGCTGACGAATCTCGCGACCATCCGTAAAAGCATTGGCCGCTTGAAATACATCGAGGAGATCGAAGCTTCGCCCGACTACAAAAAGATGGGCAAGCAGGAACTCGCGGCCCTGGGTCGCGAAGCTGCCAAGTTGCGCCGCAACCTGGAAGGCATCTTGGAAATGTCGCAGCTCCCCGACGCCCTCATCATCATCGACACGACCCGCGAACAGAACGCGGTCAACGAAGCGCGCCGCCTCGGAGTCCCGATCGTCGGCATCGTCGATACGAATGCTGATCCCGAAGTCATCGATTACCCAATCGCGGGGAACGACGACGCGATTCGCGCGATCCGCGTGATGCTGCAGAAGCTGGTCGACGCGATTGTCTCGGCCAGCGGAGAAGCTCGCCTTCGCGAAGAAGTCGAGATGGCCGGCGTCTCAGCTTAGCGGCGACTAGCTGAGAGTCGATAGGAGAGGGTTGAGAGGCTCTCGGCTCTCTAATTTTCTTTTCAACCCTCAACTCTCAACTTTCTTTACACATGGAAATTAATCCTCAGACCGTCAAACAGCTGCGCGAGAAAACCAACGCCGGCTTCATGGATTGCAAACGCGCCCTGGCAGAGGCTGACGGCGACCTGGAGAAAGCCGAGACGCTTCTCCGCACTAAGGGAATCGCAAGCGCGAGCAAAAAGTTCTCGCGCTCGACAAAGGAAGGCATTGTCGCTTCCTACATTCACCTGCAGGGCAAGGTCGGCGTTCTCGTGGAAGTTAATTGCGAGACCGATTTCGTAGCCAAGAACGAAGGCTTCCGCGCCTTCGTGAAGGACATCACGCTGCACATTGCCGCCGCCCAGCCCCTTTACGTCAATCGGGATGAAGTGCCGGCCGAGACTGTGGAGGCTGAGCGCGCTATTTACGCATCGCAGATGAAGGGCAAGCCGGAGAACGTGCTGACCAAAATCGTCGACGGCAAGCTCGATAAATTCTACAGCGCAGTTTGCCTGCTGGAGCAGGGCTTCATCAAGAATCCTGATCTTACGATCAAGGAACTGATCGCCTCGAAAATTGCCGAAATTGGCGAGAACATCGTGATACGGCGGTTTACTCGATATTCCGTCGGCGAGCCTCTCGGTCACGAGGCCCCTCCCGCTGATTCCGCCGAATAGCGTCCGCCTGGAAGTTATCGAGTCGGTCGACACTACGCTGCTCTACCTGCGGTCGCCGTCTGCCGAACACGAAACCCGTTAACCGAAGTTTTCGCGTCAGGGGGCGGGCCCTCGCAGTCGAAGCTAGTTTTTCGTTAGGGCGGTCAGAGCAGCTGAGCCTCCCCGATCGGTGCGAGGAAATCACACGAAAGCTTCTAAACGAAAGCTCACAGCTGACGAGGCGGCGAATCTGCAAAAACCGATGAGTCGGTCGGCCTTCGCCAACCGCCATCGCTTTTTACAATCGAACCAAAAGAGGCCGTTAAGCCTCAGTGGGAGCCGTTTCCGATGATCGTGATCGACGGATCCTGCGCGAGAATACCTTCGGTCGTGAAGCGGCCGGTTCGGTCCAATTCCGCCCGTGTATAAACACGCACAGGCGTGGTCGTATTAGTGCCAAGCGCCTTCACTTGTACGCGCTTGGGAATGCGCGAGCCCGTCACAAAAACGAGCTTATCACCCTCCCCGTCCTTGCCCTTGTCCTTCCCTGTGACCGCCGCAGCCAACGGATCCGCTGCGCCTATTCCTATTCCAACGAGACTCACGACGGCCATGCCGATCGCCAGCTTTAACGTTTTCATGAGGATAGCGTAAGCCCAACGCGCGACATTTCAATCCCCCCAGGGAACACAATATTTTCTCCCGCCCCCAGCGCCCTGCCAGCCGCAGACGAAACCTCACAATCTAGTCCGCGACCCGCACACCTTCGGCGGCGGTCCGGGCCGCGAAAAGCTCGCTCAGGCGTCGCGTCATCGGACCGATCTCTCCGCCCCCTATCGGGCGGTCATCAACCTGCGTCACGCCTGCGAGCTCGCCCATCGTGCCGGTGCAAAAAACTTCATCGGCCTGATAAATATCCTCAAGCGTGAGAAATGTTTCGAGGTGAAAAATGTCCGCTTCCGCGCAAATCTCAAGAACGGTCGCGCGCGTGATCCCCTCGGGACACGCGATGACCCGGCTGGTCGCGACCTCCCCGTTTCGGACGACGAAGAAGTGCGTCGCATTCGTCTCAGCGATGTGGCCGGAGAGATCGAGCATGAGCGCGTCGTCTGCTCCGGCGTTGTTGGCCTCGATCTTTGCCAGGATGGAGTTCAGCAAATTCGCATGATGAATCCTCGGGTCGAGCACTTCGGGCGGAGGCCGGCGCATCTTGCTTGTGATCAACTTCAGGCCGCGCTTCGCGTAAACGGGGGCCTTATGCTCGGCGAGGATAATGAGGGTCGGGCCGCTCTGATTCAGGCGGGGATCCATCCCCGAAGTGATTTTTACCCCGCGCGTGAGTGTAAGGCGCAGATGGACTCCGTCGCGCATTTGATTAGCAGCCAAGGTGCGCTTGATCTCGGCAATGATCTTTTTTTTAGGCGGAATCTCGGAAAAGGAAAGCGCCGTTGCGGAACGGTGGAGACGATCGAGGTGTTCGTGGAGTTTGAAGATGCGCCCGTTGTAGAGCCGCAACCCTTCCCAGACAGCGTCGCCGCCCTGCACCGCGGAATCAAATGGGCTGATTGCCGCCTCGTCACGATGGACCAATCGGCTGTTGATGTTCACCATCAGGTCGCGATTCTTTTCGTTAAATTGCTGGAGCATTTCTTTTCCCGATTTCGATCCTCGCCTGACTGTTTAACATACCGAATCCGCTTATGAATACCCGTCGTCTGCTGCTCTTACCATTTCTGCTTCCGTTTACGGTCTTCGCCGCCGAGACCCTCGCGCCGCCCGACAGCCTCCTGCTCGACGGCGTCCCGCCGATTCCGCCGGAGATTGCCGAAAATGTCGGCCGTTACACCGAGTCGCGCGCGGCCGTCTTCCTCGATTGGCACCCACGCAAGCCCGAGATGTTGATCCTCACCCGCTTCGGCGACACCAACCAGGTTCACTTCGTCACGCAGCCTGGCGGCGCCCGCACGCAGCTCACGTTTTTTGCCGACCGGATCAATGACGCGAGCGTCGATCCAAAAGCCGGGGCGTTTTTCGTTTTCTCGAAGAGCGCCGGCGGGAACGAGTTTGATCAGAATTATCGCTACGACTTCGCGACCGGCGAGGTGACGCTCCTGACTGACGGCAAATCGAGAAATTCCAGCCCGACCTGGAGTGAAGACGGAACGCGCGTCGCCTACACCTCGACCCGCCGCAACGGCGCCGATACCGACCTTTACCTCCAGTCGCCTAACGACGCGAAAACCGACAAGCTTCTCGCCGAAGTGAAAGGCGGCGGATGGTACGTCGCCGATTGGTCACCAGATGGAACGAAGCTCTTGGCGGTCGAAGAGATTTCGATCACCGAAAGCTATCTCTGGCTGTTCGACACCAGGAACGGCGCGAAGACGGAGCTGACCCCGCGGCCGGCGGGAGTAGAGAAGGTGGCTTACGCCAAGGCGCGCTTCGCAAGAGACGGCAAAGGCATCTTCGTCACGACCGACCGCGAGTCGGAGTTTCAGCGCCTTGCCTACATCGATCTCGCGAGCCAGGCGCACACTTATCTGCAACCCGATGCGAAATGGGACGTGGACGACTGGGACCTGAGCCACGACGGCCAGCATATCGCCTATACTTTGAACGAGAACGGCACGTCCTCCTTGCACCTCGTCGAGGTCGGGATGCGGGATGGCAAAATGTCGGCCACACCACAACCCGACCCAGCTTTCGATCCGCCGATCCGCGCTTCGATCATCTCCGGGTTGAAGTGGCATCACGACGCGCAGAAAGACTTGCTCGCCTTCAACGTCAACGAGGCGCGCTCGCCCTCCGACGTCTACACCTGGTCAACGACAGCAGATAAGAACGTCGCGACCCGCTGGACGACGAGTGAGACCGGCGGCATCCCGGCCGAACGCCTGGTCGAACCGAAGCTGATCACCTGGAAATCCTTCGATGGAAAAGAGATCAGCGGTTTCCTCTACCAGCCGGACGCGAAGAAATTTCCTGGTCCGCGCCCCGTGATCGTGAATATCCATGGCGGCCCGGAAGGTCAGGCGCGTCCCGGTTTTTCCGGACGTAACAATTACCTCTTCAACGAACTGGGCTGCGCGATGATTTTGCCTAACGTCCGCGGTTCGGCCGGCTACGGGAAGTCCTACCTTCTGCTCGATAACGGCTTCAAACGCGAGGACTCCTACAAGGACATCTCGTCGTTGCTCGACTGGATCAAGACGCAGCCGCAACTGGATGCCGGCCGCGTCATGGCTTATGGGGGCTCCTATGGCGGCTTCATGGTCTTGGAAGTAGCGACGAATTACGCTGCACGCATTCGTTGCGCGATCGACATCGTCGGAATTTCGAATCTCGCCACCTTCCTCAAGAACACGGAAAGCTATCGGCGTGATCTCCGGCGCGCAGAGTACGGGGACGAGCGCGATCCGAAAATGGCTGCTTTCATGGAACGCATTGCTGCCTTGAACAACGCCGACAAAATCACCAAGCCGCTCTTCGTTGTGCAGGGCGCTAACGATCCGCGCGTTCCAAAATCAGAAGCCGAACAGATCGTCGCCACCCTCAAGAAGCAGAAAACGCCGGTCTGGTATATGCTCGGCAAAGACGAGGGGCACGGTTTCGGGAAAAAGAAAAACGCCGATTACCTCTTTTACGCGACCGTCCAGTTCATCCGCGATTACCTGCTGAAATAGATTCAGTGCAGTCGGTGCGGATACAGCACTTCGTAAGAGTCCCGACAGGGCGCCTCGATCTCGCGCAATCGCTCAGGCACCTCAGGCTGCCGCTCGGTGAAAGGTGCGAATCCAGTCGAGTTGGCGACCTCACCATACCAATGCTTCGCCCAGACGCCGTCCGTTTCGCGCAATCCGGGCGGCCAGGAAATCATCGCTGAGTCGAACGCCACTCCGACTGCCGTGCAGAGCAGCCGCAACACTCGTTCCGGGTTTTGGAGGATATCGCGCGCATCAATCACCGGCGGCACCGCGCCCGTTCGCGCCCGAACGAATTCAAAGATTTCCGCCTGCTGAAAAAAACCGAGGTCCTCCAATGCCGGATCGTCGTTCTTCCTGATGTAGGAAACGATCACCTCCGCGGGATCACGGATCAGAAAGCAATTCGTTAGGCAAGCCAGCCATTCCCGGTCCATTCCCGGCAGGAGATGATGAGTCATCTGCTTCTGGTAGGAGATGGTTTTCCCGGCCGCCGATTCGTTCGTTAGGCGAAAAATGACCTTCCGCCAATCCGTTTCCTCATCCGCCATCACCTCATCGGCAAGCGGGTGCTTCTTCCCGGTTGCTTTGAGATAGGAGGCATAAAGCGGCTCGTCCACCACCGTCGTGTCGACTCGATTTCCCCACGAGCGCATCATCGCGGTCGAGATGGTGCGCGGCCCTGACCACATTGCTATCCGCACCAGCTCGCTCATTCGTTAGGGCCGCCGCTGTCAGAGCGAGCGAATCATCTGCACCATTCGCTCACGCGTTTTTTCCTTCGGGAGCCGGCTCGCCCCCGCCGCCATGTTGTCCTCGAGGTGCCTGGCGTTGCTCGTGGCCGGAATCGCGCACGTCACCGCCGCATTTCCTAGGATCCACTTCAGGAGAAACTGCGCCCAAGATTTGCAATCGAACTCGGCGGCCCAGTCCGGAAGCGGCCGGGCGCGTAGCTGGGAGAAAAGGTTGCCGCGCGCAAAGGGCCGATTGACTAAAACGGCGGCGCCCTTTTCCCGCGCCAGCGGGAGGATGCGCTCTTCCGCGGCCCGCTCCGCGATCGAGTAGTTGATCTGGAGAAAATCGAGCTTCTCCCGGCGCAAAATCTTCTCCACTTCTGGAAAAGATGACTCCACGTAATGCGTCATGCCGATATACCGGATGCGCCCGTCCGCCTTCCAGGCACGCAAAGTCGCGAGTTGGGTCTCGAGATCGAGCAGATTGTGCACCTGCATGAGGTCGAGCCGTTTCGTCTGCAAGAGCGTGAACGTTCGCTCAATCGAGTCGATCCCCTCCTTTTTCCCGGTCGTCCAGACTTTGCTCGCAAGGAAAAGCGAGTCGCGCAGCTTCAACTCGCTCGTCAGATCACCGATCACTTCTTCGGCGCGACCATACATGGGCGAGGTATCGATCACCCTGCCCCCCAGCTCGACAAACCGCCGGAGCACTTCGCGAAGCGGATCGCGCTCGTTAGGCGAATCGCCTACGTCGAAAGTCTGCGAAGTACCGAGGCCGATCGCCGGGATCTTCTCGCCGGTAGAGGGAATGGCGCGAAGCAACTGGGCCGCGCTGGCGTTCCCGGCCGCGCGCGAAGTCATCGGCCAAACGGTCGCCGCTGCTGCCGCGCCGCCGATCAAGCGTGTCGCTTCACGTCGAGAGATTCTTTCCATTCTTTAAGCTAGCAGCCCCTCGCTCAACGCGGGAGAGGCTGTTCGAGATTCGCCAACCCATAAGCGAGAACGGCGTTGATCGCGGCATTCTCCGCCAGTTGCTGCGGATCGATCTTGTCGAGGGTATCGGCCGCGGTGTGGTGGTAGTTGAAATAAAAACGGCTGTCCTGGATCGGACTGAAGTTGGGCACGCCCAGCTTAGCCAGCGGGTCGATATCCGCCCCGCACTCGTCGCGCATCTGGAGGAGGCCGGCCCCGGAAGCGTGCAGGACGTTGGCGATCGGCTCGAGCATCGGCTTCACCCCCGTCTTACCCGCGACATAAATACCCAGCGGATGATCGGCCCCGCCGTCGGTTTCAATAGCCGCAAACTGGTTCGCAACTTCAGCCGCGTGTTCAGCAGCATAAGTTTTTCCGCCGCGTAGCCCGTTCTCTTCATTCATCCAGGCAACCACGCGAATGGTACGCTTCGGATGCAAACCAAGCTGCCTAACGAGATGGGCGGCCTGCATCGCCACCGCCACCCCGGCACCGTCGTCGATCGCGCCCGTCCCGAGATCCCAGGAATCGAGATGCCCGGAGACGATCACGACCTGTTCGGGGTGCTCGCTGCCTTTTAGGTCGCCGATTACATTGTAGCTAACCGCGTCGGGCAGTTCTTGAGGCGTGAGCACGAGATGCATTCGGACCGTTCCCTGCGCAGCGAGAGCGGCCGCCAAATCAGCGTCTTCTTCGGTCACCGCGCCGGCCGGAATTTTCGGTGCGTCGTCCGCGTAGTGCGTCGAACCGGTATGCGGCAGGCGGTAGGCCGCGCCACCGACGGAGCGAACCAGCACCGCCACCGCGCCGAGCCGGGCGGCCGCGCTCGGCGCATCCGCCCGATAAACAACCGCCCCGCCATAAGCTTCGTTGCCGCGGCCTTCGGCTGCCATCCGTTTATCGAAGGCGTGATTGAAGACCACGATTTTGCCGCTGACTTTTTCCCGGCCTAACGACTTCAGTTCGTCAAAATCGCCCACCACCACGATCTCCGCGGTCAGACCGTCAGGCGGCGTCGCCACGCTCCCACCGAGAGCGGTCAGGACCACTTTCTGGGCCGTGTCCGCCGCCTGCCCGGGAAACTCGATGAAAGCCGCCGTCTCCTCCCCGCGCACCCAATGCGGCACCATCACTTTCTCCAGCTGCACCTCGAGCCCAAGGGCCTTCAATTCGCCGGCGACATATTCGACCGCCTTTTGCGCCTGGGCTGAACCGCTCAGGCGCGGGCCGATATTATTCGAAAGATGCGCAACCTGCCGGTAGGCATAGTCGCTCGTTAGGGCCGCAGTTTGCAGCGTTTTCAAGCCGGCCAGCGTCCGTGGAGAATAGAGCACCGGAGTTGGCGATGGAGACGGGCTCGGCGAGACCGATTCCCGCTTCTCCGGTGTCGCCGGGCTTTGAGCCGCGGCGGCCAGTGTGGTGCACATCCACAAGAAGATGCCGATCAAGACACGGCGGCGAAAAATCTGCAACATCCGGCATATTGTCAGGAAAACGGCCAAGCTCAATTCGCACCGGCCGGCCGCGATCGGGATTGGCGCCGAGTCCGGTTACGCGCTTAACTTCTCTCCGCCGCCTTCCATGCCTAACGACACTCTTGCTTCACTCGACCTGCCCGGCGTGCAGAAACTGCGCAGCGGCAAGGTGCGCGAAGTATTCGACCTGGGCGAAACCATTCTTTTCGTCGCAACCGACCGGCTCTCCGCCTTCGACGTCATTCTGCCGGACCCGATCCCGGATAAGGGCGCGGTCTTGAATCAGATCTCCGCCTTCTGGTTCGAAAAAATCAACACGGCGCAGAATCATTTCCTGACCGCAGACTTCGCGAAATTTCCCGAGCAATTGCAGCCCTATCGCGCGCAACTGGCGGGGCGGTCGATGCTGGTGCGCAAAACCCAGCCGCTCCTCATCGAGTGTGTCGTGCGCGGCTACCTGGCCGGGTCCGGCTGGAAAGATTATCAGGCGACCGGGGAAGTCTGCGGGCATGCACTTCCGCCTGGCATGCAACTTGCCTCCGAGTTGCCAGAACCGCTCTTCACCCCGTCGACCAAGAACGAAGCCGGCCACGATCTGAACATCGAATGGGAACAATGCTGCGACATGATCGGCCGGGGGGTCGCAGAAAAGGTTCGCGACCTGAGTTTGGAAATCTATCGGACGGGAAAAGAGCACGCCGCCCGCTGCGGCATTATTTTGGCCGACACCAAGTTTGAGTTTGGCCTAACGAACGGCGACCTGCTCCTGATCGACGAATGCATGACGCCGGATTCCTCGCGCTTTTGGCCGGCCGACAGCTACACGCCGGGCCAGAGTCCGCCGAGCTTCGACAAGCAATTCGTGCGCGATTATCTCGAGACGCTCGACTGGGACAAGACCGCGCCCGGGCCGTCGCTTCCGCACGCAGTGATCGAAAAGACGACTTTAAAATATCGCGAGGCGTTTCGTCGCCTAACGAATCATGACCTTGACTAGGGAACGGACAAATTCCTATTGGCAATACGAGACGGGCGTCGATTTGGAATTGCCGGTCGCCAAACCTCGCCTCCCCTTAGCCGACGAAATCCTTCCTTATCTGCGCCGGATCGATCAAAGTCGCTGGTATTCCAATGGCGGACCGCTCGTCCAGGAATTTGAGGCTCGTCTTGCCTCGCAAACAGGCGGAGGCGCGGTCGCGACGGTGGCGAATGCAACGGTCGGCCTGACGCTTGCGCTGCTGGCCTGCAGTCTGCCGCCCGGTTCATTTTGCATGGTGCCGTCCTGGACTTTCGCCGCTACAGGACATGCGATCGAGCCTGCGGGGTTGATCCCATGGATTGTCGACGTCGACGGGGAAAGCTGGGCCCTGGAACCCGAGGCGGCGCGCGAACTTCTCCGTGAGGCGCCTGGTCCGGTCTCGGCGGTCATTCCCGTTAGTCCGTTTGGGCGGCCGATTGATTTCGCGGGTTGGAGTTCGTTTCGCGATGAAACCGGCGTGGCGGTGGTGATCGATGCCGCAGCCATGTTCGATACGATCCGGGCCGGCTCCGTCCCCGCCGTCGTTAGTCTTCATGCCACCAAAGTCCTCGGAGTCGGCGAAGGTGGTTTCGTCGTCGGTAACGATGCCGGATTCGTCGAGGATTTGCAGAAGCGAGCAAACTTCGGTTTCTGGGGTTCGCGCGAGGCAACCGCGCCGTCCTTCAATGGGAAGATGAGCGAATACAGCGCCGCGATTGGTTTGGCGGCTCTCGATGCCTGGCCGGCCACCCGCGCCGATTTCGCGCGAGTGGCGGCTGCTTATCGCGATGCTCTTTCCGGTCAGTCGAAAGTCATGCTTCAGGAAGGGTTTGGCGAAAGCTGGGTCAGCTCCACGGTCATCGTGGCGGCGGAAGAGCCCGGCGCCGAAGCGGTCGGACGCGCACTGGCCGGGCAACGAATCGGAACCCGACGCTGGTGGGGAGGCGGGCTGCATCGCCACGCCGCTTTCGCGAAATTCCCGTGCGGCAAAACCGACCAGACTGAGGAACTGGCGGACAGCGTGATCGGTCTTCCCTGCTGGCGCGATTTGCCTAACGAAAGGATCGGGCAGATCTGCGACATCGTCCTCGCGGCCGCCGGGTGAAGCCGGAAGCAATGGAGGGGCTTGCGAGAACCCCGGCCAGACCGCTCTACGCGACGCCGGCTTACGCCGCCGCCTTTGGGCTCGGGTCGATCGACGTCGAGCCATGGCAAACGGCGTTGCTCACCCGACCAATTCACCTAACGAATTGGTCTGATGCGCTCGGTTGTTACCCGCTTACGGTGTTTGGACAAAACCCGGACCTGAAAGCAGGCTTGGAACACTTGCGCAAGACCGATCTAGTGAGCGTCGCTTTGGTGCCCGATCCCCTCACCTCTCCACCACCGGAAGTTCTGGCCGAAGCGTTTGAAGTTTGCCGGCCATTCAAAACTCATTACCTGATCGACCGGGAAGCCGCGCCAGTGCGGTTCACGAAAAATCATCGCTGGTCGGTGCGAAAAAGTCTCGAGCATTGCAGCTTCGATCAGATCGATCTCCGTGAGCACCTCGCAGTTTGGCAGGAACTTTATCAGCATACTATGAAGCGACATGACGTGACCGGAATTCAAGACTTTGCTTCCTCCTATTTCCGCGAGCTGGCCAGGATGCCTGCGGTTACGGCGCTGGCCGCGCGGCACGAGGGAAAAATCGTGGCGATCATCCTTTGGGTGAGGAACGGTGAGATCGTTTACGCGCACCTGGAAGGGGGTTCGCCAGCGGCGTTGCAGACGCACGCTACTTATGGATTAATCGCCGCGGCTAACGAACACTTCGCGGACTGCCGCATCATCCATCTCGGCGGCGCCGCGGGACTTGAGGAGGAGGCAGCCCACGGCCTAACGCATTTCAAGCGAGGCTTTGCCAACCGAGAAGTCACAGCCTACTTTTGCGGCAGCCGTCTCCGCGTCGATCGTTATGCGGCCCTGGTCGAAGTTCGGCCGCAGACTTCGTTTTTCCCAGCCTACCGACAACCATGAGTGAATCAGATTCTTCTTCCAAATCCGATACCGGTGGCGACCTCATCGCGCCGCCACCCGGCCGCCCTTACAAATCACTCATCACGCTGGTCGAGAAGTATTTTACCGCGCACGGCGACAGTCACGAGGGTCTCGGGTATCCAAAACCGGATGGCTTTCATGAACGCTACCGCGTCTTCCTCGACGTGATGAAATTGCGCCCGGAAGGCGAGAAGCCAATCAAGCTCCTGGATGTCGGCTGTGCGACGGGGGTGGTGCTGGACGAGATTAAGTCGTTAGGCTTGGAAGGGATTAGTTATCGCGGCGTCGATCTCTCGTCCCTGATGATCGAGAAGGCCCGCCAGAAACACCCGGAAGCGGATTTTGTCCTCGGCGATCCCTTCGATCTCAAGGAAGTCTGGGCAGATCAACCGGACTACGTGATCCTCGGCGGGTTATTCCAATGCCGCCTGCAGATGAGCCAGGAAGAGATGACCGACTACATGGTGCGGATGTTGCGCCTCGCCTTTACGAACTGCCGACGCGGGATGGTCTTCAACGTGATGTCGGTCCACGTTGATTGGCAGCGCGAAGATCTTTTCCACGTGCCGTTTGATCAGATGGCCGATCTCCTGCAGGCAAATCTCAACCGTAACTATGTCTTCCGCGCCGACTACGGGCTCTACGAGTACGCGGTTTATATTTACAAGTAGCCCATTGCAGGTGCACGAAGTCGGCGCTCATAGAACGCCGCTACAATTTTCCCACCAATCGGCCAGGCGCCTTTCCTCAACTATCCGCCCTTGAGACAGGAGCTCCCGCTCATCTCCGGCTGCCGGGAACTGAGACTCGTACTCTTCGCGCAAGCGACCGGATCGAAATAGTTCGATCCATCTCCGCCAATGCCAGCCGATATTTGGATGGAGCTCCGGATTTTTCGCGAAGTACTCGATCCCGCGCTCGATCTTCTCCCGGAAGGCTTCATAGCTGCGCATCGGCAAATGGAGAATTTCCAGGGAAGACATTTCCTTCAGCTCTTCCGTCGCGCCGACCACATGATGGTCTCCAGTCGTTGTCGTTAGGCTGGATTGCGCGCGGATCATGACTTTCGCAGGAAGCCGGGAAAAGATCCATGGTGAGGAGAGCAGGGCCGATGGATCGGCGACCCGGGTCTCAGTCCGGACGATCTTTAAAGTTAGGTGCGTGAGATAGTGAACGTGGGCCGCCAGCGGCCCGATACCCGTCAGGTTGTGGCGCGGGACGCGGATCGCATTGACGCCGCGGGAACGTTCCTCCGCCAGAAGATCCTTCAGATTTTCGGGACCCGTCAGGAATTCGTCCGGATCGAGAAACGAAATCCAGTCCGCTGAGTTCTCCTTCCGGATCGTCGCGAGGATCGCGTTAGATGGATCGTAGTCGGCGAAATGATGCGTCGGCAGCGGCACCACCTGCACGCCACCATCTCGCACGAACGGTGCAAGTCGCTCGAGAGTACCGTCATCCGAACCGTAGTCAGCGACAAAGATTTTGTCGACGCCGAGCCTGAGATGATAGCGGCAAAACTCCGTGGCCAGATCAGCCACGTTGTACATCCCGGAAATGATCGCCCAGCGCATTGGCATCGGCGTCCGAGACCAGCCTTACGCGATCAATTCTTGGACCAGCGCTTTCTCTTCTTTCAGCTCGTTCACGGAAGCGTCGATCTTGGAACGACTAAAATCATTGATCGGCACGTCCTGGACGACCTCCCACTTCCCGTCCTTGGAGCGGATTGGAAATGAACTGATCAGGTTTTTCTCCACGCCGTAGCTGCCGTCGGAACAAACCGCCACGCTGTGCCAGTCGCCGCTCTTCGTCTCGGTCGTTAGGCCGCGAACAGTGTCGACGACCGCGTTCGCCGCGGAAGCCGCGGAAGAAGAACCGCGCGCCTTGATAATGGCCGCGCCGCGCTGTTGCACGGCCGGAATGAATGTTTCCTTCAGCCATCTCTCGTCGTTGATCACCTTGTCGGCGTTCTGGCCGTTGATTTTGGCATTGTAGAAATCGGGATACTGCGTTGCGGAATGATTGCCCCAGATCGTCATGTTTGTGACCGCCGTGATATCGACACCCGCCTTTTGCGCGAGTTGCGCTTTGCCACGGTTTTCATCGAGCCGCGTCATGGCAAACCAGCGATCGTTAGGCACGCCTTTTGCGTGATTCATCGCGATCAGGCAATTAG
Source organism: Chthoniobacterales bacterium (assembly GCA_051003415.1). GTDB lineage: Bacteria > Verrucomicrobiota > Verrucomicrobiia > Chthoniobacterales > UBA10450 > Palsa-1392. Next base: position 21,870 of record JBPCLI010000135.1, on the reverse strand, counting down.
TGTTGCAGGGATTGCCGACAACCAGGACGCGCACATCGGAGGCGGCGTTTTTCTCGATCGCTTTGCCTTGGCCGATGAAAATTTTGCCGTTGATGCCTAACAAATCGCCCCGTTCCATCCCCGCTTTCCGCGGGACGCTGCCGACGAGGAGCGCCCAGTTTACGTCGCGAAATCCTTCCTCGAGATCGGCCGTCGCTGTGATGCCTTTGAGCAATGGAAAGGCGCAATCGTGCAGCTCCATGACAACGCCGTCGAGCGCGCCAAGAGCGGGTGGGATTTCGATGAGCGAGAGGTGAACCGGCTGGTCCGGGCCAAACATCGACCCAGAGGCAATGCGAAAGAGGAGCGAATAGCCAATTTGGCCAGCGGCGCCGGTGACGGCGACTTTGAGCGGTGAATTCATCCTTCCCCTCTAGCCGCAGTTAACGGCCTTGTCATCCTAACCGGATGGGGTGCGTCCGGTCCGCTCGAGCAAAGCTCGCACGAGCCGAAGCTGCCGCTGCAGGGCGTGGCCTCGGCCCAGTTTGGTGACGATCGTATGCAGGCGTCGGGTCCAATTGGAACCGCTCGCCGTCCCGGGCACATTGAAGCGCTCTTTGCGACCGAGCAGATCGGTGATCATGATAAGAGCGATCCACGATTCGCTGCGGAATAGCGCCTCGAAGATGGCCGGATAAAATTCGCGCAGGTAATCGCTCGACTCGTTAGGCGGGGCGATCCCGGCAAACTCCGCCATCTTCGCCAGCTCGTGGCGGGCCTGGTCGGGCGCGTCGGGCTTTTCGAAGGCCGCTTCCCAGAGCGCGCGAACCGGTTTGTGATCGTGGGTCGCAAAAGTAGCGACCGACCGTCGCTCGTAAGCGCTTCCCGGGATGGAGCGATTGTTTTCCGGGGAATTTTCCCACTGCGGAATCTTAAAGCCTGCCACGCCTAACGAACGCAAACTCGGCCGCATGTAATCGGGCACCGTCCCGAGATCCTCCCCCACGACCCGCGTTGCGCCGGACTCCTCGAGCACGACGCGCAGATATTCCTCGCCTTCGCGCCGGTTGGCTTCGCAATTTTCCCAGCTCCGATCGTCGCGCGGGGCGAACTGCGGATCGCGACCGCCGGTCCGAGCGCGCATCTCGTCCCAGTTCAAAGGCAGGATCTTCGCATTTTCCTGCGGACGCCAGGGGAAGGCGTAGATGCGGTAAAATCCGAGGACGTGGTCGATCCGGAAGAGGTGAAAAATTTCCCGGACTCCGTGAACCCGCTGCCGCCACCAGTCGAAATTGCGGCTTCGCATCACGTCCCAGCGATAAAGCGGAATGCCCCAGTTTTGACCCCATTTCTGGGTGAACTCGTCGTCTTTGAAATAAGGCTCGGGCGGAGCGCCACCCGACCAGTCGAGGGCAAAACTTTCGGGATGCACGAAGACGTCGGCACTGTAGTAGCTGACTCCAAACGGAATGTCGCCCATGAGCGCCACGCCGCGCGTCTCGGCGTAGGATTTCACGTCGCGCCATTGCCGGTGCGCGATCCATTGCACGTAGCTTTGAAACGCTCTGCGCTCTTCGATCGAGGCGCGCTCCTTCGGGCCGAGCGATTCGAGCCAGCGGCGCGACCCTTCGATGCTGGAATGCTCAGGTCCCCATGTGTTCCAAGTCTCGCGCTCCCCGTTGAGTTCCATTAGGACGCGAAATAGCGTGTAGTCCTCCAGCCAGGATTTTTCTTTTTCGCAGAAACCGGCACAGTCCGCGGCATCGCCGCGGGTCTGGAACGCGGTAAAAGCCCGTTCGAGAAGCTTCCTTTTAAGTGGCTTCACGATCTCGTATTTCACACTCCCGCGACGGAGTGCGGCGAGGTCGACGCCAGCGGTTATTTCCGCAAATGCTTCTTCCGACAAATCCTCCGGACTCCCCGGCGCGAGGTGGAGCGTCGTCGGTTCGATCGCACGCGAACTGATCGCGTTGTAGGGACTGTTGTCGCCTCCGGTTTCGTTAATCGGCAGAAGTTGGACCAGGCGAAAGCCGATGGCGCGACTCCAGTCGACGAATTCCCGCAAGGCGGCGACATCGCCGACGCCGAGATCGTCCTCGGTGCGCAGGGCAAAAAGCGGCGCGAGGACGCCGGCAATCTTGTCGTTAGGCGAAAGATTCATTATCCCGAGACCTGGCTATTGATCGGAAGGAGGCGAAGACCGATTACCTGCGCCGGACATTCCAATCCTCGACGAGAGTTGTCGGGATTTCCTTCAGGAAGCGCGACGGGCGCTGAAACATGTCGCCGTAGCCGGCATTGAGACGCATGTGCGGATAAGTGAGATAAAGCTCATCACGCGCGCGGGTGACCGCGACGTAGAAAAGGCGACGCTCCTCCTCGATCGCCTCGCGAGTATCGAGCGACCGCGTGCTCGGGAACATCCCGTCGGTCAACCAAATGACGAAGACGGCGTAGAACTCGAGCCCTTTGGCCTGGTGAACGGACGAGAGGTTGACCGCCTCGGTGTCGCCCGCCTGGTTCACCGCCGGCTCGGCATCGACGTTGCTGATGAGCGCGAGCTGGGAAAGGAATTCGTGAATGTCTTTAAACTGACGCGCGAAACCGGCCAGCTGATTCAGGTCTTCCTTGCGCAGATCGTAATTGGCGAAATTGGCCTTCGCGTAGTCGTCGTAGATCGCTTCCACGATCGACATGATCATCTCGGTCGGCTGCTTCGGTTCCCCGTTAGGCGCAATTTCATCCAGGGTATCGGCCAATTGCTGCCAGGATCGTCTGGCGCGGGCGGGAACGGGAAGGGCGAGCAGCCGCTCGCCAAAATTGACGCCGGGGACGGTGATGTTGTCGCCGGGGAAGCTGTCCCCGGTGGGTGAGACCGTGTCTGCACTGCGGCCGGGGACAGCGTCCCCGCCTACAACGGCGTCGTCTCCGGCGACGATGCGCTCCCAGCCTTGCCAGAGGTTTTCTGCGCTCTTGTTTCCGATCCCGGGGAGAAGACGGACCATCCGCTTGAAGGCGACCTCGTCGCGCGGATTGGCCACGAATCGAATGAAGGCGGCGACATCCTTAATGTGCGCCTGTTCGAAAAATCGAATCCCGCTTGTGATCTGATACGGAATGCCGCGACGCGAAAGCTCGAGCTGCAATTCCACTGCGTGATAATGCGAGCGATAAAGAACGGCGATCTCGTTCAACTCGATCCCCTCGTCGCGTAGCTCGAGGATGCGCTGGGCGATAAAGAGCGCCTGCTCGCCGCCATCGTTCAGGGCGACCACGGCGGGTCTCGCCTGCTTCGTCAGACGAGTGGCACTGAGCTGCTTCCGGAATTGCTGGGTGTTGGCCGAGATGGCGGCGTTCGCGACTTGCAGGATCTCGGGCACGCTCCGGTAGTTGAGCTCGATCTTGAAAACCTGCGCCTTCGGATAGCGACGCGGAAAAGCAAGAATGTTTTGGAAATTCGCTCCGCGCCAGGAGTAGATCGACTGGGCATCGTCTCCCACCACCATCACATTTTGATGTTCGGCCGCGAGCAAGTCGATGAAGTCGGCCTGGATCTTGTTCGTGTCCTGGTATTCGTCGACGAGGATGAATTGAAACTGCCGCCGGTAGAAGGCCGCGATCTCGTCGTGCTCCTTCAGCATCCGGAGCGTCTTCTCGAGCAGGTCGTCGAAGTCGAGCGAGTTGGTCGATTTCTTGCGCTTCTCATAGCGCGCGTGCACGTCTTTGATCTGCTCGAGGAGCGGGAGGAAATAGGGAAATTTTTCGGCGAGCAATTCCTCGATTGGACGCTCGGTGTTCACCGCGAAACTGAAGATGTCCGCCAGCACGTCGCCCTTCGGGAAGCGGATTTCCTTCGGGTCGATCCCGCTGCTCGCGACCACCGAGTTGAGCAGGTCCTTTTGGTCCTCACGGTCCATGATGGTGAAGCCGCTGCTATAACCGAGAGCACTCCCGTGGCGGCGCAGCATCCGATTGCCAATAGAGTGAAAGGTCCCGCCCCAGAGCCCGCTGGCGTCCAGCGGGAGAAGGTTGGCGACGCGGTCGAGCATCTGGCGGGCGGCTTTGTTCGTGAAGGTAAGGAGGAGGATGTTGCGCGGGTCGACGCCGTTTTCGAGCAGGTAGGCGACGCGATAAGTGAGGGTGCGGGTCTTGCCTGAGCCGGCCCCGGCAATGACGAGAAGAGGGCCGGGCGGCGCGGTCACGGCGGCGTGTTGCTGCTCGTTCAGCTCTGCCGCGTAATCGATCCTGATGGTAGCCGCAGAGGGGGCGCGCTGGAGCGTGTATTCGCGGGACATTGGGCATTTATGCTGCTGCGGCGGTGTCGGGTCTTCAACGAAAAGTTTTTGAAGTCTTCGGTTCGCCGAGGCCGATTCGTTAGGCCGAAGAGGCTGCCTAAAACGCTGGCGCCGCCTAACGAGGCCGGGCATCGCGCAACAGGTCGCGCAGCCCTTCCGGCGAGACCGTCTCCGCGCCGCTGGCGCTCGCGGTTTCCTGTTCGAGGTAATCGCCCGTTGCCACGATGAGCTGGAAGCGCTCAGCATACTTGCTCGCCAGCCGCTCGATGATCGAGTCGGCCGTTTGCCCAGCCCGAGAATAAAACACCTGGACCTCGCCCGGCGCGGCTTCGTGAAAAACGGTGCCGCCCCGGCCGTCGAAGACGACCACGACATGGATCCCGGTCCAATCCTGGAAATCGCGCAACTGGCGGGTCAGGGATTCGCGGGCGAGCGAGGTGCGGCGTTCGTGCAAAGCCCGCAATTCCGGCCAGGCAAAAATGATGCTATGACCGTCGACCAAAAGATATTGCGGTCCCACCTCTCAGAATTAGGCGACCGCCCGGTCTGGATCAACTCGCCTCAGCAGGAGCGCTTTTGGGAGAACTGGCGGGCGCTTTTTTGGAGCGGGACTTCGCTGCTGGCCGGCGTGGAGCCTTGGCCGCCACCCGCTTGCGCTCGACGTACGCTTTCCGACGCTTCCGCTTTACTTTGACTCGGTGTTGTTGGCCCATGAGGCAGTTGCTATAAGGCGGAAGCGCGAGCCGCGCAATTTGGAATCTTCCGGAGAGGGCGGGCCTTTAAAAACAGTTTCTTTAGGACTAAGAAAAAATCCGCCAAATGGATGTTGCTTTTAAACGTCACAACCGACTACAAACGCTCCCTGGCCTCTGTGTCCAATATCGCCTTGTCTTCGCCACCCGCCGCCATGCCAAAGATCTTAATCGGGATTTCGATCCTCTTAATGACGTTGTCCGTCGTCTTCGGCTTCTTGAACACGAACAAAGTGAAAGACCTAAGGAACGAACTCGTCACCACGATTTCCGCCCGCGAAATGTCGGAGCGTGCTCGGACTGCGAGCGAAAAGAAACTCAACGCGAAGGAAGCCGCCCTCGCGACTGAGCAAAGCAAGGCGACCGAGGCGGAAACCAAAGCCACCACGGCCGAGGCGGACCTGAGCAAGGCGCAGAACGAGAAAGCAGAACTCGAGCCCAAGCTCCAGGCGAGCGAAACCCAAATCGCTGATCTTCAGAAGAGAGTTGCCGATGCGACCGTCGCGGGCGTCCCGGGTTCGCCCGACGGTGCTTCGCCTAACGAAATCAAAGCGATGCTCGACGACACCAAGAAACAATTGGAAGCCGCCGAGCAGGAAAAAACCGTTCTGGCGGACAAGGTTAAAGCGGCCCAGGACCGTGTGATGGAGATGGAGTTGGATAAGAAACGGCGCGCTCCCGGCGTGAACGAACCCGGAGTGCATGGCGTCGTCCTCGCGGTCAACCAGGCCTACAATTTCGTCGTCCTCAGCATGGGCGACCGGCAGGGCGTGGTCCCAAACTCGGAAATGCTCGTTATGCGCCAGGGCGCGCTTATCGGCAAGATCCGCATCTCCTCGGTTGAACCGACCACTTCGATAGGCGATATCTTGAGCAACACCTTGGCGCGCGGCGTCCAGGTGCAGCCCGGAGATACCGTCGTCTATGCTGGAAATACTCGTTCGTAAATTGCCCGGGCTTTGCCTAACGATTACGTTGTTGAGCGGGGTCGCGACCCTTTTCTGCTCCTGCGCCACCGAAAAACCGCGCACCGCCCTAATCAACGACCCGGACGCCCAAAAAGAATCGTCCATCCCGTGGAATAAGCCGGCCAAGTGGGAAAGCGGCGCGAACGTTCCCGGCGGCATCGGGGGCGGGACAGGGGGCGGTGCAAGCATCGACAACTAGTCGCTGCGGTCTCGCCCGGCTTCCTAGACCCAAAAACCGGCGGGGATGACCGCGTCTTTCGGCACGACCACGATTCCGTCGCGGATATAATAGTTCCCCGCGTCAAGATTCGCCTCTTTGCCTTCCGGGGTAATGACGACGCCGTCACCGATCCGGGCGTTTTTGTCGATAATCGCGCGATCGATCACGCAATTGCGACCGATCCCAATCGGCGGCACATCCGGTGAGTGCTGCGGAGCTGCGCCTTCAAAATGGTCGCCCCCCATGATGACGCTGTTGCGGATTGTCGCCCCGCTCCGAATGATGCTGCGCACCCCGATCACGCTCCGCTCGATGTGCGCGTCGGAAATAATGCAGCCATCGGAGATGATCGCCTGGCGCAGGGTGGCACCGTTGATTTTGCTCCCTGGCAGAAAACGTGGGTGCGTGTAGATCGGTGCCGTCGCTTCGAAAAAGCTGTATTGCGGCTTCAGATTCGTCAGATCGAGGTTTGCCTCGTAGAAAGCGCGGATCGTTCCGATGTCTTCCCAGTAGCCTTTGAAAATGTAGGAATCGACGTGGCGGTCCACGATCGCTTTCGGGATGACGTGTTTCCCGAAATCGTCCAGATCGCTGTCAAGGCAGTCGACCAGCACCTGGCGGTTAAAAACATAGATGCCCATTGAGGCTTCGAAGAGTTCTTCCTCGGTATTGCTTTCGATCGACTCGAGCAGCTGCCGGCCGAGTTTCAATTCATCTAGGACGGTCGCCTCCTTCGGCTTTTCCTCGAAGCGCGTGATCCGGTGGTCGGGCCGGCTCAACATGATCCCAAAATCCGAGGCTGCGGCCCGCTGCACCGGCGTGGTCGCGAGGGTGATTTCAGCCCCGGAGCGAATATGCTGATGAAGCAGCGTCCGAAAGTCCATCCGGTAGAGCTGATCGCCGCTCAGGATGAGGAAATAATCGTAGGGCTGCTCGAGGAAGTAACGCAGGTTTTGCCGGACCGCGTCAGCCGTCCCCTGATACCATTGCGCGCCCTCCGGCGTCTGCTGGGCGGCGAGAATATCGACGAAGCTGCGCGAAAAATTATCGAACTTGTAGCTCGCCTGGATGTGGCGATGGAGTGACATGCTGTTGAACTGGGTCAACACGTAGATCGAGCGCAGCCCAGAGTTGAGACAGTTGCTAATCGGGATATCGACCAGCCGATATTTTCCGCCTAACGGCACCGCCGGCTTGGAGCGGTCCTTCGTCAGCGGAAACAAGCGAGTGCCGGCGCCGCCGCCCATGATGATGGAAAGCGTGCGTTGCGTGGTGCCGGGTGGCAGAGCGGGTGATTGAGGCATGCGAAAAGGGCACCTTAAACCCATCGCCACGGCGGATTCACCCTATTTATTGCGGCGCCGCCCTCGCAGCGCGTTCCTTGCGCCGAGTGGGCGTCGGTGTCACGCTTCCGCCCTGACTTATGTGTGGCATCGTCGGATACGTCGGTCGAGCGGAAGCGGGACCCATCTTGCTGGATGGTCTGCGCCGGCTGGAATATCGCGGCTACGATTCCGCCGGGGTCGCGATCGTCGATGGCGACCATATCGAGACCCGCAAGTGCGCCGGCCGTATCGCCGGGCTCTCGAAGTTACTGGCGGAAGAGCCAGCGAACGGCACCTACGGGATCAGCCACACCCGCTGGGCCACTCACGGCAAACCGACCGACCAAAATGCTCACCCGCACTTCGACGAGAGTGGCAAACTCGCGCTTGTGCACAACGGTGTGATCGAAAATTATGCCCAGATCCGGGAAGCTCTTCTACAGGAGAGCGAACATCATTTCTCCTCCGAGACCGACACCGAAGTCCTGGCCCATCTGGTGGGGAAAATCTACGACGACTCCGCCAAAGGCGTGACCGACCCCCGCCGGCACAAAGCCCTCCTTGTCGAGGCGCTCCGCAGCGCTTTGCAACAGGTCATCGGCACCTATGGCATCGCGATGGTGCATGCCGATATTCCCGATTTCATCGTCGGCGCGCGGCGCGGCAGTCCGCTCGTCCTTGGGGTGGGGAAGGATGAAAATTTTCTCGCGAGCGACGTGAGCGCGATCGTCGCCTATACCCGCGACGCCGTTTACCTGAACGACTTCGATCTCGTCGCGGTCGAGCGCGACAAATTCGAGATCAGCTCGCTGGCCGGCGAGCGCGGCAATCATTCGATCAGCAAGGTCGAATTCACCGCCGAAGACATCAAGAAAGGCGATTACCCGCACTACATGCTGAAGGAAATCTTCGAGCAGCCCGGCTCGGTGCGCGATGCGATGCGTGGCCGGCTCAGCCTCGAAGAGTGTACGGCGAAGTTAGGCGGATTGAACATGACGCCGGGAGAATTGCGCGATGTCGGCCGGGTTGTTTTAACTGGCTGCGGGACCGCCCTTCACGCCGGAATGGTCGGAGAATATTTGATCGAGCAACTCGCCCACGTCCCGACTGAGGTGGAATACGCGAGCGAATTTCGGCATCGCAACACCCCGATGACCCGCGACACGCTCGTCTTCGCGATCAGCCAAAGCGGCGAAACGGCGGACACGTTAGGCGCGCTCCGCGAAAGCCAGCGCAAGGGTTATCGCACACTCGGGATTTGCAACAACGTCGCGAGCACGATCGCGCGGGAAAGCGACGGCGGCGTCTACATGCATGCGGGACCGGAAATCGGCGTGGCCGCGTCAAAGTCGTTTACTTCGCAGGTCGTGATTCTGACCCTGATCGGCCTCTTGTTAGGCCGGATGCGACATCTTTCGAACGCCGAAGGCACTGCCCTGATCGAAGCGCTCGAAGCGCTCCCGGAAAAAATCGAGCAGTTGCTCAAAACGAGCGACCAGATCAAGGCGGTCGCGGAGAAATATGTCGACGCCACCGGTATGCTCTTCTTCGGGCGCCAGCTAAATTTCCCGATCGCGCTCGAGGCGGCGCTGAAGGTGAAGGAGATCACCTATCTTTACGCCGAAGGCCATCCGAGCGCGGAGCTGAAGCACGGCGTCATCGCGCTCGTGAAACCAGAGCTGCCCTCGGTTTTTATCGCGCCGGACGACGCCGTCTTTTCCAAGAACCTGAACAACATCGAGCAGGTCCGGGCGCGCAAAGGCCCGATCATCGCGGTCACGACCGAGAGCGGCGCGGCGAAGTTGAAAGGCATTGCCGACGATATCATCCTCGTGCCCGACGCGGCCGATGTCGTGATGCCGGTCCTGACCGTCATCCCGCTGCAGCTTTTCGCCTACCACCTCGCAGTCGCCCTCGGGCGCGACGTCGACAAGCCGCGCAACCTGGCGAAGAGCGTAACAGTCGAATAAATCGTTCGTTAGGCCTAACCACGCTTGCCGGCGATCATGCGGTAGATCAGCAAAAGGATCATCGCTCCGACGATCGAGAGGATCCAACCGGCCACATAATTCGGACCCCAAAAGAGCCGCCCCAGCCAGGTGCCGACAAACGCACCGGCGATGCCGAGCAGGATCGTGATAATACAGCCGCCCGGATCCCGTCCGGGGGTGAGGAGTTTCGCGATGACACCGACAACCAGCCCGATAACGATTGTGCTGATGATTGAAGTGAACATGGCAGAACGCTACCGAAGCAACGGCCTGCCCGTCAACCGTCCGCTACGCGGTTAGAGCTCGATCACTTGCGCGCTCTGAATGTCGTCGCTCTCGGCAATCTCGGCCAGGAGACCAGGCGGGGGCGCAGTGTCGAGATTGAGGACGGTCAGGGCGCGGCCGCCAGCCTGGTTTCGGCTCAGCGACATGGTCGCGATGTTGACCCCGTGCGCGCCTAACAATGTCCCGATCCGGCCCACCATGCCGGGCCGGTCGGTGTTCTCAAGGACGAGCAGAACGCCGTCGGGGCGCGCTTCGACCGGGCGATTGTTGATGCTGACAATGCGTGGCGTCGCGCAGAAAAATGCCCCAGCGACGGAGAGCGATTTGCCTTCCGCTTCCACCGACAACTCCAGCAGATCGGTGTAATCACCCGGCGCGCTGAGGCGCGATTCGGTGACCTTTATGCCTAACGTCTCGGCAAAGGCGGGCGCATTGACTTCGTTGACGTCGTCGCCGCCGGCCAGGTGGAGGAAGCCCTTCAGGATCGAGCGGGTAATCGCGGTGGTGTCGACTTCGTTCACTTTACCGCTGTAGTTGATGTGCAAATTCTCGACTCGTTTGGGCGAGACCTGGGAGAGAAAACGCCCCAGCTTTTCGCCGAAGCGCAGATGCGGACCGACGATCGCGAGCGTCTTTGCATCGAGATTTGGCATGTTAATCGCGTTTCGGATCGTGCCCTCGAGAAGAGCCGCCCGGATGGCCTGCGCGATTTCGATCCCCACACTTTCCTGGGCTTCCGCCGTCGAGGCACCGAGGTGCGGGGTGAGGATCAAATTTGGAATTCCCCGCAGCGGTGAATCGGCCGGCAGCGGTTCGGTTTCGAAAACATCGAGCGCCGCGCCCGCCACCTGGCCGCTGCCTAACGCCTCTACGAGGGCCGCTTCGTCGATCAGCCCACCCCGAGCGCAATTGATCAACCGAACGCCCTTTTTTGTTTTCGTTAGTCGGGCGGCGTTCAGGAGGTGACGCGTCTCCGGCGTGAGCGGAGTGTGCAAAGTGAGGAAATCGGCCAGCGGAAGGAGCTCGTCGATTTCCTCGATCAGCTCAACTTGGAGCGAACGCGCGCGGGTCGCGGAAAGATACGGATCGTAGGCTAGGACCCGCATCCCGAAGGCGATCGCGCGCCGGCTCAGCTCCGAACCGATCCGGCCCATGCCGATGATGCCCAACGTTTTGTTGTAGAGTTCAGTCCCCTCGAATTGCTTTCGATCCCACTTCCCGGCTTGCAGGTTGGAATGGGCCTGCGGAATCTTGCGCGCGACCGAAACCAGAAGCGAGAAGGCGTGCTCCGCAGTTGAGATGGTGTTGCCGCCGGGAGTGTTCATGACGATCACGCCGCGCCGGGTGGCGGCTTCGACGTCGACGTTATCTACTCCCACGCCCGCGCGTCCGACCACTTTCAGGCGCGTGCCGGCCTGCAAGATGGGCGCGGTCACTTTCGTCTGGCTGCGCACGACGATGGCACTGAAGTCGGGAATCAAATCGACCAGTTGTGTTTCACTTAGCCCGGTGCGGACGTGGACTTCGAGCGCGCCGCCGGCCGCAAGCTCGTCGAGGCCGCGCTGCGAAATCGCATCCGCGATAAGGACTTTAGGCGTACCCATAATTCCTATTGGTCGCATAAGTCCCATGGGAGGTATAGGAGGAATGGGGCCAATTGGAACCGCCTACCCGAAGATCACCAGCCGAATCGATTCCGGCAAGTGCTGCGCGATCTGGGTGGCGACGCTGCCCTTGAGCAGATCTGCCAGGGTGCGGCGCTGCGAAGCACCGAGGATGATGTAATCCACCCCGAGGGTAGCTGCGAGATCGAGGATCGTCGCGGAAGCATCCTCGCTCACTGCGTAGACCGGTTGCACACAGACGCCGCGCGCCTCGCCTTCCTTGATCATGAGCGACATGATCGCGCCTGCTTGCGGATCGTCCTTCCATTTCGTGCTCCCGCGTGCGACTGGCGCACCGGAGAAATAGACCGCGACTTCCTTGATGTAGACGACGCACAAGACCGCTTTGCGCAGGGCCGCTTCCTCGAGAGCGAAATTCAAACCTGGATTGATGCCGCGCGCCGCGACCATGATCTTCTGCCCTTCCTCCAATTTCGGTTGCATCGTCTCGGGCAGGTTGGGCGCGACCATTTCCGCCACTTCCTTCGTCATCGTGACGGTCTTAAGGCCCGAGAGCTTGTGGGAATAGGCGCGCAAGCCAAGACCGATGCCGAGCACGGAGATGGCGAAAAAGAGCGCGTCCGGTTTTGTCTTCGCGATCGTCACTTCCACCGCGGTCAGGACAAGAAACGTGATCCCCATCAAGAGGCGTTGGTACCAGGTGATGTCGAGTTTCTTGTTGAACGTACACGCCCCGAGATTGACCGCGATCGCGCCCACCACGCCGATCGCGTAGAGGCCGGCCAGCCCCTCGAACTTCGGAGTCACCATTAGGATCACGATCGGAATCACGACCGCGGCAAAGAGCGGAATCCGCGGCACACCATGGCGGTTGAGCCGGGCCAGTTGCTTTGGCATCTCGCCGTCCTGCGCCATCATGTAGATCACGCCGATGAGCGCGACGACGGCAGTATTGACCGCGCTAAAGAGAAGAAACCCGAAAACGACGCCGACAAAGATGCCGAACGCGCTCCCAAACCACTGCGCGACCACCAGCGAGCCGTAGTGTTCGCCGAGGAACCGGAGCATATCCTCCGAATGCTGGGTCAGCTCCGGGGTAAACATTTTCGGCATCGAAAGCATTGCCCAGCCGAGCAGCGCCGTGCCCACCACGACCTCGATCGCCACCGGAATGATCGCCTTGGCCGCCGTGCGCGTGACTTTCGGATTCTCCGGAGTCGAGCCTGGATCGAGCTTCATCACCCCGGTGATGTTGGCTACCGCTTCCACGCCGCTGAGGGCGAGGATCACGCCGACGAATTGCGTCCAGGCCACACCGAGGTTCGCGTGACGCGGCTCGAGATGTTCCGTGGTCAAATAACCGGCGCTCAAGCCGATGATGACCAGCACAGTCAGGATGGCCGGCACCGCGAGATAAATTGAGACGCTGCCGCTGTGTTTCGGGCCGAAGAAATTGATCGCCCCCACGATAACGACCAGCGCCATCGTAGCGACCCGGGCATACTCCGGAGGCACGCCAAAATAGCTCACCGCGGCCCACCCGCTGAGCGCGGCCGTGACCAGGAAATTCGCGACCAGCAGGAGCGCGCCAGCCGAGGCGAGGAAGCGACTCTGCGAGCGCGCCGCGGAATAAACGCCGCCGCCATCCGGGAAGTGGGCGCAGATGATGATGTAATTGAAGCCCACCACCGCGGTCAGCGCGCAGACGGCCAAAATCAGCGGGAAGGAAGCATACCCGGCCGCGACAAAGGCGAGACCGATGACGTACGCCTTGCTCGTTCCCCAGTCGCCGTAAAGGAGGGCAGCGGCTCGTTTCCAGTCGACGTTGCGAGGCCGGTGCACCCCCGGCGCTTCGATAAAAGTTTCAGCCATGGTGCGAGGGGGGAGTAACCAACGCATCGCTCCGGCGGGCAAGTAATTTCTCGGTCACGATTCAGCGCGGGGGCTTTGTGCGGGTTGCGCCCGGGTATTCCATTCGAACAAATCCGCCGCCGGGAAAAACGACGGTGAACTGGTTTTTAAAGGCGCGCTCGCGCAGATGCTGGGGAGCGCACGCGCCTCGCGTGCCGTTTTCGCGGCCCGCGGGACGTCGACGTTTGCGCGGACGCCGGGCGGTGGCTGCGATCACGCCTGGTGTTTGAGATTGGTTCGAAAGAAAGACCGGAGTCTAGCTCCCAGCCAGTCGGCGGGGGTTCTGGATGAACCAAGTCCACATCGGCGCCGTCGCGGCCTCAGACCGAAAGCGAGACCCGTCGCCTCCGGACACGCTGAGGAGGTCAGCGGTCGATTTCTGTGCCTCCGTCGCTTCAAAAGAGAAACAAAGGACGACGACTCTCATCATGATGGCTTGCATGACAAAAGTTGCGCCCCAAGGGCCGTGACCGTGAATTAAAAGACAGGCGGAAAGTGCTAAAAGTTCGTTAACGCGACCGCGCAACCCGGACTCGTTAGGCAGTTTCGAGCGAGAGACGATAACCGACCCCGACTTCTGTCTTGATCAGGCTGGGGGCATCTTTCTTCGCTTCGAGTTTCTTCCGCAGATGAGTGACGTAAACGCGGAGATATTGCGCCTGGCTTTCGGCTTTCTCGCCCCAGACGGTGCGGAGAAGGTGACGATGGGTCACGACTTTACCGGCATTCTGCACCAGCACCCGCAAGAGCGAATACTCGGTGGGGGTCAGCTTTATTTCGGTGCCGTCAAGATGGACCTGCCGGGCGGCAAAGTCGACGAGGAGAGGACCGCTCTGGAAGATGGGTTCACTCGTTTCGATGAGCGAACGGCGCTGCGCGGCGCGGACACGGGCGAGCAGTTCAGCGGTGTCGAAAGGCTTTGTCACGTAATCATCAGCCCCGGAGTCGAGCGCCGCGACCTTTTCATCGCCTTCGTCGCGCACGGAAAGGATGAGCACGGGAACATCGGACCATTCGCGGAGACGTCGCAGAACTGTCACGCCCTCCATGTCGGGCAAACCCAGATCGAGGAGAACGATATCGGGCCGTCGGTAGGCGATTTCTTCCAGGCCAGCCTGGCCCGTCTCGGCCTCGAAGACCTGGTGGCCAGCGCCTTCGAGCGCGAGGCGAAGGAGGCGGCGGATCTGTTTCTCATCATCGATGATGAGGGCGACGCGGGTGGGTTTCATGCGCTGGCGTCGAGCGTGTCGCCGTCAGTCACGCGCACCGGCAGGCTGATGGTGAAACGGGCGCCGCCGCCATCGCGATTCTCGGTCGTAAGAGTGCCGCTGTGCGCCTCGACGAAGCCGCGCGCAATCGAGAGCCCGAGGCCGAGCCTCCCCGCTTTGCGACCGTCGCCGCGATAGAATTTCTCGAAGATGCGGGAAGTCGTCTCGGCCGGAACGCCGGGCCCGCGGTCGCTCACCGAAATGACGAGCCGCTCTCGCACATACTCGGCGTCGATCTCGATCGGCGATCGCCGGTCGGCGTGGTTGACGGCGTTGGCGATAAGTTTCGAGACGGATTGCTCGATGAGGGTGTGATCGAGCAGGACGAGCGGTAGATGGTCGGGAAGGTCGAGGCGCACCTCGCGGTCGACGAGCGTCTCGCGCTCAATCTCGATCGCCGACTCGAGGAGCTCGCGCACATCGCACCATTCCTGCCGCGGACGCACCACGCCGCTCTCGAGGCGGTTCATGTCGAGCAGGTTGTTGACGACGCGGTTGAGCCGGCGCGAGCCGTGATGAATCTCCCCGGCGAGTTGCTGGATTGTTTCGGAGTTGTGAACTTGAGGCGCAGCGCGGACGAGCTCCTGGCTGGCGGCGCCGATGGCGGCGAGGGGCGTCTTGAGTTCATGCGAGACGCAATCGAGGAGCGTTTTGCGGAGCCGCTCGGATTCCTGGGCGAGCTGCACTTGGGCGGCGAGGTGCTCGCGCGCCTTAAGCTGCGAGGTCAGGCCGCCCACCGTGATCGCGATGATGAAGTAGGTCGCGAAGGTAAGAACGTCCTCGAACTTTGCGATATGAAAAGTGAAGAGGGGCGGGATAAAGAGGAAATTCCACGAAAGCGCGCTCAAGGCGGCAACGAGGAGGACGGGACGGCGGTGTAAAAACATCCCCGCCATGAGCACACCGAGGAGAAAGATGAGCGAGATAGCGCCGTAGCCGATCAGTGGGCGGACGAGCCAACAAACATTGGTCAGGGCAGCCACGCCAATGAAGGCAAAAGCGTATTCCTTGAGCGGCGCGAGAGCCGGCCGGGGAGCAGCGGCATCCTCGTGGAACGCACCGACAGTGAGGGCTTCAACGGATAGCTGCTCCATGCGGCGCGGCTTGGAAGTTCCCAACACGGTTCGAATCTAGCCCATCCGTTTGGACGGGAAATGGGCGCCGCTCAATTTTTAGTACCGTTTTAATTACTCTCGGATGACGGATAGCCGAGCGTTATCTGGCGAACATGAATTCCGTGCTAGCACCTCAGGAGGCTGCGCCTCCCGGGGCGGACACTCCGACCGCCCAATCCATCGACGCCGCAACGCCGAAGCGCCGTCTCGCCCTGCTCTGCCTGGCCAGCCTCGGAATCGTTTACGGCGATATCGGGACGAGCCCGCTCTATGCCCTGCGAGAATGCTTCTACGGGGAACACTCCGTCCGGCCTGTCCCGGCCAACGTGCTCGGTGTGCTGTCGCTCATCGTCTGGTCGCTCTTAATCATTATCTCGTTCAAATATTTGATCCTGATCCTGCGAGCAGACAATCGCGGGGAAGGCGGCATCCTCGCCCTCGCCACGCTGGTGAGCGAAGTAGTGAAGCCGGGCAAATATATTTTCCTGCTCGGGCTCTTCGGCGCCGCGCTACTCTATGCCGATGGAATGATCACCCCCGCGATTTCCGTCTTGAGCGCGGTTGAAGGCCTGCACATCGCAACCCCACTCTTCGATCCTTATGTTGTTCCGCTAGCGGTCGGGATTCTGATCGGACTTTTCATTTTCCAATCCCGCGGGACGACGATGGTAGGCAAAATCTTCGGGCCGGTGACCATCCTGTGGTTTCTCGCGCTCAGCGTGCTCGGTGTGCATCAGATTCTGCAAGCGCCCGAGGTGCTGGCAGCGGTCAATCCGCTCTACGGCTTCGATTTTTTCATCAATAACGCGCACCGCGGTTTTGTCGTGCTCGGCGCGGTCTTTCTCGTCGTCACCGGCGGCGAGGCGCTCTACGCCGATATCGGACATTTCGGCACCGCGCCGATTCGGCTGACGTGGTTCGTTGTCGTCCTGCCGGCGCTGCTCTTGAACTACCTCGGACAAGGCTCGCTCCTGCTTCGGCAGCCAGAGGCGGCGGTGAATCCATTCTTCCGCATGGCGCCATCTTGGGCGCTCTACCCAATGGTCGTGCTGGCGACGGCCGCCGCCGTGATCGCGTCGCAAGCCATCATTAGCGGCGCTTTTTCCCTAACGATGCAGGCGATCCAGCTCGGTTACAGCCCGCGCCTGAAAGTGAACTACACCTCGGCCCGCGTCATCGGACAGATCTACGTCCCGGCGGTCAATTGGATCCTGATGCTCGCGTGCATCGGCCTCGTGCTCGGGTTCGGCAGCTCCAGCCATCTCGCCGCGGCCTACGGAGTCGCGATCACGACCACGATGCTGATCACCACGATCCTGTTCTATCTCGTGGCGCGGCATCGTTGGCATTGGCCGGCCGCGATCGCTCTGCCGGTGGCGATCTTCTTTGTCGTGATCGACCTCGCTTTCTTCTGCGCCAACATGCTCAAGGTCGCACACGGCGGCTGGTTCCCGATTCTGGTTTCGGGCGTGATCCTGTTCCTCATGCTGACTTGGAGGAAAGGGCGGCGGGTGTTGCGCGATCATCTCGGCGGAATCTGCATCCCGCTCGATTCACTCCTGCCCGACCTGAAGAGCCAGCGCATCGCCCGTGTCCCCGGGACGGCGGTCTACATGTCGGGCAATCGCCACGGCACGCCACTCGCGCTCCTGCACAACCTTAAGCATAACAAAGTCGTACACGATCGCGTCGTGCTCCTGACCGTGCGGACGGAGGAAGTGCCGTATCTGACCAACTTGAAGGATCGCGTTTCGCTCGAGAAACTCGAGGAAGGTTTCTGGCGCGTGCAGATTCACTTTGGCTTTATGGAGAAACCAGATGTGCCGGCCGCGCTGGCGTTGATCAAGGACCGCGGGCTGAAAATCGAGCCCATGCGCACGACCTATTTCATCGGTCGTGAGACCATTCTGGCCACCCGTAAACAGGGCTTGTCCCCGTGGCGCGGGTCGGTCTTCGCCTGGATGACGCGCAACACCGGCGACGTGACTTCCTACTTCTGCCTCCCGCCTAACGGCGTCGTCGAGTTAGGAGCGCGGGTCGAAGTCTGACGAAAGGCGACTGACTCAGGCGCTCGTTAGGTGCGCGAGCACTTCGATCTCGGCCGTCTGCGGGAACATATCGAAGGGGGTGACGCTCTCAAGCCGGTAGGCGGCTCCCAGTTCCGCGAGGTCGCGCGCCAAAGTAGGCGGATTGCAGGAAACGTAGAGCAGAGTGGCCACCGGACGCTGGCGAAGAACTTCACGCACATCGGCCCCCAGACCGGTCGCGGGCGGGTCGACAATCACAGTCGTTAGGCCTGGTTCGGCATTCGTCAATTCGCCGGCCAGCTGGGGCGCGATGTCGCCCTCGAGGTAGGTCTCTTTTTCGGTCGCGCTGGCCCGGGCGGCGGCGATGGCGTGGATATCCCAATCGAGACCCACCACCCGAAGGAATTTTTCGAGCATTCTCTTCCCGAAGAAGCCGGCCCCACAGTAGGCATCGAGCAGGAGCGACTGATCCGGCGGAATAAGACTAACGAGCGTGTCGGCGAGATGCGCGGCGACCGCGTCGTTCGTCTGCGAGAAGACGCGCGGACCATCCGGCCGAGAGCGCAGGGTATAATGACCGTCGCGCGGGCGTCGGTCGCGCAGGGCGGTCAGCTGTGCGTTCACTTCCGGCGCGGCGATCGGGCAATGCTCGATGTCGATCAGCCGATGGGCGTCATGGCGGAAGAAGCCGACGATCCCATTCTCTGCGTGGACGGTGATGCGGTTGCGATATTCGTATTCGTTAGGCGACGGCACGATGGGACGCAGCGGCGGCTCGCGAAATTTCCCGATGCGCTGCAAGGCCTGCGCGACCTGATGCGACTTCCAATGCAGTTCGTGCTCGTAACTCATGTGCTGGTAGCTGCAACCGCCGCAGCGTCCGAAATACGGACAGGGCGGCGGCGTGCGGTGCGGCGAGGCTTCCTCTACCCGAACAAGTTCTGCTTCCGCGAAAGATTTCTTTTCCCTAACGACGCGGGCGGTGATCCGTTCGCCGTCGATCGTGAACGGAACAAAGAACGCTTTTCCCTCATTGCGTCCGACTCCTTTCCCGCCAAAGGCGATGTCGTCGATCTGTAAATCCACTTCGCGCTGCATCGGGCAGTTGTAGCCGGGGTCGGTGACCCCGGCCAGCGGCAATCCCGCGGGCTTGGAGCGGCCGGGGTCAGCGACCCCGGCTACAAAGGGCCTGTACGTTCTTCAGGTCCGGATCTTTTTTCGCGATCGCGCGAAAGTGGCCGTCCGTCTAGAGCTCGTCTCGAGATAGCGCCGCGCGTCCTGCGGAGAAATGGCAAGAGCCCGGCCCACCACCTTTTGCCGGAGGAGACGAAGCCTGCTACAGAAGCGCTTCCAGTTCGCTCAATCTCCGGTCGAAAAGCCGCAGCGTGCTGTCGACCGGCGCGGGCGTGCGCATGTCGACTCCCGCCGCCTGCAGCGTCTCGAGCGGGAACTTCGAGCCGCCCGAATTCAGGAAACAGAGATAAGCTTCCACCGCTCCCGGCTCGCTACTCAGGACCCGTTCGGCCAGTGCAATCGCAGCCGAGACGCCGGTCGCATATTTGTAAACGTAGAACGCATTGTAAAAGTGCGGAATGCGCAGGCACTCGAGATCGAGCTCCTGATCGAGCACCACGCCCGGCCCGAAGTAGGCCTCGAGCAGTTTCCGGTATTCGGTTTTGAAAACCTCCAGAGTCAGCGCCGCGCCGCTCTCCTCCAGCGCATGGACGATTTTTTCAAACTCGGCAAACATGGTCTGCCGGAAAAGTGTGCCGCGGATGTCGTCGATCTGGCGGTTGATGATGTAGGCCCGCATCTTCGGGTCGGTCGTGCGCTCGAGCAGATAATGAGTGAGCAACTCTTCGTTGAAGGTCGAGGCCACCTCCGCGAGGAAGATCGGGTAATCGGCGTTCTGATAAAGCTGGCTCCGTTGCGCAAACCAGGTGTGCATCGAGTGACCGGCTTCATGCGCCAGCGTGTAGACGTCGGAGAAGACGTCGCGCTTGTAATTCATCAGGATGTAAGGCGGCGCGCCATAACTGCCGGAGGAAAAGGCGCCGCTCCGTTTGCCCTTCGATTCGTAACGATCGCACCAGCGCCCGCGCAAACCCGCGCCTAACTTTTCCACATACTCCGTGCCTAACGGCGCCAGCGAAGCGAGTACGTCGGAGATCGCTTCGTCGAAGGAAATGTCGGTTTCGATTTCCGCCACCAATGGGACGTAAGTGTCGTAGGGATGGAGCTCGTCCAAACCAAGGACCCGCCGACGTAACTCGTAGTAGCGAAAGAGCGGAGCAAGATTTTGCCTCACGGATCCGATCAGGGCGTCGTAAACCGCCGGCGGAATGTCATCCTTGAAAAGCGAGGCCTCGAGCGCGGAAGGATAATTTCTGGCCCGCGCGCGAAACACATCCGCCTTCACCGAATAGGAAAGCGCGCTCGCGAGCGTAAACTGGTGATCCTGGAACTCGGCGTAGAACTGGTGAAACGCACGCTTCCTCAATCCGTGATCGCGCTTCACGAGGAAGCTGCTGTAGGAGCTTTGCGTGAGAGGCCGCTCCTCGCCTTTTTCGTCGACCAAAACGCCGAACTTCATATCGACATCGGTCAGCTGCGAGAAGGCGTCGTCGTATCCATCGAGCGCCGCGCTCCCGAGCGCGAGGAGCCGCTCTTCTTTTTCGGAAAGGACATGTGGCTTCAATCGCCGCACCTTGCGCAGGCTGATACGCCAATCGGCCAGCGCGGGATCTTGCAGGAAAGCGTCGAAATTTTCGTCCTCGATCGCCTGGATTTCCGGCACGATGAACGAGGTCACTTCCCCGATCGTGGTGAGCAGATTCTGCAATTGCCCCATGCGCGAAAGATAAGCCGGGTTCGCGCTGTCCTCGGCCAGTTGGAGCGAGGCGTAGTGATAAACGCGCTCGATTTTCAGATCGAGTGTCTTGTCGAACTCGAGCATCTCCGCCAAGCTCTCGGCCGATTCGCCGACCCGGCCTTTCCAGGTCGTTAGGCGCGGGTAGTTGGTCTGGATCCAGGTAAAATCTTCAGTCCATTTGTCCGCGCGCGTGAAAAGTTGCGAGAGATCCCATTTGTCGGCTTCCGGGATCTGGTCCCGGGTCAAAGTTTTCGTTTCGTCCATTCCCGCAAAATGCTGCCATCTCCGGGGAAGTCGAGCGGTCGTCGCGACTCTTCACCTATCCGGGTCGCAAGTTGCTGCTTGGAATCGGAGCCTCGGAAAAGCTACGGTCGAATTCCTATGGCCCTTTGTTTTTGTCCAGCGCTCCGTTCGTCTTGCCTAACGATGATCCTGATCGCAGCCATGGCTGGCGCTCCCTGGATGTCGGCTTCCGCGCAAACACTACCCGAAGCGGAAGGCGTCACGATCGTCAAAGCGGGGCATCTCCTCGACGGACACGGCGGCGCAGCGATCGCGCCGGCGATGGTGCGCGTCGTCGGAGAAAAAATCGCCGAAGTCGGGACAAGTCTCGACGTTCCACCGGGAGCGAAAGTGATCGATTTGGGAGGCGCGACTTTGCTCCCGGGATTGATCGATCTGCACACTCATCTGACTGGCCAGCGAGAGATCCATTGGGAAGATGCGCTGGTCAAGACAACGCCCGGACACGACGCGCTCTGGGGTGCGCGCAATGCGCTCGTGACGTTGCGCGCCGGCTTCACGACCTGCCGCGACATGGGGCCGACCTGGCCTTTCGTCGACGTCGATCTCCGCAACGCGATCAACGACGGCGCCGTCCCCGGACCGCGCATGCTGGTCGCGGGAAATTATGTTTCCTCCACCGGCGGGGCGGGCGATGCGCGACAGTTTTCCATCTACGTCGATGTGCCGTTGGTGAAAAATCTGGCCGACGGTCCGGATGAGATTGTCAAAGCGGTCCGGACCAATTTCAAGAACGGTGCCGACTTCATCAAGATCATGGCCACCGGCGCGGTGCTCTCGAAGGGAATTGAACCGGGCCGCCAGCAGTATTCCGACGCCGAAATCAAGGCCGCGGTCGATGAAGCGACGCGTTGGGGCGGACAAGTCGCGGCCCACGCGCACGGTGCGGGCGGGATCAAGGCGGCGATTCGGGCCGGTGTGCGGACGGTCGATC
>JBPCLI010000134.1:0-10674 GCA_051003415.1 Chthoniobacterales bacterium | reverse complement strand
TCTTTGTTGCTGTGTGGGCTCTCTCCCCCGGTTCCAGAGTGGGCCCGTTCGGCGTGGGGGCGCCGTCTCCCTCCCGACAATGCGATCCAGCACGTTTGCGCGGTGCACAATTACGCGCGCCATCATTTCGCGACCGAAGCAGTCGTAATCAGCGCCCAAATCGAAAGCGAATTGGTAGACCTGCCGGAAGCCGAAGCCGCCGAGTATCTGCGCGACCTCGGGGTCAAGGAAAGCGGCGTCGGCGCGCTCATTCGCGCGGTCTATCATCTTCTCGGGTTGCGCACTTACCTGACCACGGGCGAAAAAGAAACCCGCGCCTGGACGATCCGCGAGGGGGACAAGGCCCCGGCCGCGGCCGGCGTGATCCATTCCGATTTCGAACGCGGCTTCATCGCGGCCGAGATTGTCCATTTCGACGATTTGGTGTCGTTAGGCTCGTTCGCCAAGGCGCGCGAGGCGGGGAAGCTGCGGATCGAAGGCAAGGAATACGTCGTGAAAGACGGCGACGTCGTCGAGTTCCGCTTCAACGTCTAGCCGCGTGGGAGGAACGGAAGTCAGTCATCTTGACTGACTCGGCGGGTAGGCTTCCAGCCTGCCCCACAAGAACCGACCGGCTGGAAGCCCGTCGGCCGAGTCAGGCGAGACTTCTGACTTCCGCCAGCCGCGCAGTGGCGCCAGCCGCCCGTTTGAAAGGGCAGGCGCCTACTCTCCCAAAAAGAGAATCCGGCCGCACTGCTCGCAACTGACGATCTCCAGGCCGCCCTTCACCCGGACGGAGGTCGCTGTCGTCACCTTCATGTGGCAGCCGGTGCAGAATTCGTGCTCCAGCGCCACCACCGCAGCGTCGCCTTTGCTCGCGAAGAGCCGGTTAAAACGGTCGAGTAAATCTTCCTCCACTTGGGCGGCCAGCTCTTCGCGTTCTTTTTTCAGATCTTCCAACCGGGCGGAGAGCGCAGCCTGTTTGGAGTCAAGGTTGACGACCTGTTTTGCGATTGACTCTTTGGCCGTGGCGGCCTGCTTTTCTTCGACCGAAATCTGCGCCTTGAGCGTGTCCGCCTGCTCCATCAACTCGAGCTCCTTGTCTTCCAAGTCGCTGATTTCTTTTTGGTAGCGCTCGATTTCGCGGCCCATCGCGGAGAATTCGTCGTTCTTGCGCGTCTCGTATTGCTGCGTTTTCAAACGCGCGATGCTTTCATTGCGGGTCCCGACGTCGAGTTCGAAGCGTTTCTTTTCCACCTCGATGTGGCGGGCCCGGTCCTTCGTCGTCTCGAGCGTGGCGGAGGCCGCGGCCACCTGTGCGTCGAGCGACTTTCTCTCCAAGGGCAGGCTCTTTAGTTCCGCTTCTACCTGGCGAATTTTCTGAGCGCGATCCTGCAGGATGAGCAGTTGCTCCAATTCGACTTGCACGCGCGCATGTTAGGAGCGCGCGAAGGCGGCGTCAATGTGGGAGGGGCCTTTGTGCCCCGATCGGGCCACCTTTGCAATCGCGGCGCAAAGGCCGCTCCCACCCTGGCGTCACGTCAGCCGCCCCAGCACAATGCACGCATTGATCCCGCCGAAGCCGAAGGAGTTGCTCAGGATATGGTCGACCCGTAGCTCGCGGCCGTTTTGCGGGACAACGTCGAGGTCGCAGGCCGGATCGGGATTTTCCCAGTTCAAGGTTGGCGCCACCCAGTCGCGATCGATCGTTAGGGCACACAGCGCCGCCTCGATCGCGCCGGTCGCGCCTAACGGATGACCGGTATAAGGCTTTGTCCCGCTGACCGGGATTTTTCGCGCGTGCGCGCCGAAGACTTCTTTGATTGCCATCGTCTCGGTGCTGTCGTTGAGCTGGGTCGAGCTGGCGTGGGCGTTGATGTAATCGATCTGCTCCGGCGCCAACTTCGCGTCGGCCAGCGTCTCGCGCATCGCGCGAATGCACGACTCGCCGGTCGGCAACGGCGTGGTCATGTGGAATGCGTCGTTGTTCAGACTATAGCCGAGGACTTCCGCGTAGATGTGCGCGCCGCGGGCGCGGGCGTGTTCGAGTTCCTCGATGATGAGCGAGGCGGCGCCTTCGCCCATGACGAAGCCGTCGCGCAAACGGTCGAATGGCCGGCAGGCGTGCGCCGGCTCCTGTTGGCTCATCGTCTTGATGAAGGCAAAGGCGCCAAACGTCAGCTGGCTGAGCGGGGATTCCGCGCCGCCGGCCACGATCACGTCCGCAAAATCATCGCGGATGTAGCGGAGCGCTTCGCCGACCGCGATCGTGCCGCTGGCGCAACTGTTCGAGTTCGTCGTCCCCGCGCCACGGAAGCCGAACTCGATGGCAATGTTTGTATGCGCCGAGCCGCCAAAGACCTGGAGCGCGAGCGTTTGGTTGACCGCCCGGCTTCCTTTTTTCAGGAAATGCGCGTGCTCCGATTCCGCGTTCGCGATTCCGCCCAAGGCTGTCCCGAAGCTCACCCCGATGCGGTGCTGCGGCTCTTCGCGCGACCACGCGATTCCGGCATCGTCGAGCGCGAGCTTGGCCGAGGCGACGGAAAACTGCGCATAACGATCAAGCCGCTTCAGCCGATGCGGCGGAAAAAATTCCTCCGGCTTCCACTGCGGAATCTCGGCTGCGCAATGCGCATTGAAAATTGAGCTGTCGAAACTTTCCAGGCGCCGGATGCCGCTCCGCTCCGCCCGCAGCCCGTTCCAAAATTCCTCCCGCCCGATGCCGACTGAAGTGATCGGCCCGAGCCCGGTGATGACGGCGCGACGTTTGGGCTGAGCCATGAAGTGAATTCGACTCTCAGCCTTCCCGGGATGCTGGGACAGGAGTTTTTTCGAGATGCGCTTTCATCGCCCGCAAGGTCTGATTCGCGACATGATGAATAAAGAAACCGCCGATGATCGGCTCGGCGATCGGCGCCAGGGCCGCGACCCGAAAGCGCAGGACGTGCGCGATCTCCACTAGAACGCCGAGCGGCGTTTCCTTGAAGGTCCAGACCACCTTCATCCCGCGGGTAAATTTCTTCAGGTGCAGAAAGCGCAGCTCCATCCGCTCGCGATCGATGACAAACTCCGACGTCCAGGAAATCGGGATTCCGGAACGGAGCGCGGCCATCTCGACGATGCTGCGCTGCTCGTTGCTCTGGAGAAAACGGATGTAGCGATAATGCGGCAGAATGCGCGGCCAAAGCGCGAGGTCCGCAGCGGTCTCGAAGACGGCCGCGCGCGAAGCCTGGATGATGATCGAGTTGCCTGTTTGCATGACTTCCGTAAAAAGAGAGCGACAGGATAGACGACCAAGACCGCCGCGCAATGAATGGACGAGAGTATGTCCCTGGAAATTCGTAATAACTGCGAAAGGTGCGAAAAAACTCTCGCACCAGCCGACGAGGCATATATCTGCAGCTATGAGTGCACTTTCTGCCCAGATTGCACCGGCGCGATGGCGCACATTTGCCCCAATTGCGGCGGCGAATTGGTGCGCCGGCCGCGCCCGGCCCCACCGGCGGACAAATAAGAGACGAGCCGTGGAGGGAAGCGCGCCGTCGCTTCCTCGGTTCCGACGACCTTTTTGGCCCGCAGACCCGTAGCAGCATCGAATTTTACGGCCTGCGAAGGCGGAAACGGGCAGTCTTTAGGCAGAATAACGCAGCCGGTACTCGAGGAAGCATTCCTCGCCGACGGTGCGCACTTCGCGCAGCGAACAACGCACGCTGCCGTTGCGGAGAAAATCAGTCCCGCGCCCCGTGAGAGTCGGCGCGCCTTTTCCCCCGAAGATGTAGGGCGCGATCGTGAGGTTCAATTGATCGACCAGCTGCAGCTCGAGCAGACCCCGAAATAACTCCGCCCCACCCTCACAGGCGACGCGGCGCACGTCGTATTCACTCCGCAACATTTGCAGCATCCGGCGCAGGTCGACGGTGCGCGCCTCGGTCAGGCGCAGGGTCGCCTTCTTGCGCAGCGCGACCTGGTATTTCCGCGGCATCCGCGTGGTCGAGAAAATCACGATGCGCGAGATGTCGGTTTGAAAAATTTTCAGCGCGGGATCGATCCGGCCTTCGTTTGAGACGATGACGCGAATCGGATAGGGCGTTTGCCCGCGCGCTTCGCGCTCGGTGCGCATCTTCGGGTCGGGCAGCCCGAGGCGGACGTTGTCCTTCACGAGCGTGCTGCGGCCGATGAGGACGGCGTCGCCTAACGACCGCTGGTGAAAAAGATGCCGCTTGTCTTCGCGCGAGGTGAAATCGATCGGCGAAAAGCTGCGGGTGGTGATTTTGCCATCAATCGTCATGGCAAAAGTCGCGGCGACGAGTGGCCGGGTGCGCTTCCCAATGTGGGAGGGGCCTTTGTGCCCCGATGAGTTGGCGGGTCGCTTCTTCCGGGTAGGGCGGGACTCCGTCGAGCCGGACGGTGGACGGCGCTTTACCATGCCCCGCGCCCCTCCGGGCTCGACGCAGTCTCGCCCCACTCATGGGGAGATCGGGGCGCAAAGCCCCCTCCCACATTGGCAGATCTGCCGGCCTTACTCGGTCTCGGTGATTTCATGCTCCAACGTGGCCACTTCCTTGCGCATCTGGCTGAGCTTCACGTGCCCGGCCTGGCCGCTCGGTTTGTAGAGGAAATAAACAATCCCGCCCGGCGCGCTGCAGGCGAGCATGACGAGGAAACTCATCGAGCCGATGAGGACCGCGACCGCTTCCGGCACGCCGCAAAGTCCATGAAGCATGATCTGGAAAATTTTCTCGCGCAGACCGACGCCAGCGAAGCTGATTGGCAACGACGAAATCGTGCGCTCGATGGGCATGATGGCAAAAAAATCGATGACCGCGACCTTGGCCCGAAAAGCGTAGGCGACACAAAGAAAGGTCGCGAAAGTCGAGAGGTGCGCGACGACCGACGCGCCAAACGCCGCGAGAGTGGCACGCCAATGGTGCGCGTAGAGGTGATAGGCGGCGGAGAGTTCGATTAACTTCTCCCGGCCGGGAAATCGTTGCGGCAATTGGTGCGCGAGATTGAAACCGCTTACAACGAACGAGGTGACCAGCATGAGAACGGCGCTGCCGAGGACGGCGAGAAGGATCCAGACGAGATGGCGGGTCTCCGTCAATTGCGTAAGCCAACGATAACGCAGGGTAATCAGCGTGCCGGTGATGGCGATGAGCGCGACGAGCCCGACCATGCGGTCGAAGACAACCGCGAGAAGCGCGCCGGTCGCCTTGCCGGGCGTTTCCTTGAGCAGGAGATAGCTCTTCATGATGTCGCCGCCCGTGCCCCCGGGCAGGAACTGGTTATAAAACATCCCGATCAAAAAGAGCCCCGAAACGCGGGGAATACTGAGGTGGATCCGCTGCACCTTGAGCAGAATGTGCCAGCGCACGCCGGCCGCGAACTCGACTAGGAAATAGGCGGCGAGAGCGGCGACGATCCAGCGATAGTCCGCGCTCCGCAGCGCCACGCCCATCTGGGCGCGCTTCTGTGGATCGTGGAAAACCCAGAAGAGGACCGCGATCGTGACCGCGACCTGGAAGAAGCCAGCGAGAATTTTTTTCATTTACCGAAGTGCTCCCGCCAGACCGTGACCGAACGGCGGATGTCTTCGGCCGTTTTGCGCGGACTCATTTCCCAGACGAAGAGACATTCCGGTGGCAACAACGGAATGAGCTTCGCCAGCTTTGCGTCGCCTGCAAAGGGAGGTTGATGATCCTGCGCCGGCCAGATGCAATCCTGAACGTGACAGCCTAACGTTCGCGGCCCAATCGCGCGCAGCCATTCCTCGTGATCGACGAAGCCGAGGTTCTGCTTGATCTGAATGTGCCCGATGTCGTGCCAATAGCCGACCTGCGGCGAGTCGAGTTCGTCTAGGAGCGGCGGGATTTCGCGTTCGCTCGGGATTTCCTCGTAGCCGCGCCGGCCTTCGATTCCGAGCCGGACGTTCTTCGAGGCGGCGTGTTCGATGATCGGCTTGAGGCATTCCTTCACGTTTGCGAGATAACCGGGCGCGGCTGCTTCGCGTTTTGCGACGGCGTCCACCTTCCGTCGCACATATTCGCGCGAAAACATCTCGCCGGCGTTGGCGAGCGCGATCAACGGCTCCGTTATCGGCTTGATCGGCACCTTCCCGAGATGGAGCACGACAAACGGCGCGCCCAGGCGCGCGGCGAAATCGATCGTCTGCAAAGTCTGCTTAATTGCGCGCTGGCGTTCCGCGGCCGAGCTGCTCGAGAAGGTGTAGCAATCCGGCGAGGCTCCCATGACCTCGACCGGGAGTGGACAGAAATTATGCAGGCTGCTGAAACGCACTTCGCCCGCGTCGAACATTTTCTGCACGCCCGGCATGAGCGAAATGCGGATGCCATGCCCGAGTTCGATCATTTCGAAATCGAACTCGCCCTGGATCTCGCGCAGCATCTCGTCGCCCGCGATATGGCGGCTGGAATTCCAGCAGGTCGAAAAGGAGAGCATGCTTTTGCCTAACGAGTTCTAGGAAACGGCGACTGCTTCCTGCGAAGAGGCGTTGCTGACTTCCACCGGTGTTTCGTTTAGCCGCCCGCCGATTCGGCTGAGCACAAAAAGCGCACTGACGCCGTAGGCGATCGCGGAAGCGGCCAACGCCGGCCGCATCCCGATCGCATCCGCCAGGCTGGTCACGCCGAGGCCGGCGACCGGCATAAGGCCGAAAAAGCTCAGTCCCATCACCGCCGAGACGCGGCCGCGCAAATGCACAGGCGCTCTCTCCTGCACGATCGTGTTCGAGAGACCAAAGATGAGCGACAACCCAAATGAAATCACGACTAGAGACAACGCGGCAAAAGTGAAGAGGTTTACGCGGCTGAGCGCGAAGACCGCAAAGGTCACCGCGATCGCGCTCCCCGTCATTCCGAACAGCCGGCGCGGACGCGGAATAGAAACCAAAGTGATCGCGCCGAAGACCGAACCGACCGCCGAAAAAGCCATCAGATAGCCGAAACGATCGGGTCCGAAATGCAATACGTCGCGCACGTAGAGCGGCATCATGACCGAGACGGTCGGGAAAATAAAAATCGTCATGGTGGCGATCATGCCAACCATCGCGAGGCTCGGCTTGTCCGCTCGCACGTAACGGAAGCCATCCTTGATTCCGCTCGCACGTTGTTCCTCTTCTTCCTTGCTCCCAATCGCGCGCGGCGGGAGCGAAAGCAACGCGATGATGAGCGCGACGAAGGTGATCGCGTTGGTGAAAAACGCCATCGCCGCGCCCCAAAGGCCGACAATGATTCCCCCGACCGACGGACCAACCAGTCGCGCGCAATGAAAAACCGCGCGATCCAAGGCGACGGCGCCGGCGATTTCCTCACGTTTCACCAGCTCCGGGACGAGCGCGGAAAGCGCCGGATGTTCAAAGGCAAAGGCGATGCCCAACAATCCCGCCACGGCGATGATGTGCCAGATCTGAACGCGCCCGGTGAAGATGAGGAAGCCGAGCACGACTGCGAGCGCGATCTGCACCACCTGGGTCCAGACGAGAATCTTCCGTTTGTCGAAACGATCGGCCACCGAGCCGCCAAACATGGTAAGAAAAATCATCGGCAAACCGGCGGCGAAATTGACCATCCCGAGCATGATCGCCTTGTCCGTCAGGGTGCTCATGATCCAGCCCTGCGCCATGATCTGCATCCAGGTGCCGGTATCCGAGATCGAAGTCCCGATAATGTAACGGCGGAAGGGACCGGGACGCAGCAGCGCGAGCGTGCCGCTTCCCCAGGGTTTTCTACCGGCGTTCATCGGAGCAACAGATAAACGGTGAACGAAGGAGCCGCAATTTGCGGTGTCGCTCCAGGGTGCTTCGTTCTCGACAGCAAAAAGAGCGCTGGAAAAAGGCCGCGGTCGGCGGCCAGCGGCGACAACTAGGGACGCTCGTCGATCGGGACGACTTTCTTGCCGACCGGTTCGCCGATGTATTCGCTGAGCGGACGATAGAGGCGATTGTCCTCGAGCTGCTCGAGGATGTGGGCGCACCAGCCTCCGCAACGCGCGATTGCGAAGACCGGGGTGAAAAGGTCGGTCGGAATGCCTAACGAATAGTAAACCGTCGCCGAATAGAAATCGACATTCGCGTTCAGGTTCTTCCTTTCCTTCATCAGGGTCGCAATCCGTTCCGACATGCGGATCCATTTCGGGTCGCCGAGTTTTTCGCTCAGCTTCACCGCCATCTTCTGCAAATGGGGCGCGCGCGGATCGAGCTTTTTGTAAACGCGATGACCGATGCCCATGATCTTCTCTTTGTTGGCCAGCTTCTTTTCGATGTAGGCATCGACTTTGTCTTCGCTCCCGATTTCCTCCAGCATCCGGATGACGCCCTCGTTCGCGCCGCCATGCAGCGGGCCTTTCAGCGTGCCGATGGCTGAGGTGATGGCCGAATAAAAATCACTCAGGGTGGAGATGGTAACCCGGGCGCTAAAAGTAGAGGCGTTCGTGCCGTGATCGGCGTGCAGGACAAACGCGACGTCAAGGGTATCCGACGCCTCCTGCGGCTGCACTTCGCCGTTGATCAAGTAAAGGAAATGTTCCGCCTCGGTCAGGTCGTCGCGCACCGGCGGGAGCGATTTCCCGCAGCGGGCCCGGTGAAAATAAGCGGCGATGATCCCGATCTTGGCCGTGATGCTGCGCGCGCGGCGCTCGTTGATCTGGCGGGTCGCTTCCTCATCCATCTGCGGATCGTAAAGACCGAGCATGGAAACGGCAGTCCGCATCACGTCCATCGGGTTGGCAGTTTTCGGCGCTGTCTTGATGAAGTCGACCACGCCGCCGGGCAGCTCGCGCTCCGCGCGGAGCAGCTTGACAAACTGCGCGAGCTCCTCGCGATTAGGCAGCTTCCCATTCCACAGGAGGTAAAGGACTTCTTTGTAATTGACCTTGCTGGCCAGCTCGTTGATGTCGTAGCCGGAGTAGATGAGCTGACCTTTGTCGCCGATGACATCGCTCAGGCGACTGCTGTTGGCGACGATTCCTTCGAGTCCTTTGGCAACGGGCATTGGCTTATTTCCTCTCATTCATCCGCGCAATCAAGGTATCGGCCATGGTCGCGGGTGTATCAGCGACGGCGATGCCCGCTGCCTTGAGCGCTTCGATCTTGCCTTCGGCCGTTCCCTTGCCTCCGGAAACAATCGCCCCGGCGTGACCCATTCGGCGCCCGGGCGGGGCCGTCGACCCAGCGATGAAGGCGGCGACTGGTTTCCGGCAATTGTCCTTGATCCAGGCAGCGGCTTCTTCTTCCGCCGAACCGCCGATTTCGCCGATCAGGATGAGCGCCTCAGTTTTTGGATCGTCGTTGAAAAGTTTGACGGCATCGAGATGCGACATGCCGTTGATCGGGTCGCCGCCGATGCCGATGCAGGTCGATTGTCCGTAGCCGCGCGAGGTCAATTGCCAGACCGCCTCGTAAGTGAGTGTGCCGCTGCGCGAGATGACGCCGACGCTGCCGGGCTTGTGAATGTAGCCGGGCATGATCCCGATCTTGCATTCGCCGGGCGTGATAATGCCGGGGCAGTTCGGGCCGATAAGCCGCGATTTTTTCCCGATCATCTCCGCTTTCACTCGCATCATATCTACGACCGGGATGCCTTCCGTGATGCAAATAACCAGCTCGACCCCGGCATCGACTGCTTCCAGGATTCCATCCGCCGCGCCCGCCGCCGGGACAAAAATAACCGAGACGTTGCACCCGGTTTCCTGGCGCGCTTCCCAGACCGTGTCGAAAACCGGCACTTTGCCTTCGAATTTCTGTCCCCCTTTTCCGGGGGTGACACCGGAGACCACATTCGTGCCGTACTCCATGCATTGCTTCGCATGAAATCCGCCCGTTTTGCCAGTGATCCCCTGCACGCAGAGCCGGGTATTTTTGTCGACGAGAACAGACATCGTTAGGCAGCTTTGCGTTGGTGCACGAGCAGCTTGTTCCCGTCCGGGTCGCGGAACTGCGCCATCCAGCAGACAGGCGTTTCCGTTTTCGGAATGTCGAAGGTCACACCGCGCTCGGTTAGTTTCGCGACCGCCGCGTCGATATCATCCACCTCGAAGGCGACCGAAGTGCCGTCACGCGACGGTTGCCACATCGGATGGCAACCAACCCCGATCGTGACCGGGCCGACTTCGTATTCCACCCACGCACCTTCCATCGCGCTCATCGCCGGTTTCAGCTCGAGGGTTTCCTCATAAAATTTCCGCGCGCGTTCCCTGTCGGTCACCGCGATGGCGACAAAAGCGACTTCTTTGATCATGAAACGTCCTCCTTCTCACTCTTGGTTTTCAATTTGTGAATGATCAGCTTGTTACCATCCGGATCCTGAATCACGGCCATTCTGCAGACCGGCGAATCTACTTCCTCAAAAGCGATCTTGCGCTCTTTCAGACGCGCCTTCGCATCCTCCAGGTTTTCTACTTCCAACGCCGTGCTCGTTCCCTCGTCGGACGGTTTCCATTCGTCGCCGATGCAGGCGATCGCCAGTGTACCCGGGCCAATCGAATACTCCGTCCACCTCTCGCCCGTCATTTCGGGATCGGACTGCAGACCAAGGACGCCTTCGTAAAAGTCACGCGCCCGTTTCATATCCGTGACCGGGATGCCGACGAAAGCGATCGCTTGAACCTTCACTTGCCCTCCGCCGCTTTCACGACCTTCTGCGCGGCATCGGCCAGGTCGTCCGCCGCGATCACGGCGAG
>JBPCLI010000133.1:0-44279 GCA_051003415.1 Chthoniobacterales bacterium | reverse complement strand
CGACTCACCGCCAACCTTTTGGGCGACTTCCGCTCCCGTTTTGTTTGGCGAGCCCCCGACCGAGGCACGCGGGTCGCGTGCGCTCCCCAGGCTGGCTTTGCTCGCCTCCAAGTACCAGTCGCAAAACTCGCTCCAGAAAAAACGGTAAAGCGCCTGTGCGGCTTCGCTGAAATTGTATTCCTCCAGCGCCTGGGTGACAGCCCGAATCGCGGCGTCGAGCCGGAGCAAGATCCACTTGTCGTCACTCGTCAGGAGTGCCGGATTGATCTCGCCCTCCGTCTCGCCGCCGTGCATCTGGCGGAAACGGGTCGCGTTCCAGAGTTTGTTCGCAAAATTGCGCCCTTCCTCGATTTGCTTCTCGTCGAAGCGAATGTCCTGGCCGCTCGGCGCCATCCGCATGAGTCCGAAGCGCACCCCGTCGGCGCCATATTTCCCGATCAGGTCGAGTGGATCGGGCGAATTGCCTAACGACTTACTCATCTTCCGGCCCTGCCCGTCGCGAATCAACCCGGTGAAGTAGACGTCGCGAAAGGGAGCCTGCCCGGTGTATTCGAGGCCAGCCATGATCATGCGCGCGACCCAGAAGAAAATGATGTCGGGCGCAGTCACGAGATCGCTCGTCGGATAAAATTTGGCGCGGGTCGCCTCGTCCATCGTCTCAAAGGGCCAGAGCCAGCTCGAGAACCAGGTGTCGAGGACATCCGGATCCTGCGTCCAGTTTTCCGGATCGGCCGGGGGCTCGATGTCGACGTATATGTCCGCCTCCGGGAGAGTAGCGCGAGCTTCCAGCTTGCGAGATTCGTCGAGCTGCAAGCTGGAAGCTTGCGCTACCTTGGAGACGGCCGGCGCGGTGATATTCGCCTTCTCGGGATTGCTCAGGATGTAATCGGTGATTCCCCCGAGCGCCCCCTGGTTGCGCACAATGTGATCGTATGACTCGCGTTGCCAGAGAGGCCCGGAGCGGTCGAGCAAGGTGTTAATCCGATTGGAGGTGAACGATTTCCAGGAATGCAAAATGTCGCCTAGAGCGTGCGCGCCTTTCGGGGTAACCAACACGTGAACATGGTTAGGCATCACCACCCACGAGCCCAGCTCATAGCGTTCGCCGGCGAAATGTTGGAGCGCATTGGCGACAATTTGGGCGGCCTCCGGTTGGGTCAGCACGCAGGCGCCTTCGCCGGCGTCCAGCCAGGATTCGAGCTTATTGCTAAATCGCTCGTAGTAGTCGCGCTTCTCTTCGTCCGACCAGGGTTGGGGATGAAACTTCAGCCAGTTTTTTCGCTCCTCCTCCAGCTCGGAGAGCTTCGTCGCCGGGAGAGAATCGGCGAGGCGAAAGGTGACGAAGTAGGTGGCGCCGCTCTGTTCCCAGTGAGGCAGATTCCGTCGACTGATATCGACCTCGGCGAACTCATCGAAGAAGGAACGCTCGCGCGACGCGTCCGGAATGGTAGCGCGAGCTTCCAGCTTGCGTGCTTCGTTAGGCGGCAAGCTGGAAGCTTGCGCTACCTTATACCAAACCGGGATGCGATGGCCCCACCAGAGCTGGCGGCTGATACACCAATCCTGGATGTTTTCGAGCCAGTGCTGGTAAACGTTCTCCCAGCGTTCGGGTCGGAAATGAATCGCCGATTCCGGACCGACGGCGACGCGCGCCTCCTCGACCCGCGGATATTTCAGAAACCACTGCTCGCTCAGGCGCGGCTCGATTGGAACGCCGGCGCGTTCGCTGAACCCGACCGTGCTCTCATGCGGTTCTTCCTTCGCGAGCAGCCCGCTTTCCGCCAGCATCTCGGCCGCCTGCTTGCGCGCGACAAAGCGATCGAGGCCGTCGAGGTCGGGAACGTTAGGGCAATTGATCGTGCCGTTCGGATGGAGAACGTCGATCACTGGCAGGCGGTGCCGTTGTCCGATCTCGAAATCCACTTTGTCATGCGCAGGGGTCACTTTCAGAACGCCGGTGCCGAAGGCCGGGTCGATCCCCTCGTCGCCCACGATCGGCAACTCCGCGCGAGCGAGCGGCCGCCAGACTTTTTTGCCTAACGACGCTTTGTAACGCTCGTCATTCGGATGCACCGCGAGGGCGACGTCGGCCATGATCGTCTCCGGTCGGGTGGTCGCGACTTCGATGAATTTCCCGGGCTCCTCGACCAGTTCGTAACGCACATAATAGAGCGCCGATTTCTGCGGCGTCGGAATCACTTCCTCGTCGGAGAGCGCGGTGAGCGCGACCGGGTCCCAGTTCACCATCCGCTTCCCGCGATAGATCAGCCCTTTCCGGTAGAGATCGACAAAGGTGCGCTGGACCGCGCGCGAATAATCCTCGTCCATCGTGAAGCGCTCGCGCGACCAGTCGCAGGAACAGCCGAGCCGCTTCAGTTGCTCGATGATGATGCCGCCGTGCTTTTCCTTCCACTGCCAGATCCGCCTGACGAATTCCTCGCGGCCGAGATCGTGCCGGGTTTTCTTTTCCTCCTTGCGCAACTGCCGCTCGACCACCGTCTGGGTCGCGATCCCGGCGTGGTCCATCCCCGGAAGCCAGAGCACTTCCTTGCCCAGCATGCGGGCGCGGCGGGCGAGGATGTCCTGGATGGTGTTGTTGAGGACGTGGCCCAGGGTGAGGACGCCGGTCACGTTCGGCGGCGGCATGACGATGGAATAAGCCGGCTTGGCCGAAGCGGGGTCGGCCCGGAAATAGCTCTCCACCAGCCAGCGGGCGTACCATTTCGCCTCCACCGCCTGGGGTTCGTATGCCTTGCTCAGTTCCGTCATGGGGAGCAATCATCGAAGAGGGGGCGGCGATTGCAAAACGAAAACCGCGCCGCGCCTGTGCTAGATTCTCGCGCATGGAAAAAGTGAATCTGGCGGAGAAGTTCGCCGCTTTTCGGGAGCATTGGCGGCCGAAGATTGTGGGCGAATTAAACGGCCAAGAGGTGAAGGTAGTGAAATTCCAGGGCGTCTTCCCGTGGCATCAGCACGAAACCGAGGACGAACTCTTTCTCGTCTGGCGGGGCCGGATGCGGGTCGAGTTCCGCGACCGGCTAGTGGAATTGAAGGCGGGCGAGTTCCTCATCGTGCCTCACGGCGTTGAGCACCGCACAGCGGCCGACGAGGAAGCGGAAGTCATCCTGTTCGAGCCGGCTGCGACGCGAAACACCGGCAACGCTGCCGAGTCGGAGTTCTCCGCGCCGGGAGGAGTACGCATTTGAGGTAGCGCAAGCTTTCAGCTTGCTGTGTTTACCGCGCAAGCTGGAAGCTTGCGCTACCATAATGCTTGCGAGCGATTGCCGGCCCCGGCAGGTTTCGGCCTGTGTTATCGATCAGGTTCATTGTCTTTTGCAGCCTGCTGCTCGTCGCGTTCTGGGCGCAGCCGGCCTTCGCCGAGGACTGGAAGGTGATCCAGGCGGAGGGACGCGATTACGTCAGCTTCGGCAACGTTGCGCAGTTTTATCGTTTCCCGCAGTTCTCGCAGGTCAACCAGACGGTTTCCTTGCGCGGCGACCATCGCGGCATCCGGGCGCAGGCCGGGACGAGTGAGTTTTTCATCAACCGCGTGCGATTCTTCAGCGATTTCCCGCTCGTAGTGAAGAAGGACGACAATCTCATCTCCGCGATGGATATCGCAAAGATCGTCGAGCCGGTCCTGCGTCCGAACAAGATCCGGGGCGCCAGGGAAATCGACACCGTGGTACTCGATCCCGGCCATGGTGGCGAAGATAGCGGAACCTCCGGTCCCTGGGGCAGCGAGAAAAACTACGCGCTCGATGTCGCGCTGACTGCACGTGAACAGTTGCTGCGGGCCGGGTTCAAAGTGGAGATGACCCGTTCCACGGATATTGCCGTCTCGCTCGAAGAGCGCGTGGCGTTCGCGAATCAATTTCCCAATGCCGTCTTCATCAGCATTCACTTCAATTCCGCCAGCGGCGCCTCCGGGGTCGAGAGCTACACGCTGGCGCCGGAGAGTGTGCCCTCGAATGCCTCGACCGAGGACCACCCCAGCTCCATGACCACGGAATGGTTTCAGGGCAATGCGCAGGACGCGGCCAACATCGCCCTCGCCGCAGCGGTGCATGCTTCCATCCTGTCGCGCGTCTCAGTCTTTGATCGAGGGGTGCGGCATGCGCGTTTTCATGTCCTGAGGGACAGCAAGATTCCCGCGGTGCTGGTGGAAGCGGGCTTCCTGAACGATCCGGTGGAAGGGGCGCACATCGCTACCGCTTCTTATCGGCAAAAGCTCGGGCAGGCAGTGGCGGCGGCGGTCACGGGCTTTAATCGCGCGGTTAATTTCCAGGCTTCGGGAACAGCGCTGGTGGCGGCCGCGAGTAATCTCCCGCCTCATAGCCGCGGCATCACCGATTCGTTAGGCACGCCGCCCGCCTCGGCTCAGCCGCCGCCGGCGACACCTTCGGCCGCGATCCACAGCTCCCAGTGAAATGAGCGACCAGAAAAGCGCCGGCCGGCGGGAAAAAGCGATCGGAGTCTTTGACTCCGGCATCGGCGGACTGACCGTGGTCCGGGCGCTGCGGGAACTTTTGCCTAACGAAGCGATTTTTTACCTGGGCGACACCGCCCGCGTCCCCTACGGCGGAAAGAGCGCGGCGACGGTCGAGCGCTACAGCCGCGAGATCACCGAGCTGCTGCTCAACGAAAACTGCAAGACGATCGTGGTCGCCTGCAACACCGCCTCCGCCCTCGCCCTGCCGCAACTCGAATCGACCACGCCGGTTCCCATCACCGGGGTGATTCAGCCCGGGGCGCAGGCCGCCGTGGCTGCGACCCGTAACGGCCACATCGGTGTCATCGGGACTCGCGCCACGATCAAGAGCGGCGCCTATGAGCGCGCTCTTCTCGCCCTCGATCCCGCGGTCCAGGTCTCGGCCCGGGCCTGCCCGCTCTTTGTCCCCCTGATCGAGGAGGGATGGCTGGAAGGCGAAATCACCGACGGGGTCGTCAGGCAATATCTCTCGCCGCTGGTGGAGGAGGGAATCGACACGCTCGTCCTCGGCTGCACCCATTACCCGCTGCTGCGGGAGGCGATCGGGCGTTTCCTCGGCGAATCGGTGCGGCTGGTGGATTCGGCGCAAAGTTTCGCCACCGCGGTGGCGCGGTTGTTGGAGGAGGAAGGTCTGCGGGCCGAGCCGGGGCCGGCCGGGCAGCTCTCGGTCGCGCTGACCGATCCGCCCGATGCGTTCCTCGATGTCGCCGCAAAGGCGCTCCAACTGGAAATCGGCGCGGTGCAATTGCGTCAGGTGATCCACCCGGCGCGTTAGGGCCGGCGCTTGCCCTTGGGTCGCGGCGCGACCAGGTCGTGGGAGTGGTCGATCATCTCGCGCAGTTCTGCGTCCGGGATTTTTCCCGCCAGCCCGACGGTGTTCTAGTGCTTTTTGTTCATGTGATAGCCGGGCTGAACTTCCTCGTAGCGATCGCGCAGATCGAGCGCGCGCTCCGGGTCGCACTTCAGGTTTGCCCGCGGCGGCACTTCGTCGAGGGAAGCGAGGGCGAATATCTTGCCGCCCACCTTAAAAACGAGTGTGTCCTCACCGAAAGGAGTCTCCTCGGCCGCATCCGTTTTCGTTAGGCAGTAGTCGCGAAAGTCTTCCAGATTCATTGCTAAGAAGGTAGCGCAAGCTTCCAGCTTGCGGATTAAACCCCGGCGCAAGCTGGAAGCTCGCGCTACCTGATGGCGCTTTGGAGTCGCGCGGCCAGGTCGCTGATTTTTACCCGCTCCTGCTCCATGCTGTCACGGTGGCGCAAGGTGACGGTGTCGGCGAGAGCGAGATCACGCTCGCCTAACGTCTCGAAATCGATCGTGATGCCAAAGGGCGTCCCGGCCTCGTCCTGCCGGCGGTAGCGGCGGCCGATCGCGCCGGTTTCGTCGTAGAAGACGTTCATGTGCGGGCGGAGCAGGGCCTGCACTTCCCGCGCTTTCTCGACCAGCGGCGGCTGATTTTTCAAAAGCGGGAAGATACCAGCCTTGATCGGCGCCATCCGCGGATGGAACCGGAGCACGATGCGGGTCTCGCTCTTGCCTTTCTCGTCGGTGACCGTCTCCTCGGCGTAGGCTTCGCAAAGCAAGGCGAGGACGGTGCGATCGACGCCCGCGCTCGGCTCGATGACGTGCGGGATAAAACGCGCCTTGGTTTCCTCGTCGAAATAATCGAGCGACTTGCCGCTCGCCGTCTGATGCGAGGTAAGATCGTAGTCGGTGCGGTAGGCCACGCCTTCGAGCTCCTGCCGGCCGAAGGGGAATTCGTATTCGATGTCGTAGGTGCCTTTCGAATAAAAGGCGCGGTCCGCGTCGGGCACGGTGAGGACGTGTAATTTGCCGCGCGGAATACCGATGTTTTCGTAGAACTTAAGCCGTTCCTCGAG
This sequence comes from Chthoniobacterales bacterium, assembly GCA_051003415.1. Classification (GTDB taxonomy): domain Bacteria; phylum Verrucomicrobiota; class Verrucomicrobiia; order Chthoniobacterales; family UBA10450; genus Palsa-1392. Next base: position 37,910 of record JBPCLI010000133.1, on the reverse strand, counting down.
CCAGTAATCGAGCAACTCCATCCCCTGCTCGGGGCGGCAGAAGTATTCCATCTCCATCTGCTCAAACTCGCGCGAGCGGAAGATGTAGTTGCGCGGGTTGATCTCGTTCCGAAAGGCTTTTCCGATCTGCGCGATGCCGAAGGGGAGTTTCTTGCGGGCGGTATCGAGGACGTTCTTGAACTGGACGAAAATGGACTGCGCGGTCTCGGGGCGAAGATAAGCGATCGAGTCTGGATCGGCCGACGCGCCCATCTGGGTGGAGAACATGAGGTTGAAGGGGCGGGCCTCGGTCAGGTCTTTGCCGCCGCAGTTTGGGCATTGTTTCGCGCCGTTTTTCTCCGGAAGCTGATCGGCGCGGAGGCGGGCTTTGCAGGTGCGGCAATCGACCATCGGATCGCTGAAAGTGTCCTCGTGCCCGCTCGCTTTCAGCACGGCACGGTGCGTAAGGATGGCACCATCCATGCCAACGACATCGTCGCGCTCGCGCACCATCACGCGCCACCAGTAATCCTTCAGGTTGCGTTTCAGCTCCACGCCGAGCGGGCCGTAATCCCAGACGCCGTTGAGGCCGCCGTAGATCTCGCTCCCTTGGAAAATGAAGCCGCGCCGCTTGCATAGGCTAACGATTCTTTCCATGCGCTGAAGATCCTGCGTTCCGATTGGCATCGGCATACAACTGGGACCGAGCCTCTCATTTGGCAAATGATTTGGCGCGCGATTGAATTTCGTGGCCTGCAGGCGGGCATTTGCCTACGTTCCCGGTCCAATGCCGGGGCATTCTCGAAGAGTTCGCAATTCCTTGAAGTGGCATCTGCTCGTTCTGGCCGGGGTCGCGTGCATGGAAAACGCGACCCAAGCCGGACTGAGCCCGAGCAGCACGGTTTTCGTCATCTTGATGGAGAACCATAACTGGTCGAGCATCCTCGGGAGCGCGAGCGCGCCCTACATTAACGCCACGCTGCTGCCGATGTCGAGTTATTGCGACCAATACTATAACCCGCCGGCGATTCACCCGAGCTTGCCTAACTATCTCTGGCTCGAGGCTGGGACTGGTTTTGGGATCACGAACGATAGCCCGCCTTCGGTCAATCATCAGACCACCACCAACCACTTTGTGACGCAGCTAAAGAATGCTGGTATCTCCTGGAAGACTTACCAGGAAAACATTAGCGGGACGATCTGCCCGACGACTGATTCTTATCCCTACTACGTCAAGCACAACCCGTTTGCCTATTTCGATGATGTGACGATCTCCGGCTGCACCAGCGTCATGCGTCCCTTCACCGAGTTAGCCACCGACTTGAGCGCTAACGATCTTGCACGCTACAACTTTATCACCCCAAACATTTGCAACGACATGCATGACTCCTGCGCTCCGGTCAGTAACTCGATCAAACAGGGCGACAATTGGCTCTCACAAAACCTGCCGATGATTCTCAATTCAGCGGCCTACAAGAGTAATGGCCTGGTCATCATCACGTGGGACGAAGGAGCGGGCAGTAGCGACGGCCCCGTCGGGATGATTGTCCTCTCGCCTTACGCAAAAGGCGGCGGCTATCACAACGCGATTCATTACACTCACAGCTCGACCTTGCGTACCTTGCAGAAGATTTTTGGGACAGCTCCTCCGCTTGGAGGCGCCGCCCTCGGTCTCGATCTCAGCGATCTCTTCCAGCCAGCAACGATACCGAACGCTGACACACCGACGGTCAGCTCCCTGACGAAAAATGCGAGCAGCGCCACGATCAGCTGGCTGTCCCAGACTGGTGTGACCTATCGCCTCGAACGGCAAAACTCACTTACCGATTCGGTCTGGCAAGCGATCACACCGGATTTCGCCGGGACAGGCTCGACCATTAGCTGGACGGACGACGGCTCGAAAACGGGCGGCCTCCCGGCGGCGCGTTTTTACCGCATCGCCATTCCCTGACCGGGCTCGTAACTGTCTCTCTTTCCGAGGCCGCTACTTTGCGACCGTGACCTCGGTCTTAACCGAGTTGGCGATGAAACAGTTTTCGTGCGCGAAATGGTGCATCTCTTCGATGTCCTTTTCGGTCGGCTGATTGTCGCCGGAAAATTTCAGCTTCGGGTGAAGCTCGACCCGGGTGACGGCGAGTTTGCCGTCCGCATTTTTCTCCATGTGGCCAACGGCTTCGTCGACGTATTCCTCGAGCACGAACTTCTTCTTACAAGCGACGGCCAGAAAGGTGAGCATGTGGCAGCTCGAGAGTGAGGAGACGAAGGCTTCTTCCGGGTCGACGTTGTCCGGATTGCCGAGGTAAGCCGGCGCGGCGGTGGCCGTCATTTCGTGACCGCCATCGAAGGTCCAGGTGTGATCGCGGTTGTAGGTCTTGTATTCGAAGTCGGGCGTAGCGCGCTTCCAGGTGAGGGTCATTTTGTGTTCGGACATGCCTTTAGATAAGTGCCGGGTCGCAATTCGCAAGCGCCCGTGATTCCGGTGCTCCGGTGGGAACGATTCTTGCGCTACAGAAGGGCCGAAGCTCATCCGGGAGGTCGGAAAAATCAGTGCCGACGCCACGCCGCGCCAGATCGAGCGTATGGTCACGGCCGGCGCCCGCAATTACCTCACCAAACCATTCGAGATTCGCCGCATGCTTTGCATGTTTGATGAGGTCTTCATTCCGGCCTAGCGAAGACTTTTTACCGGAACGTTATTTGCCCGAAACGCGCGAATCGTCGATGGTGCCGCCCTGATGGAGCGGCCCGCACCTTCCGCCAAGATCCTGGGCTCGCTTCGCGTGCGTCAAGTCCTTCTCGGGCTCGTTCTCCTCGCTCTTCTCGTCGGCGGGATCGCACTCCGCCACTTCGCCTGGCGGGAAACGACTCACCTGCGCTTTCAGCGCGACATTGTGAACGGATTTTTCTGGGGTAGCCAGACACTGACCGAAGGGCGCCGGCTTTCGCCTGGGGAAGAAGGCGATTCATGGACGACCTTGGCCCGCGGCTATCTCGCGCTCTACGACCGGGTGCAGGACGACGCCTACGAAAATAACTATTATCTCGATTACCCACCGCTCCGGCTGCTCGTCATGTCCATCTGGGCCAAGGAGGTGCGGGCGAAATTTCCCGGCGCCGAGGACGGCACCCCGGAATACGTCGAGCCGCTCCTGACGCTTAATCTTTTCGCCGAACTCGTCACGGCCCTCGGAATTTTTCTTCTCGTTAGGCTAGGAGTGCGGCGCGCCTCGGGTGCGACCGATTCGGGACTTCTGCACCGGCTACCACCAGTCGAGCGCGGCTGGGTGTGCGGTCTGGTGGCCGCGAGCGTAGTCTGGCTCGAACCCTCACTCATTCTCGACGCCCACGCTTGGCCGCAATGGGACTGCTGGATTCTTCCTTTTTACCTTTTCGCCGCGCTCTGCGCACTTACGAGGCGCTGGTTCTGGTGCGGTTGCCTGCTAGCGGCCGGAGGAATGCTGAAGGGTCAGCTGCTTTTCATCGCGCCTTTCTTCCTTTTTTGGCCGCTCTGGCAAAAGCGCTGGGCCCGCGCTTTGCGGCTTCTGGCCGGTTTCGCTGCGACCACGGCCTTTCTGGTTTCGCCCTGGCTTTTGCAGTCTCCTGCCGCGTGGGGTGGCGTCGCCGCGGTCGCTATCGCCGTCGCGGCCGTTCTCCGCTTTCGTCGTTCGCGGCACGCCTGGGCCTGGGCGGCCGGAATGGCCGGCGTCGCCGCGTTCACGATTGGCGCTCTAGGCGACGGCAGTTTCGCCTGGTTGAAGATCGGATTCCTCTACGGCAGCGAGCGCTACCCGTATCTTTTCATCAGCTCCTGCTACAACCTCCCCTCGCTGCTCTCGCATTGGAATCTTTCGCTCAAGGAGCCGATCTGGTCGCCGCAGTTGGGGTCGCTGCACTTCGTCGTCACCCTGCAATGGGCACTGCGCCTGCTTTACCTGGGCGCCCTCGCACTCTGCGCTTTCGGCGCAGCCCGGCATGCACGGTCAAGAGACCCACGTCTCCTAATCGCAGTCGCCACGCCCTGGCTTCTCATGTTTGCGCTCCTCGCGCAGATGCACGAGCGCTACCTCCTCTGGGGCGCGATCCTGAGCGCCGTCGCGCTCGGCGTCAGCGTGCGTCTGAGCGTGGTTCACTTCGTCTTCTCCATCATGAGCGCCACGATGATTACGCAGGTGCTCCTGATGGACAAAAAGCTCGGACCGACTCTCGCAACGATTGATTTCCTGGAGCGCCTGCGGCCATTCGCTTCCGGGCTGCTTCTCGTCTGCGTCGCCATCTACTTCCGCGAAGCGATCTCCGGGCGGGCCCCGCATTTTCGCCCTCCTCGCAAAGTGCGGGCGACCGAGCCGGCCGCGGCTCTCGCTCTCACCGTCGCGGCTGAAAAGGCCTAACGAATCGCGCGTCCGCGGCGGGGCGATCAAAAAAGTTGCCCGGCGCGAGGAGCGCTGTAAATCTACGGTCGCTCGATTTCCGGCGCGATTAGCTCAGTGGTAGAGCGCTTGCTTCACACGCAAGAAGTCGCAGGTTCGAACCCTGCATCGCGCACCATCCCGCCCCTCGTTTCGGGTGCCTATTTCGTGAAAAGGAACTCTTCCTGCTGGAAACGGGGAAACTTTTCCGCGGCGAGTCGGAGACGCAGCGCGCGCAGCATGGCGAGTCCGCGCGGGACGCGCATCCCGGGAGGACGATTGATCAGGGAGCCCGTCATGCGCGAGTTCAAGCGAATATTTTTTGTCATGCGAGAACTCTAAAACACCAGGTAGGACATTCGCTGTCTGATAGGCCAAAATATTTTCGTGTATCTTTCCCCGTGTCCGGCCGGGAGGATTTTCACCACAATGTCTACGTGATCCTGCTCGACGAGGCGGTCCTGAAGCACCGCGCCGTGCTACGGCTCAATCCGAAGCGCGACCTCGCCAAGCCCTGCGTTTACGTGGGAATGACCGGGCTGCCGGTCGAGCACCGCTTTGAGAACCACAAGCACGGCTACAAGTCCGCCTGGGTGGTGGAAAAATACGGCGTCCGTCTGTTGCCCGAGCTTTACGAGCATTTCAACCCGATGCCGTTCGAGGCCGCGGTCCAGATGGAAACGGACTTGGCGACTGACCTGCGCGCCGCGGGTTACACGGTGACAGGCGGGAAGTAATTCGACTCTCGCCTAACGAATCAGCAGCGTCGCCGAGGCGCGCGGCTTGTATCCTTCCACCAATGCGACGCCGGTCGCGCCACCCTGCCCGCGCAATCGCGATGCGAGCGCGATCGTCGAGACCGAGATGCGCTGATCCGCGGGGCTACAGCCGCAGAACGAACGCAAGGGAGTTCAAATTGCCACCGTTTCGCTCAGCTCCGAGCGTGGGCAGGAGCTCGAGCGTGGTGCAATTCGCCCACAGCACCTCGAGGAAGCCATCGAGCCTGGTGAGAACAAGGAAAGTGCTGAGGCCGTTAGCGGCCACGGAAGTCGGGGCAATCGCGACCAGGAGCATGCCGAATGGCGCAGGCGATCGAGGGCGCCATGCAGATGAGAAAGAGGTTCCCGAGGTTTGTCGTACAAGGCGAGAGCCTGCGGGACGAAACTCAACTGTGCGCGCTGCTCGATCCGCTCGCGCTGGAATTTCCTCCCTGCAAAAAAAATCGCCGCTGTCGGCTGGCCGAATTCCGGTGACAAGCGACATGGAGGGTGGTTTTCCGGCGCCGTTCGGCCCGAGCAGCCCGAAGAACTCTCCCGGCTCCAGCGTCAGCGAGATGTCGTCGAGCGCGAGAAGCGAGCCGTAGCTTTTCGTTAGGTGGCGAATCGTGAGCACGTCACCCGAGCCTGCCGAGACGGCAAAACGCCAGCAAGCGCAAAACCTCAGCGGCCAAATTCCGCCTTCTCTCGCGCACAAAGCTTTGTTATAGCTCGGAGGACAACCCAAAAGCAGGAGGCTTCCATGTTTTTTTTCCAGATCGATCGAGTTCGTTTTCTCGACAACGGCGGAATCGCGACGTGCATGACATGACGGGGAACATGTTTTTCGACTACACGATCTTTGGTTACAAACGCGCGTTACCGGTCATCCAGAAGAAGAAGCCGCGGAAAGGATGAAGTCTAAATCCGAGCCCAACGATGATCCGCGAAGATGAGACGCGCTTTTTTCTTAACTCGCCGACGATCTCAGCGTCCTCGACGGCCGATTTGGCCTCGCGCGAACCGCTGAATTTTCATCGCCGCTTGCCGGACTACGCTCCGACCCCTTTGATCAACGCTCCCGAGGTCGCCCGGAGACTCGGGATCCGACAGCTCTTGGTGAAAAATGAATCGAGCCGTCTCGGGCTCCCAGCCTTCAAAATTCTGGGCGCTTCCTGGGCTGTCTATCGCACCCTGGAGACTCGGCTCGGCAAATCGCTCGAGCCTTGGGGTACCCTTGCTGATTTGACGGCAAAACTAGCCCCGCTGCGTCCGCTCACTCTTGTGACGGCAACCGATGGCAACCATGGACGCGCCGTCGCGCACATCGCAGCTCTCTTCGGGCTAGGAGCCCGGATTTTCGTTCCCGCGGGAACCGCGCAGGCGCGAATCGATGGGATTGCGAGCGAAGGCGCGCGGGTCGAAGTGATCGAGGGTACCTATGACGATGCCGTCGAGCGGGCGGCGCGTGAAGCAAACGATCGTTGTCTCGTCATCTCCGATACCTCCTGGTCGGGCTACGAACAGATTCCGCAATGGGTCATGGAAGGTTATTCGACGATCCTTTGGGAAATCGAGGACGAGATGGATCGGCGCGGCGAGAAAATGTCGGACCTTTTCCCAATTCAATTCGGCGTCGGCGCGCTTGCCGCAGCTCTCGTTAGGCATGTCTTTTCTCGCATGCCGAAAATCGTCAGCGTCGAACCACTCCAGGCCGCCTGCGCTCTTGCTTCGATCGAAGCCGGGCAGATCGTTAGTCTTCCCGGGCCGCACGACTCCATTATGGCGGGATTGAACTGTGGCCGCCCCTCGCTCATCGCCTGGCCAGTCGTCTCGCGCGGAATCCACTCCTTCCTGGCAATTCCCGACGAGCGCGCTCGGGAAGCGATGAGAGCCCTGGCTGCAGAAGGCATTGTCGCAGGCGAAACCGGCGCGGCCAGCCTAGCCGGTTTGATTGAAATATTGACCGGGGACGGAAATCGGAAATATCGCAGCGCACTCGGCGTGACCGAAGAGACGCGCGCGATCCTCCTCGTGACCGAAGGCGCCACCGACCCCGCGGCCTACCAACAGATCGTCGGCAAAGACGGCTCAGCGCCCGGAGGCGAGACGTTGCAAGGTTAGCCTAACGAGGTCTTCCGCCGTCTGGCTTTCCTTCCCATTCTGCTGAATGTCGCGCACCGCCTTGTGCGCCTCGACCTGTTTGTAGCCGAGAGCGATCAAGGCGAGGACGGCTTCATTCGCCTGCTCCTGCTCGGGCGTCGGCATTTGTGTGCCACTCGCCACTTCCCAGGCCGCGGCAACCCCGAGTTTGTCTTTGAGTTCGAGGACGATTCGTTCGGCCGTCTTCTTTCCGAGGCCGCTGATCTTGGACAGTGACGCGACATCGGAATTCACGACCGCGCTTTTGAAATAGCTCACGCTCATTCCGCTCAGGACGGCGAGGGCCAGTTTCGGACCGATCCCGCTCACGTGGTTGACGAGAAGGCGAAACAGATCGCGCTCCGCGGCGGTCATAAACCCGTAAAGAATCTGAGCGTCTTCGCGGACGTGGAGATGCGTCAAAATCTGCACCGCCGCGCCGGGCGCGGGCAGCTTATCGTAGCTCGAGAGCGGGATGAAAACCTCGTAGCCGACGCCACCGACATCGACAATCGCCTGGGTTGGGAGTGCGCTCGTTAGGCGGCCGTGCAGAAAAGTGATCATGTGTTTTTCATTATCAAGGTCAGGTCAACCCAGCGGCCCTTCGCAATATCGAAGCCGTGGGTCGAGAACTTCCGATAACCGCGCGGAAGCGCCGGGTAAAGTCGATCCGCCACCGCGCTCGGCAAGACAACAAAATGCGGACCCGGACTGGCCAAGAAGGGCGGGATTTGATCCGGCTGCAAGGCGGCGACGTCGCGATTGTCTTCCCGGTTATAGGCCAGAAATCCGTGGACCCGGCTGCGGAAATTCCAAACCAGGCTCGGCGCATCGAAATCATAAGCCGCAAAATCCATCTCGGGTTGCAGGTACGGCGCCGCTTTCTGAAAGAGGACGGACGAAGGGAACCAAGGCGCGATCAACGGAAAGCCGATAGACGCCGCCGCCACCATAACGGCTGCAGTGGCGACCGCCCAGCGACGCAGGACTCGTTCAGCGGCTGGCGCTGCGAGCCAATGCCGCGCCAGCAGCAGCGCGAGAAGCGGAAACGCCGGCAGGATATAATGCGGCAGTTTCGTCTTCACGATGCTGAAAATGATGACGATCACCGCGCAACCGGCGATGAGGTAAAGATCGAGCGCATCCCGCTGGCGCCAAAGCTGGCGAGTCAGCCAGGGGAGCTTCCACGACCAGGGCGCAAAGGTGATGAAGACGGTGAGGAAATAAAATGGCAACGAGGCCAGCGCGGTGAAAAGGGAAGTTCCGCCATGCCCTTGCATGGTGCCAAACGAGCGGCCGACAACATGCCGCCCAAGACCCACTTTCAGGAATTCCCCCTGCGTCTGGAGGACCGCCGGCACGCCCCAAAGTGCGACCAGCGCAAGCAGGAGAAGAATTCCCCTAACGAAAAAGAAACGGCCCGAAAAATGACCTACTGGCCGCCGCCACTGAATGACCATGACCGTGCCTAACGGCATCAGGCCGATCGGGCCCTTGGCCAGAAAAGCGAGGACGAGCGAGAGATAAAACATCCACCACCAGCCGCGCAGACCAACTGGCCTAACGACTACGCTTCGCCAGGTCCCGCCGTAACGGTCGCGCAACAATTCATAACCGGCCCAATGCGCCAGCGTCATAAAGAAGACGAGCCACATGTCGGCCACGGCAGCCTTGGCGTGCACGAAAGTCTGCAGAGAAAGGGTAAAAATTATCGCGGACCAAAAACCTGCGCGAGCCAGGTCGAGCCGTCGGCCCCAGGCGAAAATGGCAACCGCCGTCAAGGCCGCCGCCAGCGCGCTCGGCAGCCTGGCCGCAAACGGATTTTCCCCAAAGACCCGATAGCTCGCGACCTGGCACCAGTAAGTCAGCGGCGGTTTATCGAAACGGTAGCGATCATTGAAATAGGGCACGACATAATCGCCGCGTTCGATCATCTCTCGCGACGCCTCGGCGAAACGCGGTTCGTCGCGATCGACCAGCGGCAGCATCCACGTGCCCGCGAGGTGAAAAAGGAGGCAACCAAAGAAGAGGGCCGCGAAATTGCGAGTTGCAGGTTGCAAGAGAGCGATTCAAAGATGGCGCAGGCCGAAACACAACCGGCAAATTCTCGATGAACAAAATCGCGCCGGTCTGGAAGTGGTTGCTCATTGTCGTCCTCGCGCTGCTCGCGATCGCGGCCGCCTTCCATTTCGACAGCACCGTTAGCGCATGGATGACCGAGCACTCAAACCGCACCACGAAGCAGGTGATGCGGAACGTTAGCCGCTACGGGGACTGGCCGGAACATGTCATCGCAGGCCTGCTGATTATCGCAGTCGCTTTTTTTCGCGGAAACAAACGCTGGGTCCAGATCGGCCTAACGATGATCATGGCCTGCGCTCTGGCCGGCATCGTCGCCCGAGGCATCAAAATAGCGACCGGTCGCGCCCGGCCATCGGTCAAACAGGAACTCGGATGGAACGGCCCGCACCTGAATCCGAAATACAATTCGTTCCCGAGCGGGCACACCGCGGCCACGACGGCGTTTTTTGGCGTGCTCCTCTTCGCCAACCGCCGCCTCGCCCTCGCTCTCGCGCCCATCCCGCTGCTCATCGCCTTTTCGCGCATGTACGTGGCGGCACATTATCTTTCTGACGTGGTCTGCGCCATGGTGCTCGGCCTCTTCTGCGCCTGGCTGTGCGCGCGTTGGCGACCGCCGGCGGTCTGAAATCTTCCAGAGCGGGGGGGGTGGGATTCGAACCCACGAGGGCTTGCGCCCTGCCAGTTTTCAAGACTGGAGCCATCAACCACTCGACCACCCCTCCCTGGCTTGCGACCGCGCGATAGTTTTACCCTCAAATCGTCCTCCGGCAAGATCGTTAGGCTGGCGAGCCCGCGGCGTGTGCGAGGTGTTTGGCCCTTCGGTGGTGCGAGACTCCGTCGAGCCGGGTTAGCGCGCCGCCACGAAACAACCTGCCTCCCATGCTCGACGGAGTCTCGCGCTACCGGCTGCCGCGCCTTTTCTGCTGGACAGGCTTTACGTTCATACGAACGTGTGGAAGTGACCGGCGACATCACAAAACCAAACCCGATCCACGGCCGCGGCGCTTCTCATAATCCTGCCAACCGATTCGAAGCCCTCCACCTCGAGCCCGACCCGGAAGACGAGAACGATCGCGATCGACCAAAGCGCCGGACGCTTTACTACCGCGATTTCACCCGCACCATCATCGCGCATAACGACAGCCCGGATGTCGGCTTCGAGTCGAGCATCAATCCCTACCGCGGCTGCGAGCACGGCTGCATTTATTGCTACGCACGGCCGACCCACGAATTTCTGGGATTTTCCGCCGGGCTCGATTTCGAGAGCCGGATCATGGTGAAGGAAGACGCACCGGAGCTCCTCGCCGCCGAACTTTCCAAGCCGCGCTGGAAACCGCAGATGCTGGTCATGAGCGGCGTGACCGATCCGTATCAGCCGGTCGAGAAGCGATTGCAGATCACGCGACGCTGTCTCGAGGTTTTGGCCAGATTTCGGAATCCAGTCGGAATCATCACGAAAAATCAACTCGTGACGCGCGACATCGATTTGTTAGGCGAACTGGCGGCGCATCAGGCTGCGGCGGTCAACATCTCGATCACCTCGCTGGATCCGAAGCTCCAGCGCGTCCTCGAGCCGCGCACCTCCGCGCCGCGCGCGCGACTCGAGACGATCCGACAACTGCGCGGCGCGAACATCCCGGTCGGCGTGATGACGGCTCCTATCATTCCCGGCCTGACGGATCACGAGGTGCCGGCGATCCTCGCCGCGGCGGCGGAAGCGGGCGCGCAGTTTGCCGGTTATACCGTCGTTAGGCTGCCGTATGCCGTGGCGCCGTTGTTCGAGCGCTGGCTGGAGGAACATTTCCCTGATCGGAAAGAAAAGGTGCTCGGTCGGATTCGGCATCTGCGCGGCGGGGAGCGGCTGAATGATCCCCGTTTCAAAACGCGGATGCGCGGCGAAGGAATTTTCGCGGACCAGATCCGCGATCTCTTCTCCGCCGGCTGCAAACGGGCCGGAATCGGCGAGCGTCCGAAACTTTCCACCGCCGCCTTCCGTCGGCCTAACGAACAGCTTTCGTTCTTCTGATGAACGGTGGAGACATTTCGGGGTCGCGCACGCGTCTCGCCTGCTGGTCGCGGGATTCTGCCGCGAGAAACTTTTCTCTGAGTTCGAATCGCCGAATGGAATAGCGCCGCGAGGGAAAGTTCGCGACGGCGGAACACCGTCGCCAGCCCGCGAGACGCAGGCGCTACCCCGGACCGAATCGGCGCGGCCCCACAATTTTCGACCGAGGGCTTTCGGCCTAACGATCTCTAGCGGGAGATCGCACGCACATCGCCGGCCTCGTGCACCCGGCGTTGTTTCTTCATCACGAGCAACATCGAGACACCGCCGATCGCGCCAAAGCCGGCCATGATCGGATACCAGACGCCCCAGCCATGATGATCGATCATCCAGCCGGTGAACGGGAGCGCGAGGGCAGTGCCGTAGTATTGAAAGGAATCGATCACCCCCGAGGCAAAGCCCGCCATTTTGCGACCGCCAATATCCATCGGAGCGGCCGTGCCGACGATGGCGTGAGTCGAGTTGGCGGTCAGAGCGACGAGGACAAGAAAGAGGGAGCCGATGAAAATACCTCCTGGCGTCGGACTGACCACGCCGGTCGCAATCACGATCGCCGCCGTCAAAATGACGGCGCATTCGACGAAATAGAGCATCATCGCAACCGGAGAACGGTGCCCCTCGAAAAACTTGTCGGAAATGATCCCCGCACTGAAGGAACCGAGGACGGCAACGAGCGGCATCAGGTTCACGGTCCAGAGCACTGCCGCAGGTTTGTCCGCCATGTTCAGTTTCAATTGGTCGTGAAAGTAAAGAATCATGAGCTGGTCCGAACTATTGCGGACCGCGCCGGTGCAGGCATAGGCGACGGCATAGAACCAGATGAGGGGATGGGTGAAAATGGTGACGAAGGAGTCGCGAATGTTCGCCCGGCTACTGGCATCGCCTTCGCCCTCGATTTGGCCGGGATACCCCGCCTCCTCTGGTGTTTCCTTGACGAAAAACGCCAGGAGAATGGCGGCCGTCGCAACAATGAAAGGCGGGATGCGGAAGAGGTAATGCCAGTCGTCCTTGGCCACGACCCAAGTGCCAACGACGAAGCCGGCGAGAATGAGCGGGGCCAGATTATTGATCGCAAACTGGCCGAACTGAATCATGAAACCGAAAATGCCGGCGAAGGTTCCGCGTTCGGTGCGCCGAAACCAGGCGGCGTTCATCTTGATCATGCCCGGGGCGCCAAACGACTGGAGGTAGCCGTTCATCAGCCAAATGGCGGCAAACGTAGTGAAGGTGCCGGCGAACGATGCGAAACCGAAAATGAGATTGATCGTGATCGTCCCCACGGCACCGATGAGCATCGCGGTCTTGCCACCGATGCGGTCGGTGAGCAGGCCGTTCACGAGTTGGCCGGTGCCGTAGGCGATCGACCACGCGCTCAGCATTCCAGTGATTTGGAAAGTGCTGAATCCGAACTCCGCCACCATCCCCGGGGTGGCCCAGCGGAAGTTGTAGCGGCACATGTAAAAGGAGGCGTAGAGGAGACCGATGATCCCCCAGTTCAAACCGCGCCGGGCTCGGAAACCGGGCGGATACTTGTGCGCAAGTTCACTCATACGTTAGGCGGCGGGAAGAATGAGGAAGGGAGTCGTCTCTGCCCAGAGAAATCTTCGTCGCAGGCGAAAGCCACTCTCCTGTGCCCGGCCGCCCCCGAGCCAGACCGTGCAGATTTAACGGGGAGGCGTGAAGTCAGGCTTATTGTTAACTGAAATAGCTGCCCAAAAGGCCCCGATTTTCCTTGCCCACGACGAGCAGTCTCGCTAAGCATCCACCCGGGTTTCCGATTATTCCTGGCTGCCAGTGAAGCCGACTTACCGCGTCGCCATCATCATGCAATATTCAGATCTTCTCCGCCGGACGACGCTTCTTTTCGCGCCTGTGGTTGGGATGCTCGTTTTTGCCTCCCTCAGCGCGGCTGACAGCGTGGTGACCGACCCGGTCGGTTTTACGACCACATCCTGCTTGTCCAACTCGGATACGTTGGTCGCAACGCCCTTTACCCGCCCGCAGGCTTTTGTCGGCTCGATCGCCTCGGCTAGCGGAAACGTCCTGACCATCTCCGGATCGCCGGGCTGGACGGCGAACCAATTCGTCTACGCCCAAGGAAGCCAGCCGAACCACTATTACGCGCTCCTCGGTTCCGCGGCGACCGCCAATCCTAAGGAAGGTCACACTTATACAATCACGGCCAACTCCTCATCCACGCTGACCATCGACACGACGAGCGACGACCTGACCGGCGTCCCAGCCAACACCCAGGTCGTGATCATCCCCTATTGGACACCGGCCACCATTTTCCCGGCGATTGACGCCAACGTTTCCTTCACGCCCACGGTCTCGCCCCCGACCTACAAAACTCTCCTGCGCGTTCCAAACTATGCCGCAGTCGGGATTAACCTTCCTTACTCCGCAGAATACTACTTCAATAATGGCGCCTGGCAGCGCGTCAGCCCAGCCGGAGTTGGCGATGACGATCTCTTGCTGCCCGACGGTTATTTTGTCGTGCGCAATTCCAATGGAGCGCCCACGCTCCCGCTGACGAATCTCGGCGCCGTGCTGCTGAAGAAGATTTCCGTGCCGCTCATCACAGCCGCCAGCCCTGGGCAGGATAACCCGCTCGGCCTCGTCCGGCCCGTGGGTGTGGCCCTGAATGCGACCGGACTGAGCAGCGCATTTGGACCAAGTGATCAGCTTTTGGTTTTCGACAATGCGGCAGCGGCTTTCGATAAATCACCGAGTGCGACTTATTTTTACGACACGCGTTGGAGGCGGCTCGGCGACGCCACTCTGGCGGATCATGGCGGGGACGTGATCCCGCAGGGAGCGGGATTCATCGTCCGGAAGGTCGGCGGAACCTCCACCTTCTGGACAAACTCGTATCCCGTTGCGGCCATGAGCGCGGTTTCGCGCAAAACCCATACCGGGATCCCCACTCCCTTTGATGTAAACCTGCCGCTTTCGGGCACACCCGGAATTGAATGCCGGGCGGGCGGGGCTACGAACGCGTTCCAGATCGTCATCAGCTTCCCTGTCGCGGTCACTTACACAAGCGCTTCGATCACTTCAGGCAGTGGCAGCATCGGCGCTTCGACGGGCTCAACCGTGGTTACGGTCGACCTCACCGGCGTGGCGAGCGCTCAATACATCACGCTCACCCTGGCGGGAGTCAGCGACGGTGTGAACACCAACGATGTCGCGGTCCGGATGGGTATCCTGACGGGCGATACGACCGGCGACGGAAGCGTCAATTCGGCCGATATCGGACAGACGAAATCAAAATCCGGTCAGCCGGTCGACTCGACGAATTTCAGGACCGATTTGAACACCGATGGCAACCTGAACAGCGCCGACATCGGGCTCGTTAAGAGCAAGTCGGGCACTGCCCTGCCTCCTCCTTAACCGGCACACGGAAATTCTTACCGGCCTCTTTACCTTGAAGAGATACCGATGAAAGTCTAACTGTGCCCAAGCCCGCCTCTCTGCTGATCGTCGCCTGCGGTTGCGCCTTCCATTTTTTCGGCTCCGTCGCCTCAGCTCAAACGCCTTCACCGACGATTTCGCCAACCGTCACGCCCAGTCCGACGGCGACGATCAGTCCAACCCCGAGTGTACCACCGACGCCGTCGGTGACTCCCACTCCCAGCATCACCCCAACTCCATCGGTTACGCCCACACCGAGCGTGACTCCGACGCCGAGCGCGACGCCCGTCCCGAGCATCACTCCCACGCCCGATCCCTCGGCCACTCCTACTCCGACCGTTTCCGGCGATGCGCTCCTCAACATTTCCACCCGCGCCCCGGCCGAGGCAGGCGAGAAAGTCGAGATCGGCGGTTTTATTCTCAGTGGTGGAAGCAGCCTGAAAACCGTCGTTGTGCGCGCGCTCGGTCCCTCGTTAGGCACGCGCGGCGTCCTTTCTCCGCTGCTCGATCCGAGCCTTCAGCTTTACAATTCCTCCGGCCAATTAATCGCGAGCAACGGCGATTGGATGACGAACAGCAACGCCCAGGAAATTATCGACAGCGGCCTTGCCCCGACCGATTCGCGCGAGTCCGCCCTCCTCATAGACCTCCTGCCCGGGGCCTACACTGCGGTCGTAAACGGGGTCGACGGCAGCGCGAACAACATCGCGCTGGTTGAGGTTTACGATCTCGATTCGCTCAACCTTCCGCAATTGCTCAACATCTCGACCCGCGGGCAAATCGAAACCGGCGAGGGCGTCATGATTGCCGGGTTGATCGTGGGCGGCACCACCGGGCAAACCGTTGTGATCCGCGGTCTTGGCCCCTCGCTTGCCCTTGGCTCGCCGTCCGTGGCCAACCCATTGCCCGACCCGCAACTCCTGCTTTATGACGGCCTCGGCCAGCTCATCGCGACGAACAACAACTGGCAGGACACGCAGGCAGCCGATATCGCCGCGACCGGACTGGCCCCGACGGATACCCTCGAAGCCGCCATTCTCGCGCCGCTTCTCCCGGGAAATTACACCGCCATCCTTTCGGATGTGAACGGCGCAAGCGGTATCGGCCTCGTCGAAATTTACAATATTTCGTCCCAATAGTAGCCGCGCCAGTTCGATCCGGGCCGATTCATTCGTGTATGGGATTCGATCAATATCACGAGCCACCTAACGAACTTTCGCAGGAGACGCGCACTTTCGCCCGCATGATCCTCTCCCTCATCGAGGAAGCCCAGGCGATCGACTGGTACGAGCAAAGGATGTCCGTCGAGAAAGATAAAGTGGCGAAGGCGATCATGCAGAACGCCCAGAAGGAAGAGTTCAAACACTTCGGGATGGACCTCGAGTTTCTCCTCCGCCGAAAACCAAAGTGGCGGGAGATTTTGCAGGGCATTCTCTTCACCACCGGCGATATCGTAAAGGAAGGCGAAGAAGCCGAAGAGAAAGCGGATTAACTAGCCGCCCGCCGCCACCCGCAGGATTTCCAGGCGGTCGCCCTCTTCCAACTTCTGCACCGCCCATTCGCTCCGGCACAGCGCCTGGCCGTTCTGCTCCACCAGCGTCGTTTCCGGCACGAGCCCGTGGCGCGCGATCAAC
The DNA here is from genome assembly GCA_051003415.1 of Chthoniobacterales bacterium. Classification (GTDB taxonomy): domain Bacteria; phylum Verrucomicrobiota; class Verrucomicrobiia; order Chthoniobacterales; family UBA10450; genus Palsa-1392. The sequence continues at coordinate 21,433 of JBPCLI010000133.1, read as the reverse complement.
TCCCCAACCGTCGTCTCTTTGCACTCGGCAGCTTCGCCGTTGACGAAAATCTTCATCGGGCCGCCAGCGCCTGGTCCCAATCCTTCCAGACCGGCTCGAACCCTTCCCGGCGCAGGACGTCGGCGACTTCGGCCGGGGAACGTTCGTCGCTGATCTCGAATTGACCGGTCGCCAGCGCGTCCGCGCTTTCATCCGGCGGCTGAATGCGTCCGCGCACAGTCCGGTGCACGGCCCCGCGCCCCTGGCCGGTGTAACCTCCCGGCTCGGTGTGGCTGCCCGAACTCATCATCGTCACGCCTAACGACGCCAGCGCGTCGCGCAGCAAGGCCGGCTCGCGTGTGCTCAGGACGATGCCGACCCGCGGAAAACAAATCCGAAAGGCACAGATTAGTTGCGCCAGGTCGCGGTCGCCTAACGAAAAGGGCGGAACGAACTCCCCGGCCGCCGGACGCAGCCGTGGCAGGCTGACAGTAAGGTCCGATTGCCAGCAACGCTTGAGCAAATACTCGAGGTGGGCGGCGAGATCGAGCGCTTCCGGACGCCAGGCGGCGAGGCCAAACAACGCCCCGACCCCGATTCGCCGGAAACCAGCATCGTAGGCGCGTGCCGGACAATCGAGTCGCCAGTTGAAATCGCGCTTCGGTCCCGAGGTGTGCATTTCTGCATAGACGTCGCGGTCGTAAGTCTCCTGGTAAACGACCAACCCTTCCGCGCCGGCCGCAACCAACGGCTCGTATTCCGACTTCTCCATCGGGCCGAGCTCGAGCGAGATCGACGGAAAATGCGGGGTCAGCGCCCGAATGCAGTCGGAAAGATAACTGCCGCTGACAAATTTCGGATGCTCCCCGGCGACGAGCAGAACCTGGCGGAACCCCTGGGCCACGAGATGGAGGCCTTCCGCCAGAACCTGCTCGACGGTGAGGGTGATCCGCAGGATCGGATTGTCGCGCGAGAAACCGCAATAACGGCAGTTGTTGATGCACTCATTGCTCAGGTAAAGCGGGGCAAACATCCGCATCGTGCGTCCGAAATTTTGCCGAGTCAGAACGCATGCCTCCTGGGCCATCGCCTCCAGCCGCGCGCCATCCGCCGGCGCGAGCAACTCAGCGAAACGCCGCACGATTGGCGACTGAGCCGGGAGGCGATCCAGAACGGTGGCAAAAGACATCGCGACAGTTTCGCGGCTCAAGCCGGAATCGCAATCGCGCTCCGCGCAATGTAGGATCTGCCTGTGAGCGAGCCGAAATTTATCCCGTTGCCGTCGCCCGAGAAGCTCAGCGAAAGAGAAATTCTTGAGCGGGCTGCTGAATTCCAGGCGCGAATGGCCCGGCGTCGCACGGTGCGCGATTTTTCCGATCGGCCAGTGGCGCGCGAGGTGATCGAGAACTGCCTGCGCACCGCCGGCAGCGCGCCTAACGGGGCCAATCTTCAGCCCTGGCATTTCGTGGCGGTGAGCGATCCAATCCTGAAACATCAAATCCGCGCGGCGTCTGAATTGGAGGAGAGAGAGTTTTACGAAAACCGCGCGCCTAACGAGTGGCTGGAGGCCCTGGCCGCGCTCGGGACCGATTCCAACAAGCCTTTCCTCGAGACCGCGCCCTGGCTGATCGCGATTTTTTCCCAGCCTTATCGGCTTCTCCCGGATGGCCGGAAACTAAAGCATTATTACGCGACCGAGTCGGTCGGAATCGCAACCGGTTTTCTCGTCGCCGCGATCCATCAGGCGGGTTTGGTTTCGCTTACTCACACGCCGAGCCCGATGGGATTTCTGAACAAACTTCTGCATCGCCCGGTCCATGAAAAACCGTTTCTGCTCCTCGTCATCGGGCACCCTGCTGCTGACGCGAAGGTGCCCGACATTCAGCGCAAACCTCTGCCCGAGATTAGCACGTTTCTGTAGGACGCAGCGGAGCCCTAGAAGGCGAAGCGGACGCCGGAACGCACGATCCCGAAGTCGTTCCGATCGCCGTTCACCACGTTCCAGCTGAAATCGTTGATCACCCCAACGTTAGGCGTGAGGCGAATCTCGAATCCCGCTCCGAACTGACCCATCCCTTCGACGTCGCTGTGCCGCCGAATGCTGCCAATGCTTTGCCCGCGATCGACCAGATCCTCGATCCGCGATCCGTTGAAAATCGCCCCGCCGCCGGCATAAGCGTAGGGCGCGAAACGTGTCCCCGGAATCGGGTAGCGAAAGATCAAATTCCCCGAGGCCTGACCCACCGCGTCGTCAGCGGCGAGTCCGTAGCCTTCCGCGCCGACTCCGAAATAACGATTAAACATGTAGTTCGCATCGATCCCGCCACCGAAGGCGTGATCAGTCCCGAGATAACGATCGCTTTGATAGGGGCGGGTCGTAAACGCATACGCGCCGAAGAGATCGAAGTTCCACTCCCGGTCGCGAAACCAAACCTGCGACGGCTGATAGGTTTGCGCCTGCTGATAGTTTGATTCTACCGGACCGCCATGGCTGGTCACGGTGGCAAAGGTCGTGAGCGCAAATAGACTAACGACAAATCTCTTCATTTCCTTTTCTCCCTGTTAAATATTTTGGCTTTCGGTGCCGGGGTTCCCTTGCAGCGCCGTCTATATCCGATACGGAATCGAACCGCCCAACGGCTGTCATTTCCCCATGCTTAAGGAGACAAGCGCTAGTGAGGGCAGTTACAGCAGATTTTAGTCTGCTCCCCCCCAACTCTTTACGACCGAAAAACAATCAGGCGCTGAGCTCTGCGCCGGTGTTGGCGTCGGTCAAGACGAATTTTTCGTGATGGAAACTCGGGTCCGCCCGGAACATAAGCCGCCCGGCGTAACGGCGCTCCAAATCGACAAGCAATTCCTCGTCTTTTTCTTTCAGGCGCTTCAAGACATCGGGATTCAGGATGACGCGAATCTCGTGAATCGTGTCCTGATATTTGCGCATGACTGCGTTCAGCGCGCGATGCACTTCCACGCTGGTACTCATGGTCGTTTTCACGACACCGCGGCCTTCGCAGTAAGGGCAGTTTTGATAAAGGGAATCACTCAGGCTTTCCTGCGCGCGCTGCCGCGTCATTTCCATCAGGCCTAACGAGGAAAGCGGCAGAACGTGAGTCTTCGCCTTGTCGCGCTTCAACCGCTCGCGCATCCGGTTGTAAACCATCTGCTGGTCCTTCCGATTCTTCATGTCGATAAAATCGCCGATGATCAGGCCGCCGATGTTGCGCAAACGAAGCTGGCGCGCGATCTCGTCGGCCGCTTCGAGATTGGTTTGCAGGATCGTTTTCTCAACGTCGCGTCCGCCCTTGTTGCGGCCGGTGTTCACGTCCACCGCCACGAGCGCTTCGGTTTCGTCGATCACGATGTAGCCGCCGCATTTTAGCCAGACCTGCCGGTGAAAAGCGTCGTCGATTTGCTTCTGCACTCCGAAGGTCTCGAAGATCGCCGCGCTGCTGTCGTAAAACTTGATCCGGCTCCTTGCCCGGCGCGAAATTTCTCCCACCAGGGCGACCATTCGCTCGACCGAGGGGTGATCGTCGCAAACCACTTCATCGATTTCGTCTGTCAGAAAATCGCGCACGGTGCGCTCGACGAGGTCGGGTTCTTCAAAGACCTGGGCCGGGGCGGACTGCTCGCTGATTTGCTGTTCGATCCGCGCCCATTGTTCGAGGAGATAATGGAGGTCGCGGACGAAGTAACGTGCGCGCTGGCCTTCGCCCACGGTCCGGATGATGACACCGAGGCCATCTGGAATATCCAGCTCGCGCAGGATTTTGCGCAACCGCGCCCGTTCCTTTGGATCGTCGATCTTGCGAGAGATGCCACTTCGTTCGCTGAAAGGCATGAGCACGAGATAGCGCCCGGCAAAGCTCAGATTGGTCGAAACGCGAGGACCCTTGGTGCCGATCGGGCCCTTTGTGACCTGCACGATGACTTCCGATCCGATCGGGTAAATGCTCGGAATATCCTTCGCCGTTAGGCGATTTTTCGGGTTTTTCCGATTACCACGCGCGGGCCGTTCGATTTCCTCGATTCCGCTATCGAGCGCGGCTGGAATCGCATCCCAAAAATGGAGGAACGCATTCTTTTCCAGGCCGATGTCGACAAACATCGCCTTCAGACCTGGCTCGATATTCTTGACCCGGCCCTTGTAAACGCTGCCCGCAATATTGCGGGAGCCGTCGCGCTCGACGCTATATTCCTCGAGCTGGCCGTCCTCGAGGAGGGCCACCCGGCGCTCGAGTTTCTCGACGCTGATAACGATTTTGTTGCCGGTCTTGCGACGCAGGCCAAGAATTCTTTTCACTTGTTCGATCATAGTGCTGCAAATTTTTCGAAGTCATCGCGGTAGGTCCGGTCACAAACTTCATGGTTTAATTACATCGCCGGCCGAGCTCGTCTCGCTGGAGTCGGCGTGGGAGCGGCAGGCCGCGGACGGGTGTTAAACATCCGCTCAAAAAAACTGCGGGGACGTTGCTGCTGGGTGGGCGGGGGCGCGACCGGTTGCGCGCGGAGAACTTTCCGGCCGCGGGGCCCGTTCTTGACGCTCCCGCGAGCGTCGGCCTCGGGCTCGACGTCGGGGGCATCGCCGGGCTGGGCCATTTGCGCGTCATCGGCGGCAGGTTTTCCGCTCGCGGTTTCTTCGTCATTATCCTTGGCATCTGGAAGCTCGTCCTTATAAGAAACAGCGGCGATCAGTTTGAAGGGATCATCCTTGTGCGCGGGCGCGATCCAGGCGAGCTGCGGTTTAAAATTTCCCGCCTCCATCGCGAGAGTGCGCTGGAGGATGCGATCCGCGATCGGGCCGGCGATCGTCCCCCCATGCCCTGACGCGCCCTGCACCATCACGGCGATGGCATATTTCGGATGATCGTAGGGGGCGAAGCAGCAGAACCATGCGACATTTTCGTCCTTCCCATTCGCCTTCACCTCCGCGGTGCCCGTTTTGCCCGCTACCTGCACGTCCTTCATTCGCGCGACCCGGCCGGTGCCGCCATCTTCGTTCACCACTTTCCAAAGCCCCCGCCTAACGAGCTCAATTTGCGCGGGAGTAAAATCGTTGCGCAAATCGGCATGCACTTTGGGTGTTTCCGGAAACGCTACTTTCCCATCGGCATCCAGCGCCGGGGTCCCGTCCTGGTTCAGGACCTTTTCGACGAGGCGCGGGTAGTAAGAAATGCCACCATTTGCCACCGTCGCGTAAGCCATCGCCATCTGCAACGGCGAGGCGAGAACGTAGCCTTGGCCGATTGAAACATTCGCGGTATAGGCCGAGGACCATTTCTCCTGCGGGCTGTGAATCGCCATCCACTCAGGGCCCGGGAGAACGCCCCCTTGCTCGCCCGTTAGGCGAATGCCCGATTCCTGGCCGAGACCGAGGAGTGCGCCGGTGGTGTCGATTGAGTCGATCCCGGCCGCGTTCCCGTATTGGTAAAAATAGGAGTCGCAGGAAACCTTGAGCGCGTCGGCCAGCCCGATCGTGCCGTGTCCGCCGCCCTTAAACCCAATCCAGCAGTGGAAATAATGATCGCCGTAGGTGACGCCACCGCTGCAGTTGAACTTTTCCGCACCCATGTGTTTCCGCAGGCCGGCAAATGCGGTGACGATCTTGAAAGTAGAACCGGGCGGGAGACCGCTGAGGGCACGATTGACCAGTGGATGCGCCTTGTCGTTGCGCAATTGGCTCCAGTCTTTCGCCTTGATGCTCGGGATGAAAGTGTTCGGGTCGAACGATGGGACCGAAGCCATCGCGAGAATATCGCCATTGTTAGGGTCAACCACCACGGCAGCACCGCGAGCGACCGCCCGCAGGGCATCATCGGTGATCGCCTGGATGCGCGCGTCGATCGTTAGGTAAACATCGGCGCCTTGCTTCGGCAATTCTTCTCGAATTACTCCATCGATCACGCCCTTGGCGTTGCGCCGCATCACGCGGATACCCGGCTGACCACGCAGATATTCGTCCATCGTTTTCTCGACGTTCGATTTCCCCTCCCCATCGCCCTGATAAAAAGTGTACTTCTTCGCTTCGTCGGGATTGATGTCGTCCGGCTGTCCAACGTAGCCTAACAAGTGGGACGCAAGCGCACCGTAAACGTAGGAACGGACCGGCTTGATCGCGATGTCGACGCCGGGCAGTCCGACATCATGCTCGGAAAATTTCGCCATCGTCTGGAAATCGATGTCCTTGATGTAGGAATAGGGAACCTCGGTGTTGTTGCGGTAATGTTTTTGGAGCTGGTTCGCGTTGTAATCACGCGCCAAGTCGAGATCCTCGAGCCGCGGGACGACGCCGTCATTCACGATCCGGACAATGTCCGGCTCTTTCATGTCTTTCGGCATGCCGCTGATCGTGGCGCGGTACTGCGTTTCGGGCGGGCGGCCATAGCGTTGCCGGTAGCCTTTCACCATCTCCGGCAGGTAAAAATCGACTTCGTAGCTGGCGCGATTCTGGACGAGCGCAACGCCCTTGCGGTCGCGGATTTCGCCCCGGATCGACGGAATGCGGACCGTTGCTTCCGAGCTGCCCTGGACACGCGCGGTCCATTCCTTGCCCCGCGCCACCTGCACCCACCAGAGGCGCCCGAGGAGCGCGCCCAGCCCGAGGAGCATGCAGAGCCCGAGAAACTGAATGCGCAGAGTGGGCTTAACGCGACGCGAATTCATCGAACCTCTCTGACACCTCAAGATAAGGATTGTTCACCAGACGACCAACCCAATGAAGCGACCAGAAAACAAGCGGCGCCATCAACATCGCGAGTAAACCAGGCCCGCCAATCTGCCACCAGACATCGCGGTTAAAAAAAATCGAGCCGCGCCGAAAAGAGATCATCAAGTATTGTGCGAGGAGAATGGTGGACGTGCAGACGCCGCTGAGAACACAATGCAATTCCCACCGGCCCCGATTAAACAAGGGCTTGAGACCGTGCATGATGGCGGCGAGCACCGCGTACAGAAGTATCGACCATCCGAAGGAAATTTCAATACTCGTGTCGAGCACTTGGACGGTCATTGCGTCCCACAAAAAGCCGGCGATAAAGGCCAGGGAAAGCATGAGCGGAAACGGCAGCGACATGGCGCCGTAGAAAACGATCACCGGCACGATGTAAACGTGCGCGTTAAACATCCAATCGAGCGGCGGAATGAAGATCTCGATGATCTGAGCGACGACGACGAGCGCGGCGAGAATGAGGAAGAAAATCATGGCGTCATTTCCTTCCGATCACGACGAACACATCCTCGAGCTTCGCGAGGTCGACCGCGGGTGCCAGCTTGGCCTGGCTGTCGAGCGCGCGGACTTGGGAACGCTTGACGGTACCTACAAAAAGACCCGACGGAAACACCCCACCCACGCCCGAGGTGTAAACCTTCTGGCCTTCCTTCAACTCGGCCTGTTTCGAAAGATAATTAAGATCGAGCAACGGCGAGAGACTGCCCGCCACGCGCTCGCCGGTCACGATCCCCTGCTCACGTGTCCCTTCGACACTCGCGGCCACGCGACAGTTTTCATCCGAGATGAGAAGGACGACAGAAATGTTTTCGCTCACAGTGGTGGTCCGACCAACCAGTCCTTCGTCGGTCAACACAGGCATCTCAGGCGCGAGACCGTCGACCGAGCCGCGATTGATCGTGACGGTGCGCCACCAGGTCGACGAATCGCGCGAGACGACTTCCGCCGGGACGAGACGAAAGAGCGATCGTTCGCGATAATCGAGCGCGTGCCGGAGGCGATTGACCTCGTGCTCGACATCACGCAACGCTTCGTTCGTCGCCTTGAGCGAGCGATTTTCGACCCGCAACGCGGTATTGTCGCGCTCCAGTTCCTCGAGCGATTTCAGACCCGCGCGGACGGAGGTAAGCTGTCGTTCCAGGCCCGAGCCCGTTTTCAGGAACGGCGAGATCGCCTGGAAAAACGTCGATTGAATTTTCCGGGTCGCCTGCGGTCCGAGGCTAAGCAGGGCGAGAAGGGCCGCGGCGAAAAGAACGATCGCGACGATGCTGCTGCGATTCATCGAGATTGCTGATCGCTGATTGCGGATTGCGGATTGAAGAAATCGATCTTCACGCGCGACGATCTCCTGCTTCGACAATCAGCAAGTAGAAATCCGCAATCAGAAATTTGCTTCACTGCCGCCACTGCCGATCGGCGGTCGCGACCTGGCGAAGAAACTTGATTTCGTTCAGGCATTTTCCCGTGCCCTCGGCGACCGCGCTCAACGGATCTTCCGCCACGTGCACCGGCAAACCGGTCTCTTCGCTCAGGAGACGATCGAAGCCGCGCAGGAGCGCGCCGCCGCCCGCCAAGACCAGCCCGCGGTCGACGAGGTCGGCGGACAATTCCGGCGGGCAACGCTCAAGCGTGATCCGCACCGAATCGACGATCGTCGAGATCGGCTCGAGCAACGCTTCGCGCACTTCCTGCGAAGTGATCGTCAGGGTCTTGGGCAAGCCAGCGACAAGGTCGCGGCCTTTCACTTCCACGCTCGTCTCCTTCTCGCTCGGATAAGCGGAACCGATTTTGATTTTGATCTCTTCCGCCGTGCGCTCGCCAATCATCAGGTTGTAGGCGCGCTTCATATATTGGACGATCGCTTCGTCCAGCTCATCGCCCGCCACTCGCACGCTGCGGCTGAAAACGATTCCGGAAAGCGAGATCAACGCCACTTCCGTCGTGCCGCCGCCGATATCGATAATCATGTTGCCGGCCGGATCCTGCACCGGCAGACCGACGCCGATCGCTGCCGCCATTGGTTCCTCGATCAGGTAAACTTCTCGCGCACCGGCATGTGTGGCGGATTCGCGGACGGCCCGTTTTTCCACTTCGGTAATACCTGATGGCACCGCGATGACGACCCGTGGCCGGGCGCGGACACGGCTATTGTGCACCTTCGTAATGAAATGCCGCAGCATCGCTTCGGTCACCTCGAAGTCGGCAATGACGCCGTCCTTTAATGGCCTGACGGCTACGATATTGGCCGGAGTCCGGCCGAGCATGCGCTTCGCTTCGTCACCCACGGCCAGCACCTTGGAAGTGCCGGCCTGGACCGCCACGACCGAGGGCTCGCGCAGCACGATGCCCTGATCCTTCACGTAAACGAGCGTGTTGGCGGTACCGAGATCGATCCCGATATCGCTGGAAAACCATCCGAAAATTCTGTTTAACATGTGAAAAGCCTTGGAGTTGCGTCAACGCCGGCGGACCCACCGAAGCGAAAGCTATGCCGCACATCCGGGAAGACGAAAAACCATGTATCTTGGAACGGCCCTCCCTCGCGTCAAGGGAAAGCTGCCCCGCCCCCTCTTGAACCTCAGTCAGCTTTCGGGATTGAAGGTTCGGAGTTGACCGTTCAACCTTCTTTGACTTCATGATCCCGCACCGCATTCTGATTGCTCCTTCCATTCTCGCCGCCGAATTCGGACACCTCGCCGACGACATCGAGCGCGTCATTGCGGCCGGCGCGGACTGGCTTCATCTCGACATCATGGACGGCCAGTTTGTTGACAATATTTCCTTTGGCCCGGCCATCGTGAAACTGGTCCGTGGCCTAACGAGCCTGCCGCTCGACGTTCACCTGATGATCGAGCGGGCCGATCATTACGTGCCGCGCTTCCTCGCGGCGGGTGCGAATTCCATTACCGTGCATGTCGAGCCGGAAGCCAACCACGATGTTGCGGCGACCCTGCGTCTGATTCGCGACGGCGGCGGCCGCGCCGGTCTTACCTTGAATCCGGCCACGCCATTCCAGGCAATCAAGCCGCATTTGTCCAACGTCGATCTTCTTCTCGTCATGACGGTCCATCCCGGTTTCGGTGGCCAATCGTTTGAGGGCGAGATGATGGAAAAAGTGCGGCGCGCCCGGGAACTGCGTGACTCGTTAGGCTTAAAATACGAGATCCAAGTCGACGGCGGGATCAACGCCGAGACCGCCCGCATCTCGATCGAGGCCGGCGCCAACGTCCTCGTCGCCGGGACTTCCGTTTTCAAGAGCGCCGATTACGCGGAAGCGATCCGCAATTTGCGGGGCAGCTAGCCGCCGTTTTTTTCGGCGCACCTCTTCTCCATGCACGAACTCGTTCGCGACATCACTTTTAGCATTGGCGCCGCGTGGGTTCTCGGCTTGCTCGCGCAACAATTCCGCCAACCGATCCTGCTCGCTTATTTGATCGCCGGCTTCGCCCTCGGCCCGGCCGGGTCGGGTTTGATTGCCTCGCCCGACAGCATTTCCGCCATCTCTGAGCTCGGTCTCATTTTTCTCCTCTTCATGATCGGGCTTGAGATCGATCTGAAAAAGATCGTCAGCGCAGGCCGCTCCATCACCCTGACCGCGCTCGTCCAGATCGGCGCTGGGGGGATCCTCGGCGTTTTCTTTTTTCGACTCTGCGGCTTTGGCCTCGGGACCGGCAAATGGGATGCGCTTTACCTTGGCATCGCCGCCGCGCTCAGCAGCACAGTCATCATCGTGAAAGTGCTCTACGAAAAACAGGAGCTCGACACTTTGACCGGGCGCATCACCCTGGGCGTTCTCGTCCTGCAGGATTTGGCGGCGATTCTTTTTCTAGCCGTCCAGCCGAACCTCGAAAATCTCGCCCCTGGCATTCTCCTCCTCTCGCTCGTTCGGGTCGTCCTGCTCGTGGCCGCTGCTCTTATCGTTAGTCGTTATGCTCTGCCGGCGATTTTTCGGCACGTTGCGCGTTCGCCCGAACTCGTTCAGGTCGGTGCGCTCGCCTGGTGTTTCCTCGTCGGCGAGCTGGGCGCACGCCTTCATCTCTCGCGTGAAATGGGCGCGCTCATCGCCGGAGTGGCACTTTCCACATTCCCCTACGCGCTCGATGTCACGGCGAAAGTCACGAGCCTGCGCGATTTTTTCGTGACGCTTTTCTTCGTTGGCCTCGGCATGCAAATCCCCTTCCCCTCGCCGATCCTAATTGGCTGGGCGCTCGTCCTCTCACTTTTTGTAATCGTTAGTCGCTTCCTCACGACCTTCGCTCCGCTTTACCTCATGCGGCAGGGTTTGCGGACCAGTATCATTCCGTCGATCAACCTCGGACAGGTCAGCGAATTTTCGCTCGTCATTCTCGCCCTTGGGGCGCAGACCCATCATCTCGCCAACCCCGCCACGACCGGCATGGTCGCGCTCGCCTTTACCCTCCTCGCGGCAGTTTCCACTTTCGGAATGGCGAAATCGGACCGCCTCGCCCGCAACCTGATCCCGTGGTTGAAAAAGCGCGGACTGCGCGATCTCGACCATGGTTCCGATGACGCCCATGCGGAAGGCGGCACGAGCCATAAAAAAGCCCGGATTGTCTTCCTCGGTTTCTTCCGCACCGCCAGTTCACTTCTTGAAGAAATGCAACGGCACGCGCCGGATCTGATCGGTCACACCGCCGTCGTGGACTTCAGCCCGGTGGCGCGGGAAGGACTGCTCGAGCGCAAGGTGCGCGTGATCTACGGCGACATCAGCCAGCGCGACACCCTGCTCCACGCCGAAGTCGAACACGCCGAAGTGCTCATCTGCACCATCCCTGATTCGATTTTGAAAGGCACGACGAACGAACGGCTCGTTAGGATGCTGCGCGGCCTGAATCCGAAAGCCCAAATCATCGCCACCGCCGAAGTGCTGGCCCAGGCCGAAACTCTGCTCGCAGCCGGCGCGAACTACGTTTCACTCGCCCGCCTCCACGAGGCGGCTGACCTGCTCGAAGCCATCCGCGCAGCGACCGAAGGATTGTTAGGCCAGAAGCGCAACACGATAGAGCGCACCTTGCGCGGCCGGGCGGAAGTGCTGGCGTGATGTGCCGGACGCTCCGGGGAGCACACGCGCCCTCGCGTGCTCCGATCGGCGCTTCGCCAATCGGTCTTCTGCGGTCGCGGCCCGACCTTCTCCTGATCCAGCTCGTGCTGACTGCGGTGTCGCTCGACCGGCGGGTGCGCTCCCCGGAAAAGCACGCCGCGCACCCCGAGGATCGCGGCCGCCACGGGCGCACACCAGACCGCTGCGTAACGCTTGCTCCTCGGATTCCGGCGCGGTTATCGCAAAACACAAACCGAGGTAGTGTCTATCCGTTATGAAAAGCGACAAAGATCAGATTCAACTTAGCGCAGTTGAGGATCACAATGGTATCCTTACGATTCGCGGCGGCGGAGCGCAGCGTGACTGGAACGGCATTCACTACAAACAAGGGATGTCGGCCAAAAATGTCGGCACGACCAAACTCTCGGCCAACATCGCGACCATCCCGCCCGGCGGCGTGGCCTACGCGCACATTCACGTCGGCTTCGAGCTCATTCTTTACATTCTGGAAGGCAAAGTGCGGCATGAGTTCGGCGCTGGCCTAACAAAAACGATCGAGAACGAAGCGGGCGACTTCATCTACATCAAGCCCGGCGTGCCACATGAAGTCTTCAACATGAGCGACACGGAACCAGTCGTCGCTTTTGTTGCCCGCTCTTCGGCGGAAGAGTGGGATAATATCGTCCCCTACGATCGCGCCGCAGGCCGCTGAGGCCGGAGCTTCGCCAGATTATTTGGCGACCGCCGGTTCGGCGAAGCCGGTCGTCTCGGCCATCACTTCGTCGGTCTGGGTCACCCTGACGACTTCTTCGATAGTCGTCTTTCCTTCCAGCACCCGGCGCCAGCCATCCTGCCGCAGCGTCAGCATGCCTTGGGCAATGGCGGCTTGTTTCAGCTCGCCGCCGTCGCGCTTTTGCATGATGAGGCGCTTGAGCGGCTCAGTGACGACGCAGATTTCGTAAATCGCGAGACGGCCTTGGTAGCCGGTCTGGCGGCAGTTTTCGCAACCTGCGCCGCGCCGAAAGGTGAGCCCATTTTCGAGCGGGAAGTTAATCTCCTCGAGATACTCTTTCGCGGTCGGGGGCTCGGGGTCGCGTCTAAACATTTGACATTTCCTTGACCAGCTTTTTTAGTCGAGCCGGATTCGCTTTCTTCACCCGGCGAATCCGTTGTGCCACCGCCGCATAATCCAACCCGCCAAAAAGTTCTCCGATCTCACGCAGCCGCAGCGCGCAGTGCTCCCACACCAGCGCCATCGCCACATTGCGCGCCTCCATGCCGTAGCCGCCCCTTCCCACCAACGTTGCTGCCGGGACCCCGTAGCATTTCCCCACCAGCTGCAGGATCTTTTCGGGAGCCATGCGTTCTCTTCCTCGCCGCACCGCTGTCACTTCACGCTCTTGCCGAACCAATCCACGCAACCGATCCCGCACCTGCCGCCCGAAACTTTCGCTTCCCAAAACGGCCTGCCACGCTACCGCCTCGAAGGGATTCTCAATCTCGCGCACCAGCCCATCCTCTACAAAACGTCGATACTTCACCCGTTCATTTCTCTTCGGGACTTGCATCTCTCCCAAGACCAGATCCTCTTGCACAAACGCCAGCGGCTTCTCCAGGCCAGCATATCCCCGATAGCTGCTCCAACGATACGCCCGCAACCGTTCCCGCCGCTCCGCCGGCGTGCCCCGCCCCAAGGCTGCTCCCCGCACCGGGTTGAGATGGATATAGCGGCTCAATCCAAGCAGATACTCTCCGCCTCCCACCAGAAAACTCTTGTAGCGCCCCTGAAACAGATGCCCGCTACGTCCGTGGCGCCGGTTGAAATAAACCGTGTAACTCACCATCAGCCAATGCATCCAGCGGCTCAGATTCGCCTGACGCGTCTGCGCCAACAGATGAAAATGGTTGCCCATCAGCACGAACGCCTGCACCGCGCCTTCGAAGCGCTCCGCCGAAGCAGCCAGCAACCTCAGAAATTCGCGCCGGTCGCGCTCGCTCGCGAAGATGCGCTGGCGGGCATTTCCCCGCCCGAGCAGGTGATAAATTGCCCCTTCAAACTCAAGTCGCAACGGACGCGCCATTTACTTCTTCTGCCAGAGCAACATTGAAATGTCAAATGTTTAGACGCGACCCCTATCGTCCCCTCCAATGTGCTGTAGGAGTGCAGTCAATGATGGACGGTGCTCAAAGACACCGCCTGAATGGTGCCAAGCATCTGCCATGACGCGCCCAAAGCTTCCGGCGGTCTTCGCTGGCCGTTCTCATTTACTGCAGCAAAGCTGCGCTAACTCTTGCTTTCAAGCGTGATCGCCGCCTTGGGCGATGACGCCGATTCTCCGGCGAGTTGCGTCGAAAGTTAGCTCTCACCCCTATCGCTGACTCCAGCTTTCTGTAACATCAATCGGCCGCGCCGACGGTCATTCGCAGAAGAACTCTCGATTAAGATGTTCCCCAAGCTGATGACCGCGGGCGTATAATTCAATCGAGCGGCCCTCTCGAGCCAATAACGCTCCTTCTCTTCGTCGAACCTAACGAAGCCGTAGTACTGGCAAAGGGCGTAGGCCGCTTTGCCTTGCCCTGCATCCGCTGCCCTTTGCAACGTGACGAGCTCCGTCTCCGATCGATCCAAAGGACGGTTCATCGGGATTGGACCGACTGCACGGACTGCACAGCTACCGAGAATAATTGGCAACAATACGAAGAAGCACTGTGAGCCGTACCCGAAAAGTGTTTTGTCCATTCAAGTTACTGTGAATAGCGTGGAATGAGCGAATCGATACGTTTCTGCGGGATCGGATCAAAGCGCTGGAACCCACCAGGCTTACTGGTATCAGGCTTATTATAATCGGGATTTGGTTTTCCGTTAGGCAAGCTTTTCTGATTCGACAGCCGAGGACCGACGAACATTTTACCGCTGCTCCAAGTCCACAATATATTGTCCGGCGCCCAGACTTGTACCCCAAGTTTATTTGCCAAATTTTGAGCGATGGAATTTCCACCCATGCCTGCGTTGCAGGCATAAAAATGGGTCCTTTGGGGTCTGATCTTCACTTTACACATTCGCCCATTAATTTGGCAAGCTTAAATTGCAGGAAGTTTCCCTGATCCTTTTCCCTCGTGCGCCTGATCATCTGCGACGCCGCCGTATAGCCGGTGGCTTGAAACAATCCCACAATTTCTTGCAGGCTCAGTCCGCAGCAATCCCACACCAGCACCATGGCCACCGCTCTGGCTTCATTGCCGCGCACCTTGGCCAAAAGCTCTGCACGGGAGCACCCGTACGCTTTGGCCACCGCCGCGAAGATGGCTTCCGGTTCAACCTGCGGCCGCAGCTTTCGCAGAGATGGGACTTCGCGGTGATGTTTAGTGCGATGGCTCTCCACTCGGTCGCTCAGGCGGCGCAGGAAGTCTTCCGTCCCTAAGGCGGCCTGCCATTTCACCGCTTCGAGCGGATTGTCGATCTCGCGCAACAACCCATCTTCCACAAAGCGACGGTATCGCATGCGCTGCCCTTGGCGCGGTCCATCCATCTCTGCTAAAACCAAATCCTGATTGATCCATGGCTCTGGTCTGGCCAAGCCGCTGTATCCCCGATAACTGCTCCAGCGCCAGTCCCGCAGTCGCTGGCGCCGCTGCAACGGGTCGCCTCTGCCAATCACTCTGCCGCGCACAGGATTGAGATGAAGGTATCGACTCAAACTTAGCAGATAACCTTCAGCCTGGACGATAATGCTCTTGTACCGGCCTTGGAAAAGATGTCCCGTGAGCCGGTGGCGTCGATTGAAGTAAACCGTGTAAGCCGTCATGAGCCAGTGCATCCAGCGGCTTAAGTTGATCTGGCGGGTCTCGGCAAGGAAATGGTAGTGATTCCCCATAAGAACATAGGCATGCAGGGCAATGTCGTAGCGCCGCAGCGAATCCCTCAGCAACTCGGCAAACCGGACACAGTCTGCTTCATCGGCAAAGATGCGCTGCCTGGCATTGCCCCGGCCGGTCAGATGATAGAGCGCGCCCTCAAATTCGAGGCGTAAGGGCCGTGCCATAATTCCCCATATAGCAAGAACACATTTATGTCAAATGTGAAGATCAGACCCCGTGCGCCCGCGCACACTTCGCTGCCCGCGCCGAAGCGCGCACCGCCATCTTCGATTACATCGAGACCTTTTATAACCGCACCAGACTGCACTCCAGTCTTGCCTACACCAGTCCGATCGCTTTTGAATCCTAACTAAACAACTAACAACAGGAATTGGTCCCTTCCTCACTGTCCGAAAAATCAATGCAAGCCCAGCCTGACCCCTAACGTCCTCCCCTGACCCCTAACGTCCTCCCCCTTACTGGACTGATGGCGATTGTTCCAGTTGGATGCCGTTGCTCTTGGCGAACTCAATCATTTCTGCAATGACGCTCTCCGAAGGGTATTCGAATTTTCTCGGTGGCCAATCTTCCCAGAAGACGTGGGAACCCTTGGGCAGAGCAGTTAACGCCTTCTTTAGCTCAGCGATGCCGCACTGCGCGTTTCTTTTTGGAAACCAATCATGGATGAATTTGTTCCTTTCAGCGCAGCTCATGATTTTGAAACAAAAATCATCCGAACTTGTCTTCCAAGTAAGCAAGCAGAATT
Organism: Chthoniobacterales bacterium; assembly: GCA_051003415.1. GTDB lineage: Bacteria > Verrucomicrobiota > Verrucomicrobiia > Chthoniobacterales > UBA10450 > Palsa-1392. Next base: position 5,038 of record JBPCLI010000133.1, on the reverse strand, counting down.
GCTCGAATTCATGCGCTGGGATCGAATCCTCCATCCTTGGATTGCAGGCTGACAAAACAATCGTCGTCAGCATAATTGTGATTGAGTGCCTCCAACACATCGCTCTCATGATTCAGTTGCCAGTGGCGTTTCGGTGATCGAACGGGTCTTTTAGGTTTGTATTTGCGTCCTTCAGCGGCACCCATTTTCCGTTTTGCTTTTGTTCTATAGCGCCTCCTTCCTCTCGCCGTCCCTCTAACGTTGGCTTATCGGATGGGCGATATCGTTGTTGCGTCCCATCCGGGGAAATTACTTCTTGTGCTCGGCGGGTAATGTCGCCGCGGTTGGCGTCGAATTTCCCAATACGGGAGTGAGTGGTAGCATCGTTGTTGTCATTCGTGTGGTTGTGCGTTTCGACCAATGAGGCCTTTTGCGCATCCTGCGGTGGCACCACACGTCCCGAGTTACGGTCTGTGCGAGTCTCTGATAAACTCCTTCTACCCGTCTTGTCCTGGTAAACAGTCGTCGCGTGCTCATACCCCGTCTGCCACCAATGACTGCTCGAAGCTTTATATGCACTATGATTTCTGAGATCGGCTTGGTGAGCCAATGCGTCGGCCTCAGCGTCGACAATAACAGGGTCTAGACCCATCGGATCAGTCAAATCAAGTGGATCATTGGAGACATAGCGGTAGAGATTGTAATCGCCGGCATCGAATCCTTTCGGGTCTTCGCTCATGAAGCGACCGATCGTCGGATTGTAGGCCCGGGCGCGATACTCGTAGAAGCCGAAGGTCGCATTCCATTCCCGCCCGGTGAAGAGGAAGCGGTTGTTGATCGCGGTTTGCCCGGCACCGACCGTGACCGTTGGCAGCCCAAAGGCATCGTAGCGATACGATTCGCGCACGGTGTTCACCCCGTCGGTTACGACACTGACGTTGCCGTTGCGATCGGGGAAATACCACCAACCCACTCCGTTAACCCCGCGCGCGATCACTTCGTCCATCCCGCGTCCATAAAGCGCGTTGCTCGTGTTGACATTGCTCGCGTTGTATTCCAGCACCCAATGCTCCCCGTCAAAAATGTAATAGTTGCTCGTTGCGGTGCCGCCATTAATCACGGTCGTGCGCTTCACGCAGCGGCCCAAGGCGTCGTAGAATAAGGTATAGATATTCGTTCCAAGGGTCGCTTTTGCCAGGTAGCTGTCGCCGATGTAATTGTAGGTCGTCCCATTGTAAGAGCTGATCTCGTGCGAGGTACCGTTGCTGATCGCGCTCCCGTGAGCCGTCGGCGAGTATTGGTTGAGCGCATTGGGCGGCGAGTAGATCTTGTTCACCCCCGCGTCTAAAACATTCGTCCGATTGCCGCACAGGTCGAGCGTATAGGTCACACTCCGAGCAGTTTTCCCGTAGAACGCAGTCTTCATTTCCCCATCGAGAAAGTAGGTGAATGTATCCGTCTTCGCGTCCTCGTCCCGCAGCGTGCTCGTCAGCCGGTTCATCGCATCATAGGTATAGTGCTCTTTGGACCAACCGCTCTGGGCCGGGAAATTGATATCCCGCTCGGAGATCCGATTGAGATTGTCATAAGTATAAAACAGCCAGTCGCCGCCCAGCCAGTTGAAACGCTTCGTCACGTTAGAGGCCAGATCGTAGTAATATTCGTAATCTGTGCTCGTGTTCAACACGTATTTGATCGTCTGCAAACGTGCCATGCCATCATAGCCGAAGAGAAACTCGTAGGCTTGGCTGGGTGGATCAAGTCGCAGATCGCTCACCAGATCGTCGTTGCGATAGGTATACTGCATTTTATGAATCGGGATGCTGGTTCCTTTGAAGGTTTCCGCGTCGGTCCACAGCCGCCCAGCCGTGTCGTAGGTGCGGGTGACCGTGCTGACGGCATTGTCCGCCGTGATCATTCGCCCGGCGACATCGTAAACATAAGTGTTGTGATAGACGCCGTTGGCCCAGGTTAGATCCGCGGAAGCCGGATCGGCACTGGCATGCCAGGCCAGGCTCGTTTTCCGATTACGCTCGTCGTACGTCATGACCTCGTAATTGCCGGCTGTGGTGCGGCGGCTGAGACCGTTCTGGTTGGCATCGTAGGTCCAGGTCTCATACGTGCCGCCTGGGTAGGTCACCTTGCTTTTCAGGTCAAAGCCGTTATTTAGCAGGTCGGGGTTGGTGTTGTATTCAAAAGTCGTGACATTCAGCTTGCCATCGGTGACTTTCCAGAGCGTGCCGGCCGGATAGTAATCGAACTTGGTCGTGACGAAAGTGGCTGGCGAGGGATCTTTGGGGACGACATCGGTCAGCACCCGGTTCATCGAGTCGTAGGTCTTGGTCTCGGTCGTGTTGTCTGCCCGCTTGATACTCGTCACATTGCCGGCCGCGTCGTATTTCCAGTCGGTAGGCGAAGCTGCCGGCGTGACGGGAGGGTTGGTCACCCGGGTTTTGCGGTTTCGTGAATCGTAGATGGTGGTGGTGGTGTGGTTAGCGTCCCCCAACCCCGTGCCACGCGGGTCGGTCATGACCGTTTCGTTGCCGTTGGCATCGGAATCAAACCAAGTCGTGGCAGCGACGCCCGTCACTTGGTAGGCGTCTGTTTCGGTCGCCTTGCGCAGGTTGGCGTCATAGGTCCGATTGGTTTTAACGCCGACCGGCGAAGTCTGGAGCGTCCAAGAATTTGTGGTGTGGGAGAAGGCCGAGGCGCCGTTGGTGGCGGTATATGAATAGGTTGTAACGGGGAGGGTTGGCTTGGCCATACTCAAGAGACGATTGTAGCCGTCGTATGTATAGGTTGTGGTTTCTCCCTTTTCGTTGGTTTCCGAAAGCTTGTTCCCGTATTTGTCGTACTTAAAGGATATCGACGTCCCGCCTGACACCGTGCCGCCATGGGTGTCGTTGGGATAAAGGATTTTCGTGACCAGCCCCCGGCCCGAACAGGGTGTGGTCGTTTGCGCGCCGTTGGCATCGAAGCTCAGATCGTATTCGTAGGTAGTGACATGAGCCAACGCCCCCAACTCGGTTCCCTTCGGGGCAGTAACAGTCTGCAAGCGCCCCGCCCAGAAGCCTCCCGCTGGATAGTAAGTATAGGTGGTTTTCGTCTGCGTTTTGGGGTTGATTAAGACTGTGACGGGGGCCCAGACCGTCAGCAACTGTCCCGTTGTCCCGTTATACTCGGCGAACTCGTAGTAATCGTTCTTACGCTTGTGCCGGGTGACACGACTCAAAGCGTTATAAACAAACGTTTCCGTCGCGCCATCCGGATATCGGATTTGCGTGATCCGGTTTAAGCTGTCGCGGTCGTAGTAGGTTATTTTGCCGTTATCATCCTGCGCCGAATAGACGAAGTACGGGTTGGTCGGGTCATCTGGAATTCCCTTGAAAGAATAGTGGTAGACTGTGGTGCTTGTTCCAAATCCAGTCCCGTCGGCGAAGGTGCCGGCGGGATGCGTAATCGTCGTCGGCCGGCCGAGAATCGGCTCATTGGCATAAAGTGAGTTAGGATTACGGCGATCGATGAATTTATTGAGGTAGTTGTAGCCGTCGTAGTAAAAATATTCCGGGATGCCGTCGAAATCTTTCTTCCAGCGCAGAAGAGGGGTCTTTTGATTTGGATTCTTGCTCATGGACAATGTACGACTGGGGCCATCACCACGAGTATCGGTCGCCGTCGTGCGGGCGTCGTCGGAAGTGAAGGTTGAGACCACGATGCCATCGGAGAAATGCTTTTCCGAAACAACTTCGCCACCGAACTTGTAGGCGGGGCTCTGATTGTAATCATACTGAATCGACTGCATCGGCCCCTCTGCTCGGGTGTCCTGGGCGGTTAGCATCACGGCATAGATCATCGTCAACCCCGTATCGCACGGGCGCGTCGTGACGCTGCCATAAGTGTAGTAAGCCGATGTGTTGTCGCTGTAGGTAACGCTCGAGTGTGCACCATAATAGGGGGTATAGGTAACCGACTGTCCATCGCTCGCTGTGACCTGAGTCAGGTAACCAGAACCATTATAGATAAAGGAGAGAGACTGTCCGCTGGGATCGGTGACGGTTTTTAGACGCTTGTTGTTTGTGTCGGTCGTCCCGGGGATTTGTTCCATTGTGAATGCTGTGAGTAATCCGCGCGGGTCAGTTACTCCTGTTGGGGTGAAGACATCAAAAAGATAATTTTGACGATTTAGGCACGTCACGCTGTCCTCAATGAGATCGGTGTAGTGATCGAAATGAACCACGCTGCCATCCTCAAGATAGAGGTCCGCGGTTGTCCCCTCTATGCCAGTCGGGAAAATAAGCCGTTCCTTGGTGCCAAGCCCCGATCGCCACGCTGTCTCCCCGGGGATACCGGAGGTCCCCGGCGAATGAAAACCCGCAGCACGGCCATCTGGAAAGTGGACGACATAGAGGTCGGAGGAGAAATTCACTCCGTCTCGCCCTCTCATGGACCAGGTGTGCGACAGACGCGCGATGCCATACTGCTCCCCCGGCACGGGCGGGCAGGCGTGCTGTTCGTTAGCGTTGTTATGGGACGAGTAGGTGCGGTCCAATCGCAGGCCGCCGGCGGCAATGGAGCCCGCCACAGGATAAATGTCTTGCACAACGCGGCGAGCCGAGCCGGTCCAGGCATCGTAGCCGCAACCCGTGCCGATGAAGCTCGACACGTCGGTATTCGTGGTCGGCGTCGCATCCTCGGGCGCGAGCGACGGTATCGCAGTAATGGCGGCTGGTGCTGCATCCTCAGGTGCGAGCGACGGATCATCCTCGGATGCCGGCACCTGCGCAAATCCAATCGGAGATACGGAAAGAAGAACGGAAACCGCCAGGAAAATAGCAAAACGAAAGTGAAGAGCGGTTATTCTGAGAGGAATAGTTTTCATATATTCAGCTGAATTACCGAGGCCGGTCTGGGTCTGAGCCCCCCGCGATTTAATGTCAACGCTTTTCTCAAAGAATTTCCCGGGCTGGGAATGTATTGGTCACACGGTGCTTTTAAGGCCGCCATGGAGCAGATTTCACGGCTTGAGTCATCGGTCGTGAGTCATCGGTCGGGGTTAGAG
>JBPCLI010000132.1:0-18256 GCA_051003415.1 Chthoniobacterales bacterium | reverse complement strand
CTTCCAGCTTGCAGAATAAAAGCGACGGCAAGCTGGAAGCTTGCGCTACCCTCAGCTGGGTTCACTTCGCCACCCCTCCGCAGAGATAAAGAACCGCCATCCGCACCGCGAGTCCGTTCGTCACCTGGTCGAGGATCACGCTCTGCGGACCGTCGGCCAGTTCGCTGTCGATTTCGACTCCGCGATTAACGGGTCCGGGGTGCATGATTAGACAATCCGGCTTCAAAAGTTCCGCCCGCTTTTTCGTTAGGCCAAAGAGGCGAATGTATTCGCCGACCCCGGGAAAATATTCCTTCCGCTGCCGTTCATGCTGAATCCGGAGCAGGTTTACCACGTCGACCGTCGGCAGCACCTCTTCCAGGTTGGGCGAGATGGTCACGCCGAGTTTCTCAAAATCGCGCGGCACCAGCGTACTCGGCCCGACGAGAGTGACGCGCGCTCCCATTTTCAGAAGTGCGAAAATATTTGAGCGCGCCACCCGGCTAAAAAGAATGTCGCCGACAATCGCGACGTGCAGCCCGGCGACCGAACCTCGCTTTTCTCGAATGGTGTAAAGATCGAGCAGACCCTGGGTCGGGTGCTCGTGTGCGCCGTCGCCGGCGTTGATCACGCTCGCGCTGATCCGGGCGGCGAGAAACTGCGGCGCGCCGGCCGAGCTGTGGCGCAGGACGATGATGTCGGCGTGGTTCGCTTCCAGGACCCGGGCCGTGTCCTTAAGCGTTTCTCCCTTCGTTAGGCTGGAAGCCGAGGCGGAGATGTTGACGATGTCGGCGCTGAGCCGTTTCGCGGCCAGTTCGAACGATGTGCGGGTGCGCGTGCTCGGCTCGATGAAAAGGTTGATCAGCGTCTTTCCCTGGAGGGCCGGGACCTTTTTCACGTCGCGTGTGCCCACTTGTTTAAAAGCGTCAGCTGTCTCCAGGACGAGATTGATCTCCCCGGCCGACAGCTCGCGCAGGCCTAACAGGTCTTTCCGCGTCCAACGTGGCGTTTCGCTATTCATTTGCTTTCAAAAGCCAGACTCCATCCGGTTCATCGTCGAGATCTTCCAAACGGACGCGGACCCGTTCGGCTCGCGCGGTCGGGACATTCTTTCCGACAAAATCTGGCCGGATCGGCAACTCACGATGTCCCCGATCAATCAGGGCGGCGAATTGGATGCACGCTGGCCGGCCGAACGATCCGAGCGCGTCCATCGCGGCCCGGCAGGTGCGACCGGTAAAGAGAACGTCGTCCACGATAATGACCGTCCGCCCCTCGAGCGGAAGCGGGAGCTGCGACGCCCTAACGACCGACAACGCGTCCCGCGTTCCGTGGTCGTCGCGATGCATCGAGACATCTATCACTCCAGTCGCGACGCGAACTCTTTCAATCGCCTCGATTTCGTCCGCGATCCGCCGCGCCAGGTCAACCCCGCGGGCCGGAATGCCAGCAAGGATGAGCGTCGCCAAATCCCGATTGCGCTCAATGATCTCGTGCCCGATCCGGCGCAGCGCCCGACGCATGTCCTCGGCATCGAAGATGCGGACGGCGCCGGTTGGTTTCGTTAGGCTGGTTTTAGTCATTTCCTTCGCGACCTCGCAGGATCGCATTAAAGGAAGTGCGCGATTTCTAGGCCAGCGCTTTCGCCAGCTTCGTTTCTCGCACTCTCCGTTCGCGCCAACTGGAGCGGTGTTTCACAATCCAGTCGAGGAGCGCTTTTTCAAAGCCAATATCGGAACCGGCTTTTTCGCTTTCGATCCATTTGTGTTTCAGGATCTCTTCGCGCTCCGCGAGAAATTCCTTATATAGGACCGAATTCTTCAGAAAATGCGCCCCGTCGTCAGCAGGCGAATCCATTTCAGCGGGTTTGTTCATGACAATCTTTCAGATCAATCACTTCCTAATTTACGTCCTAGCATGAGACGAACCAAGGCGGTGGTTATTTAGCGGAAACGCGCGGGAAAAGGCAAGCATTAGGTTGTGGGCAGCATTTCCCGGAGCCGGCGCGCGACCTTCCTGAACTCGATGCTGACGGCAGAGTCCTTCTTATCGGCCGCGACCGGCATGCCGCGGTCGCCCCCCTCGCGCGTGGCGATATCGATCGGGATTTGGCCGAGCAGCGGGACTCTGATTCGTTTCGCTTCGCGCTCCCCGCCGCCACTGCCGAAGATGTCGTAACGGACGCCATCGGAGGGCGAAAGGAAGTAGCTCATGTTTTCGATCAATCCGAGAACTGGCACATTGACCTTTTCGAACATGGCGGAGGCTTTGCGCGCATCGATCAAGGCAACTTCCTGCGGCGTGGTGACGATGATGGCGCCGGAAAGCGCAACCGTTTGCACGATGGTGAGCTGGATGTCGCCAGTGCCGGGCGGCAGATCGAGCACGAGATAATCGAGCTCGCCCCACTCCACCTGTCGCAAAAATTGCTGGGTGTACCGCGTCACCATCGGTCCGCGCAGGATCGCGGGCGCGGCATCATCGAGGAGAAATCCCATCGACATCAGGCGCAGGCCGTATTGCTCGATTGGGATAATGTGATTGTTCTCCGTCGCCATCGGCCGCTCGCGCGAGCCGAACATGAGCGAGATGCTCGGGCCGTAGATGTCGCAATCGCAAAGGCCGACCGCCGCGCCGGCTTGTTCGAGCGCGACGGCGAGATTTGCGGCCACGGTCGATTTGCCGACCCCGCCCTTGCCGCTGGCGATCGCGATGACGTGTTTAATCCCGGTAATTTTCGTCGCGCCCACTCCAGCCACGCCGCTGCCCGCCGGCGGCGCCTGAATGTCGATCCGCACTTTCGCTTCGCGCACACCGGCGATCTTGCGGAGGGCGGTTTCCGCCTGGTTCTTGATCGTCTGCGGAATGTTCGGATCGTTCGTGGCGAGGGCCAATTGGACGGTGACATCGCCGTCGCGCAAATCGATCCCTTTCACGATTCCAAAGGAAACGATGTCGCGGCCGAAGCCCGGATATTTCACCGTCGTGAGCGCGTCTTTGATTTGTTCTTCAGTGACCGGCATGAGTGGCGGGTAAGTTACGCTGGCACCCATGGGCGTAAAGCGACCTCCCCGAAAAAGAGCAGGAATGCGTTTTCACCGCGCACAAGCCCATGACATGATCTGCAAGAAGGCCGATGCGAAAGATCAAGCTCTCCGGTCGGGAACGCCCCGTCTTGAAAGCCCTCTGTTTTACCGAAGCTGTCTCCGGCGCGCAAGTGATGGAACACAGCCACATTCAGCCGGACGTTTTGAATGCGCTTCTTGCGGCCGGTTACGTCGAGCGCAAACCGTATCGCGAGCAGGTTACCGCTGAGGAAATGCCAACGGTCGAGTTCGAGGTCAACCCCAGCTACATCCACGAGCTCAAGAGCACGATGCAGCGTTCTTGGGCCTAACGATCAGGCGGTTTGCGAGGCGAGAGCGCGATTTTCCGCGCTGCGCTCGCCGAAGAGCTGGCGAATAACGTCCTCGACCGGCAGTTCCTGGACGTTGATATCGGAGACCGAACAGGCGCTGAGCAGTTGCCGCGCAACCTCGGTTACCTTGGCGCGGGGGACCTTTAGCTGCACGCTAACCGGCGTCTGCTCGACCACTTCCCCGAGCTCGGAGAAATCGCGTTCCTGTTTGTCGGAAAAGGTCAGGCTGATGACTTTGTGCCCGGAAAAGCGATCGATGATGTCGTTCAGGGGGCCATCGAAAAAAATCTTGCCGTGATCGATCACGATCACACGGTCGCAGAGCTCCTCGATATCCTGCATGTAGTGACTCGTAAGCATGGTCACGATTTTGTGCTCTGAGTTGTAAAGCCGGAGAAATTCCCGCACTCGTTTTTGACTCACCACATCCAAGCCAATTGTCGGCTCGTCGAGGAAGAGAACGCGCGGCTCGTGGATGAGCGCGGAGATCAACTCCATTTTCATCCGTTCGCCTAACGAAAGCTCGCGGACCATGACGTTCATCTTGTCCTGCACTTCGAGCAGCTCGCTCAGGCCGCCGACGACTTTTTTGAAACGGTCACGGTCGATCCCGTAAATCGCGCGGTTCAATTCGAGCGACTCCTGCGCCGGGAGATCCCACCAGAGCGCGTTCTTTTGCCCCATGAGAAGGCTGAACTGGCGCTTCATCTCGTCTCGCCGCTCCCACGGCACAAAGCCGAGGACACGCGCCTCGCCTGAGGTCGGATTGAGCAGACCGGAAAGCATTTTCAGGACGGTCGTCTTGCCGGCCCCGTTCGGCCCGAGGAAACCAACCAGCTCGCCCTGCTCAATGCTGAAGGTGATATTATCCGCCGCGCGGGTCTCCTCGTAACGGCGCCTAACGAGTCCTTTGACGGAAGCCCAGAGACCGCTCTCCTTGCGATAAGTCCGGTAAACCTTGGTCAGGCCGGAAGCTTCGATCGCGCTCATTGGGAAGTTGACTGCGGTATTCTCATTTGCTACTAAAATGGTATGCCGGCAACTACTGTAAAGCTGGATGGCGAACTTCTGCGCGCGATCGAAAGTGTCAAATCGCCCAAGCAAACCCTCTCCGCCTACGTGCGGGAAGCGTTGCAGCGTGATCTTCGACAACGACAGATGCGGGATGCGGCAGAAACATACACGAATCTCCTCCGCAGCAATGCCGCTGAGCGCGAAGCAATGGATGAATGGGAGGCAGCATCTCTCGCTACCACCCCGCGCACCCGCCGAAAATGAAGCGCGGAACGATTTTGTGGATCAATCTGGAAGACACCAGACCTCCGGAATTCGGGAAAACGAGACCCGGTATCCTCATCTCGAATTCAGAACATAATGCGCATCTGGAAACCGTCGTGGCCATTCCCCTCTCGACCCTGGGCCCCGCTCTCTGGCCTTTGCGTCTGCCACTGAAGCTGGCCAGCAAGAAAATTAGTTACGCCGTTCTGCCCGGCATGCGGCAGGTCAAAAAGACGCGCCTCCTTGATGTGATCGAGATCGCACCGGCCGAGTTCATGCATTCTTTGGACCGGGCGCTTTCCGCTTATCTCTCAGACTGACCGACCCAAGCGGCCAGTTGCAGCTGAGCTAGGCGGCGCTGGAACGCTGTTGCCCGCTCGGTTTACGCAAAAGCGGACGCACTTTTTCGACCAGGGCGTCGCTCGTTAGGCCATGTTTTTCGCGCAGGACGGGGATATTCCCATGCTCGATGAACTGGTCAGGCCAGCCGATTCGCACCACAGGCGTGTTGATCATCTGGGTATGGAGATGCTCCATCACGCCACACCCAAATCCATTGTGCAAGACGTGATCTTCGAGGGTGCAGACGACCTGCACGCTGCGCGCGAAAAATTCCAGTGTTCCGGTGTCGAGCGGCTTGATCCAGCGCGGATTAATAAGCGCAACCGAGACACCTTCGGCCTCCAGTTTGCGGGCTGCTTCCTCGGCCATCTGGTACATGTTGCCGAGCCCGAAAATCGCCACGTCTTTGCCGTGTTGCAGCACTTCGGCTTTGCCGATCTCGAGCAACTTCGGGGTCGCTTTCGGTTTCACCCCAGTGCCGGCGCCGCGCGGATATCGGATCGCGATCGGGCCCGCATCGTGGTTCGCCATCGTCCAGAGCATGTCGACAAACTCGTCCTCATCCTTCGGCTGCATGTGAATGATGTTGGGCACATGCCGGAGGTAGCCGATGTCGAACAGGCCGTGGTGAGTCGGGCCGTCGTCGCCGCTCAGGCCGGCGCGGTCCATGCAGAGCGCGACGTTCAAATTCTGCAGCGCGATGTCATGAATGATCATGTCGTAGGCGCGCTGCATAAAGGTCGAGTAGATGGTGAGAAACGGCTTCAGGCCCTGGGCGGCGAGACCGCAGGCAAAGAGCGCAGCGTGTTCCTCGGCAATGCCCACGTCGTAGTAGCGGTCCGGATGTTGCGCCTGGAAAAATCCGAGGCCGGTCCCACTCGGCATCGCGCCGGTGATCGCAACAATCTTGCGGTTGGTATCGGCAAATTTTCCTAACGTCTTGCCGAGAATTTCCGAATACGTCGGGGCGGTCGAAGCGGCGGTTTCGCCGGTGGCAGCAGTGAATTTTCCAAGCCCATGGAATTTATCCGGCTTCGCGATGGCCGGCTCGTACCCTTTGCCTTTCTTGGTCAGAATATGAAGCAGGACCGGCTCGTCCTGCGACTTAAGGAATTCAAAAGTGCGGGTCAGCAGCGGGATATCGTGGCCATCGATTGGGCCGTAATAACGCAGGCCGAGTTCCTCGAATATCACGCTCGGCACGAGGAGGTTTTTGAAGCCCTCCTCCACCTTGTGCGCGAGGTTCAAAATGCCCTTGCCCGCGACCGCCTTAATGAAACGCCCGGCCTTTTCGTGCAGATGGGCGTAGGTCGGGTTGGTCACGATGTTGTTCAGGTAGGCGGCGATCGCGCCGACGTTTTTCGCGATCGACCACTCGTTGTCGTTCAGGACGACGATGAACTTCTTGGTCTGGGAACGGACGTTGTTGAGAGCTTCGTAGCTGATCCCGCAGGTCAGTGCGGCGTCGCCCGCCACCACGACGACATTCTCGTCTCCGCCTAACAAATCGCGCCCGACCGCCATTCCGAGCCCGGCGGACAAGGCGGTGCCGGCATGACCGGCGCCATAGGAATCGTGTTCGCTCTCGGTGCGGAGAAGAAAGCCGTTCAGACCTTCGTATTGCCGCATCGTGTGGATGCGATCGAGCCGGCCGGTAAACATCTTGTGCACGTAACCCTGGTGGCTGACGTCAAAGACAAATTTGTCGTGCGGAGTGCTGAAAACGCGGTGAAGCGCGATCGTCAGCTCGACCACGCCGAGATTCGGCCCAAGGTGACCACCAGTTTGCGAGAGGACCTTGATCAATTCATCGCGCACTTCCTGCGCGAGCTGCGCGAGGCTTTCCTCGGGTAATGCTTTGACGTCGGCTGGGGAATGAATTCCATCCAGCAAACGCGTTTTCTGCCCAGCGGTCTCAGAAGAGGCTGACGTCAACATTTTTTGGTTCTCCTTGGGTTTCTGGCTGGGCCGCGGGGGCCGATTCAAATTTCTTCACGACCGGTTTCCCGGCGCTGTTGCGGGTGATGATTTCGATCCGTTGCTCGGCTGAGGCGAGGCGTTCCTGGCACACTTTGACCAACTTCATCCCCTCCTCGTAACGCACGATCAAGTCTTCCAGGGGAAGCTCGCCGGACTCCATCTTTTCCACAATCTCCTCCAGCCGTTGCATGGCCTGCTCGAAGTTCGCTTCCGGAGCGGGCTTCTTCACTTGGTTCGACATATCGGCAAGGGGGCAATTAAGCATAGGCAGCCTAATTAAAAAGGCTGACTTGCCCGCCGGCAGAGTGCCCGGCGCCCGTGGCATAACGGCTGCTAATCAAGCTGTTCGTTAGTCCAGCCGATGATTTGGAACTGGATCAGGTCGCGCAACAGATGGGCGACGCGGACTGTGCGCACTGCCGGGGGCAACGATTTTCGCACGAGAATGTTCTTCCCCCGCGCTTCGCAGCCTCCGGCTCGGAAGAGCTACGGCTCGGAGAGAGCGAAGCGTCAACACTTGTGAGTTGGCGATCATTCGCCAAACTTCGACATGCTCGCGCCCATGTCGGTCAAAGATGCACTGCACCAATCGGCGCCCGCCGAGGAGGTTTTGGTGCAGGGATGGGTGCGCACCCGGCGCGATTCTAAGGATTTTTCCTTCCTCGAAGTGAACGACGGCTCCTGCCTGCGCAACCTGCAGGTGATCGCGAAAAATACCCTCCCGAATTACGACGTTGTGCAGCGACTCATGACGGGCGCTTCGATTTCGGTCCGCGGCGCGCTCGTCGCTTCACAGGGTAAGGGGCAGAGCTGGGAAGTCGCGGCGGACTCGATCGAGATCATCGGCGCTTCCGACGGCACCTACCCGCTGCAAAAGAAGGGGCACACTCCGGAATTCCTGCGCGAGATCGCGCATCTCCGTCCGCGCTCCAATCTTTTCGGCTCCGTCTTTCGCGTCCGCAGCCGGCTTGCCTTCGCCATCCACCAATTTTTCCAGGAGCGCGGCTTCGTTTACGTCCACACCCCGATCATCACCGGGAGCGACTGCGAAGGGGCCGGCGAATTATTTCGCGTCAGCACGCTCGATCCCGAGAAACCGCCCCGTTTGCCTAACGGCACCATCGATGACGCCCGGGATTTTTTCGCGCGCCGGACTTATCTTACCGTCAGCGGACAACTGGAGGCGGAAGCATTCGCCTGCGCGCTCTCCAAGGTTTACACCTTTGGCCCGACTTTCCGCGCGGAGAATTCCAACACCTCGCGCCACGCCAACGAGTTCTGGATGATCGAACCGGAAATGGCTTTCTGCGATCTTAACGGTGACATGGATCTGGCCGAGGAGCTGGTGAAAGCGCTCGTGCGCGACATCCGCGAAAACTGCCCGGACGAGATCGGGCTTTTCTCTAAATTCGTCGACAAGGAATTGCTCGCCCGACTGGATTTCGTCGTCGAGCGGCCCTTCCAGCGGATCAGCTACACCGAGGCGGTCGAGTTGCTCAAGCAGAGCGGGGAGAAGTTCGAATTCCCGGTCGAGTACGGCCTCAACCTACAATCGGAACACGAGCGCTGGCTGACCGAAAAACACTTCAAATCGCCGCTCACGGTCTTCAATTACCCGAAGGAAATAAAACCTTTTTACATGCGCCTGAATGACGACGGCAAAACCGTCCCCGCGCTGGCTCTGCTCGTGCCCGGCATCGGCGAGATCGTCGGCGGCAGCCAGCGCGAAGAGCGGCTCGATGTCCTGGAAACGAACCTGCGGCACCACAACATGAACCTCGACGACTACAAATGGTATCTCGATCTCCGCCGTTACGGGACCGTGCCGCATGCGGGTTTCGGGCTCGGTTTTGAGCGCATGCTCATGTTCGTCACCGGAGTTTCGAACATCCGCGACGTCATCCCCTTCTCCCGCACCCCAGGGAGCGCGGAGTTTTAAATTGTAGGGCGCTTCGTCAGCTCGTAGGTCTTGCGACGGAAAGAAATTCGTAGAAGGCGTGGAGGCGGGCGAAGAAAACCCCTTGCGCCCATCAAGAAATCCGGGCTGCCAGACCTAGACGTAGAGAAATCTTAGGAGCAGACGAAACGGAAGCAGCTGCGAGAGGCGCTTGAGCCGGCGCCGTTGCGCGACCCGGGCGCTTTGCAGTTCACTCAACGATGATCGGCCGCCGCCGCGACGAGTGCTTCCCAGTTGGAACGCTCGCCACTTCGGTCAGTTTCTCATACCGGCCTAACGAGTGGCGGAACAGCCGTTGATTCCAGTTCGGATAATAGCCGTGCCGCAGCCACCGACCCATGAAGATGAAACGCCGGTTGATCCAGTAACCGGCCCGTCGTCCCGGCTTCGGCGATGACGTGCCGAAATTCCGCCTCGGCGCCTGCCGGTACGATTCACTTTGCCCTCGGGAACGCGTTTAACATCAGATCAATTTTTCGAGGACGAGCCCGGCGCGGGCGGCAAGAGGTTAGCGACACGACTGATGACGCAATTGGCGATCGTTTCCGCCGCCCGGCGTAAGACGCAGGCTCACGCCTTTGGCGGCTGGATGTTCATCAACGCAAGAATGCGCTGCTTTTTCGCGCCGTAATCAAGCGCGCGAAAATTCCGGATCTCTTCCAGACGGCGCATCCCATTGATCGTGTCGAGAAAGCGGGTGTAACTTGCGGCCAGCTCAGTCGTTTCGAGATAACGGCCGCGCAGGTTCTCGTCCCGAAAAGACCCGGGATTTTGCGCCTCGAAAAGATGAAAGCGCAGCCAGCGCCGATCGGCCCGGGAGACGCGCTGCGTCTTGCGAAAGAAGGCGACGAACAAAAGGAGCACGAGGTAGGTATCGACCCGCGCCTGGAGCTCGAGATCGCGCGCGAAATCTTCTGTCGCGATCCGGCGTTCGCCGTTGCGGAACTGAAGCGCGGCGTGGAGCGCGTGATTGATTTCCTCCACGAACATGATGAGCGAGCGGATGTTTTCGTTCGTTAGGCCGGACCGCGGATCGTGGCGCTCGAGTTGCTCGATCAACCACTGCGAATAGTAAATCCCGACGTAGAGCTGGTCGTTTGCTGTGCGCAGAAAAGTCCGGGCCAGCTCACTCAGTTCGCGCGCGGAGGCGCCGGCCAGTTTCGTCAACTGGCGGCAGCGACGTTGATCGATCAGGCAATCCTCGAGGTTGATCCCAACCTGCGCATAGGTGCGCTCAAAGAGGCGCTGGATCTGGCTGAAGAGAGTTTCGTTCACAACAAGAGCGAGGCGCGATGATCGTCGTCGAGATTGAGCAGCTCGTCCGAGAGCCGGTTGAGAGCGAGGCGCACTTCATGGAAGCGATCGGCCAGCTCCTCGAAAACGTCGTTCAGTTCGCAGCGCCGTGCGGTCGAATGCGAAGCCACGAGCTGGAAATTGGTCCGGCCGATTTTCTCGTAAAACTCCAGATCGGGCGCGCCGCGCCGGCTGCGACGCTGGGCGTTCTCGTGAAAAATTCCGCTGACGAAGAGCGAGTAATTGCCCACATGCGCGCGGAGGAGGAAGGTTTCCGCCGAGCTCGCTCGGGTGAGTGCGATGAGCATGTCGGAAAGATACTGGCAGCTGGAATCCTCCTCCGCGTGCGGTGGCCGGAGGCCGTTGGCGCGGGAGAAAGTTTCGAGGAGAGAACCGATGTAATCCGAAAGCTTGCGATCGGTGATATCGGCCCGTTTCAGGACATGCCGGGCGAGGACGTAAAAGTAGAAGGAAGAGGAAATCGAGAGATGCCCGGCATGAGAAAGGATCGCTTCCACCAGCCGCGGATGATCGAGCACGGCGTCGCGCGTTTCGGCATCGCTCAGGAGATCGACGAGCGACACCTGGTCGTTAGGCGAGCGGGCCAGCGTCCGTACGATGAATTGGAAATCCGCCGCTGTGAACCGCGCTCGACAATTCGCCTGGATCATCGAGATCCGATCTTAAGCTTTCCGCGCGCGAACTGGCAAGAAGGTATTGTAGACGCTTCGCTCTGCGAAGCGCGGGGGTGGCGTCGTTCGCACGGTGCGGCCCAAATGCGTTGTCGACCCCCGCGCCTAAAGCGTCTTGAGGTATTCGAGCAATTGCTCTTTCTGCTCGCGCGGCAGGGTAGTGCCGTAGAGGTGGCCACCGTTGCCTTCGCCCCGCCGCCGGGTGTCGAAGAGAAAATACCTCTGCTCCATTTTGCCGAAAGGCCCGACGGCACGCTCCGGCGGCTCCTGGAAGCCGACCTTGACCGGATCGTAAACGTCGAAACCGCGATGGAAAGTCTGCGGTCGTTCGTTAGGCGGATTGAGCAGGTCGCGCAGGGTCGGGACGGAGCCGTTGTGCAGGTAAGGGGCGCGCAGCCAAAGGCCGTCGAGTGGCGGCGAGAGGTAGCCATAGGGATCAAGCTCGGTCATAGGCGGGCGCTCGATTCCCATTTCTTTCACTTTGCGGTTCGCTTCCTCGGCCGCGGCTTTCGACCAGGACCTGGTCCGCTCCGGGTCGGTCCCGATTTGGGCCAGCGGAATCACTTTGCTGGTAAACTCTCCGCGCGGCTCGTGGCAGGATCCGCAATCGTGGGCATAGATCTTCTGACCCTCGGCGGCGAGCGCCGGGTTGATCGGGCTGGTCCTGGCAAAAGGCCAGGCCGGCGGCGGAAGATTACTCAGGTAACGATCGAGATCCGCCATCCGCTGCAAAAACCACGGCCGCGGCGGGGCTCCGAGCCCGAGGGCGGAGTCGATCAGGACCGAGCGCACCGCGGGAGTGTCGCCGGTCCAGTTGAGCAGCATTTGTTTGCCGGCTTTGTCTTTTCCGCTCCGGATTCCGAGATTCCAGATCGACGGAAAATCGGTCGGCCCGACGGTGTCGTCTTCCGGCAGGCCGGTCATGAAATATTTCGTCAGGTTCATGGCGTCGTCGCGGCCCGGGCCCCAGTCAGGTTTGGGCTGGCCGTTGCTGGCGTAGCGATTCATCCAAGTGAAGGTTTTCTCCTGGTCGAGGAGCGCTTTTCTCGTTAGGGGAATGAGAAGGTAGCGGTATATCTGACGATCGATGAAAGAGAGACCGCCGTTCCCATAGTCGTTCCCACTCACGAGGCGAATTTCGTTCATGATCGTGTCGGCGTTGAAGCGCGGGTCGTGCGCGGCCTTGAAGAGGAAGCGCAGCATTTCCTGGAGCTGAACCGGGCTGCCGGCGGCGACGACGACATGGGGCGTTTCCTCTTCGCGTTCGCGATAGGTCGCGGTGTGACAGATGGCGCAATTGTTCGTGACCCGGTCGAACCCGACTCTCTTCTTCGAAAATCCGACCGGGATTTCGCGTCCTTCTTCCCAGACCACGCCAAACGATTTGTAACCGCCCGGTCCCGGCATGAGGTCTGGAAAAACACGCGGCAGGACGAGCCAGAGATAATAGGGAATGCCCCGATCACCTTCCGCGCCTAACGAGCCGTATTTGAATTGCTCTTCTTCACTGGCGAAGACCTGTTTTCCTTGCCGGAAAAATTTCTCCCAGGTGAACCAGCCCCCGAGCGCAAGCAGGACGACGAACAACACGCCACCGGTCCAGAGCAGTCGCCGCGTTTTGGGAGAGAGTTTCATCTAAAAAGTTTTCAGGTATTCGACGACCGCGTCTTTCTCCGCCGCGGTCAGAGTCGTGCCGTAGATCGGCCCTTCGTGGCCGGCATTGGAGTTGCCTTCGTTACGTTCGCGCGGGGTGCGGCCGCCCAGTCTTTCCCGCGTATCAAAAAGGAAATATTGTCGCTCGTCCTGCGGATCATCCAGGCTCCGGCCGTCGGGAGTGAAGCGGGCCACATCCGAGACGAACCCGACATTTTTTTGGTCAAACACGTCGTAGCCGCGGAAAAAAACCACGGGCCGTTCGGCGCTCGGGTTCAGGAGATCCGCGCTCGGGTTCAGGAGATCGCGCAGGGTCGGGACCGAGCCGTTATGCAGGTACGGCGCGCGCAGCCAGATGCCGTCGAGCGGAGAATTGGCGTAGCCGAAGGTTTTGCGGAAATGACTAAAACGCCACGGGTAACCGGCATAGATAGTACTGAGCGTGGCGGCGATCTCGGGGGTAAACGAATCGAGCCGATGCCGATCGGTCCCGATTTCGGAGATCGGCGTGACCTTGCCGACGAGCGCTCCGGCAAAGTCCCGTCCATTACGCCCGTGACAATTGGCACAGTATTCGCCGTAAACTTTCTCGCCCTGCGCACGCAGCGTTTCATCGACCGGAAACGGATATTTCGGCGGCGCCTTATCGATCAACCAATCTTCGATGCGCTGGAGCGCGGCAAGGTCGATCGTGGGCGGAAAGGCGCCGGCGCCAAACGAAGCGTTCTTGTTTCGCTCTTCCATTTTGCGCTGGTTGCCGTCCCAATGCAGTTGCATGTCGCGGTCGCGCCGCGGTCCCTGCAGCCAGATCGAGGGCAGGTCGCAGACCCCGACAATTTCGCGCGTCTCCATTTTCTCGAGCGGATAATTCACCAGCGTCTTGGCCGGATTGAAAGTGTCGGTCCGGCCCGGGCCTTCATCCGGTTCCCACTCGATAAAGCGGAAACGATCCTTCAACATCAGGAGTCGCTCGCGCATGTAGGGGATCGCGTAGTAGCGCATGATCGTCTGATTGAGCAGATCGTATTTGCTCCCCAGTGCGGCCATTTCGCACATCAGGCGATCGGCGTTGAAACGCGGGTCGGCCGCGCAGTTGAAAATGAAACGCTGGAAACCTTCCAGATCGACGGTGTTCGACGGCATCCCGACGTAGAGGGCGCGCGGACTCTGCGCGGTCTCCCGAACCGAGCCGGCGTGACAGGCGGCGCAGTTCAGGAAGACGCGGTCGATGCCCTGGGTGTTGCGTTTCGAGACGCCGATCGGCAGGTCTTTGCCCGGCTCATAAAGAAAGCCTAACGAAGCGTATTCCTGCCCGGGAACATATTTTTTGCCGGGCAAATATTCGGGAAACAATTTCGGCAAAACCTTCCAGATCCAATAAGGAATGCCTGACTCCCGCTCCCCGCCTAACGAACCGTATTTGAAATGTTCCTCGATCTGGTTGTAGGCGATCGGTTCGTCGCGGGTGAAGCGGGTGGCGAGACAAAAGGCGCCGACGATGATCAGGCCGAGGCCGACCAGCACGAGGATACGCCACCACCAGCCGATCCGCTGGGGCGATACTGAGGATGGTTCAGCCACGGTCGAGAATTCTCGTTAGGCGGGAGGAAACTCGAGGGCGAAATCGATCAAGCGCTTTTTGCTCCAGTAGACCTTGCCGAGATAGGCATGCGGGGCGATCTCGCGGATTTCGTCCCGGATCCAGTGCGCGAGCAGCGAGGTCTCGGAATAATCGAGGACGATGCATTCCTTGCCGTCCATCCAGCTATCTCCCTTGTAGACCTTGGCGATGATGGCGTTCAGGCCGAAGGGCGTGATTTTGTTCCGAAGCACGCCTTTGTCCGGGTCGAAGACTTTCCCCTGCCAGGCGAAATGATTGATAAACGTAGCGATGTTTTCGCTGTAGGTCGTGCCCGGGGCAACGATCGCCGTGCCTTTCGCTTCTCCCTCCGGGATGTTGCCCGCCGGGCTTTTGGTAAACAGGTCGTCCAGGTCGGCCTGGGACATTTTCAGCATTTCTGGAATGGTCATCGATTTCCTTTCGTTAGGTTAGAACGTTTTCATGTATTCGATCAGAGCGCGTTTGTCTTCGTCGGGCAGATCGGTGCCGAAATAATGGCCTTCGTCCTCGATGAAATCGGGACACTTGTTGGCCGCAAGCAGCTGCGGCACGGTCTTGATCAATTCCGCCCGGGCCGCCTCAGGCGGCAGGTTTTTGGCGTGGATGGCGAGGAGCGCTTTGCCCAGCTTTAACTTGAGGGCGGCCAGTTGGCTGAAATCGGGCTCGAGGTTCGCGAGCAAATTGATCGGTGTGCCTTTCGGAACGGGACCCAGCTTCAACCAGCCATCCTTGTCGGCCAAAACCTGGAGCGGCTTCGGCAAAAATTCCTTCCGCAAATGCAGGTTGCATTCATTCTGCGTCCGCCAAATGGAAGCTTTCCCAAGTCGATTCTCCGGCCAGAGTAGCTTTGCGACAGCGTCATCATAGGCCTCGAGTCGGCCCTCGACGGAGGGATCGCCGTTGAATTTGCCCAGCGCGTTGTTATGCAGGAAAGGGGCGGAGCTCCACAGACTAACGAGCGAAGGCACCCGGTAGTAGCCTGGACCGGTGTTCTTCGATTTGGGAGTGAACTTGATCGGCTGTGCCTCGTTAAACGGGTTGTAGAATTCCAAATCCCCGGGCGGCGGCAGCTCTTTGTAGGTCTGGGACGAAAAATTATCCCAAACGTGACCGGCCTTCGCGTTCGTTCCCATGGCGCGCGCGGAATTGGTCTGAATTTTCGAGAGCGGGTAGCGCTTGTCGTTGGAGAGGAAATTGTTCTTGAGGAAGTCCGGTTCCATCACGGCGGCGCGGAACCAGGCCTTGCCGTCGCCCGAGTCAGAGTCGGTCCCCGCGGGCGGTTGTTTGCTCGAGTGACAGGAGGCACAACTATTGGCGAAGACCAGTTTGCCGCGGTTTAGAATCGCTTCGTCCGTTGTGATCTTGGCCGGGCCGCCCGGCGCGTCGGCGAGGCGGAAGGGTTGCAGCCGGCGGAAGAAAGCCGCGATGCTGGTCAGGCGTTCCTCGGTCGCGCGCCAAAAGACCGAGTGCGCGCGGGCATAGGAAATTTCAAACGGCTTCTGACCGACCAGGCCGATGAGCCGATTGTGCCGGGTCAGCCAATACTCGGAAAACATCCCGATATTGATGTAAACGCGGATCGTCGCGCCTGGGACGCCGATCGAATCGGCGCCGTCCTTCAGGATGTGCGGGACGGCCATTTCTTCTTTTTCGCCGGGCAAAGCGAAAGCGCCACCGTCCATTTTTTCCTGCGCCGCGATGCGTTCGCGCTCGGCGAGTAGGAAGATGGCGTTGATCGCGTTGGGGTTGTTGATGTGATCGGTCGCGATCCGCGAAGTGTCGGAGGTGCCGGGCGGTTGCGCCTCCAGTTCTTCATAAAAGAAACCGCCTTTTTCCACGTTAGGCGCAAAGACTTTGCCTTCCCGGATGTATTGGTTGCCAATGGCGGAGGCGAGATTTTCCCAGCGCGGATTTTCCGGATCAGCCGGCGGGTTGGAAGGATTCGGCGAGATGTGGCAAGAGCCACACGCGACCCCGACCCGATACGGCCTAACGAGTTTATTATTGCTAAAATAATGCGGGTCGCTCATGAATTTGGCGCCGTCCCATTTTTTTCGCGCCTCTTGGTTGAACTCCGGGTTGGGAAAGAGTCGGAAGCCGAGGATCCCGGAAGATTTGCCGTAAACCTTCTCGTCGATCCCGGCCGGCTCCGGTTCGACCTGCTCGTCTATCCATAGGCCGTATTCATCCGGCTTGGTGGCGGCGCGGAAGCCCGGTTCGTTGACCAGTCCGAGGGTCTTGAATCGCTCCCCGCGGGGATACTTCCGGTTGTCGAGCATCTTGAGCAGATCCATCAACCCGAAGCTGTCGCGGGCGACGTGATCCCAGAAATGCTCGTTCCCGCCGCTCCAGAGATTCCAGGTATTGCGGCCCATGACCTCCTTCGGGCTCAGAGCAATCCCGCCGTCCATTGGCTTGAAAATGTCAACCGTGATCTGGGGAAAATCCTGCGGCGACAGGCCGGCCATTTTGGCTTCATCTTCCGGCGTTTTGTGGCAGCCGGCGGAGAGGAGGAAGAGAAACGCAAGAAGGCCTAACCCAGTAAAAGCGACGAGGATTCGACCCGACCAACCGGTTTCCAGCAGGCGCAGTCTCACGGTCCCTTTTTATTCCCGCACCGCGGCATCGGACAAGAAAAAATTTCGCGGACCCAAATAGCCGCGGAGTCTTTGCCTAACGAGTCCCCTTTTGTTCTCGCACAGTCCTCCTTTCGCCGAGGGATTTCTCCGGTCACAAATTCATCGTCGGGTCGCCGGGGCGGCACTAGATTGCCCGCGCGCGGCAGGACGGAGCGGTGCGATTCTTTCCTGGAACCTGTATGCCTAACGAATCATATCTCAGAGCCGAGATCGGCCACATTCTTTTCATCGATATCGTCGGCTATTCTCAGCGGCTGATCGACGAGCAGAGCGCGCTGCTCGATGCGCTGAAACGCGTCGTGCGCCAGACCGGCCCGGTGCGGACAGCGGCGGAGGGCAATTTGATCCAGCTCCCGACCGGCGATGGCGTGGCTCTCGTCTTCCGGAGCGATGTCGAGCAGCCGGTGGAATGCGCGCTCGAGATCAGTGCCGCTCTGCGGCAACATCCCGAATTGCCGTTGCGAATGGGGATTCACAGCGGGCCGATCAACCGCGTGCTCGATCTCAACGAGCGGGCCAACGTGGCCGGCGCCGGCATCGATCTCGCACAGCGGGTGATGGATTGTGGCGATGCCGGACACATCTTGCTTTCCAAGCGCGTGGCGGACGATCTCGCGCCTTATCCGCGTTGGAATCCGCACCTGCACAACCTCGGTGAGATCGAAGTGAAACATGGCGCGCTCGTCCATCTCGTGAATCTCTTCACTCCGGAGGCGGGTAACCCGACGACACCCTCGAGCATCACGAAAAGGCGGGCGCCCCTCGTTCCTCTTCGGACGCGCCGCTCCAACCTCCGAATCTGGGTCCTCGCGATCCTCATCGTCTGGTCGTTAGGCGGAACGATTTGGTGGTTCGCTTCCCACCGGGTCAGACTGCGTCTCGAACCACCCGTCGCCACAAGCACTCCGGCGGTGCCGGAAAAAAGTATTGCGGTGCTGCCCTTTGAAAACCTGAGCGAAGAGAGAGCGAACGCCTTTTTCGCCGATGGCGTTCAGGACGAGATCCTGACCAACCTGGCGAAGATCGCCGACCTGAAGGTCATCAGCCGCTCGAGCGTGATGCAGTATCGGAGCGACGTCGGGCGCAACCTGCGCGAGATTGGAAAGCAACTGGGGGTGGCAAATCTTCTCGAGGGCAGCGTCCAGCGGATCGAGGGCAAAGTGCGAGTGAACGCGCAATTGATCGATGCGCGGAGTGACGCCCATCTCTGGGCGCAGACCTATGACCGCGACTTGGCGGATGTTTTCGCGATCCAAAGCGATATCGCCCGCTCCATCGCGGCGCAGCTCCAGGCCAAATTGGCGCCGGAAGAAAAGACGCGGATCACAACCAAGCCGACGGAGAATCCGGAAGCTTACCTGCTTTATCTGCAGGCGAATGAGCTGCTGCGGGTCGCGGCTTCGA
>JBPCLI010000131.1:0-30233 GCA_051003415.1 Chthoniobacterales bacterium | reverse complement strand
GACCAGAGATCTTTGATAACTGAAACTCTCCGCTCCGATCCGAAGACCAGAGCTTCATTAAGATTCAGACTCAGCTCTAAAAAGTTGTATTTACTACCCTGTATGTAGATTTCAAAGAACCAGCGGCTCGGCGCAACTTCCGGGCGACAAAAAACTCAACTCCGTCTTCCGATCTGTCCGTCCCGCTTTGCGGGACGCGATAAACCGGGACAAAATTGAGTTCAATTTGCAGTCCCAAAATTTGCGAGAACCATGCTTCGTCGGTCTCTCGACTGGTGAAGCCCCGCGTCATGCGGGATGGCGAAATTATCCCACTCCCGCACCGCGTCAACTCCCAAGCGCAACTTTTTTTAGAAAATTTGCGATTTGGAAGCGCCACCCGCCTCACACAAGGGCAAAGACCGATTTAAAAATAGCGTCGGAGGCGACTTCACCTAGTTTGGGCGGGATGAATCGCCTGGAAAACCGCCGGCCGGATGAATTGCGGTCTCTGAATTTCGAACTGGGGATTGCCCCGCACGCCAGCGGCTCTGTTTTAGTCTCCTTTGGTCATACCCGCGTCCTCTGCGGCGTGATGATCGAGGAGTCTGTTCCGCGCTGGATGAAAGATCAAAAGGTCAGCGGGGGATGGCTGACCGCGGAATATTCCATGCTGCCGTATTCCACTTTGACCCGGAAACCGCGCGACATCGCGAAAGGCCGCCTCGATGGACGCAGCAGCGAAATTCAGCGCCTGATCGGTCGTTCCATGCGCGCGGTGGTCGATCTGGAGAAGCTGGGGCCGCGGACCATCTGGGTCGATTGCGACGTGCTCCAAGCTGACGGCGGAACTCGCACGGCGGCGATCACGGGGGCGAGTCTGGCGGTTTCGGTCGCCTGCCGGCGCCTGGTCGAGGAAAAGAAGGTGGCCGATTTGCCGATCAAAAAGCTGGTCGCCGCCGTGAGCGTGGGCGTGATCGAGGGAGTGCCGGTGCTCGATTTGAACTACGAGGAAGACAAGGCGGTGACGGTGGACCTCAATCTCGTTGCCACCGAAGACGGCGCCCTTGTCGAAATCCAGGGCGCGGGCGAAGAGGCAACATTTTCCCATGAGGAACTGCTTGAAATGTTGTCGTTAGGCAGAAAGGGGATCGCCGACCTCATCGCCGCGCAACGGGCCGTGCTCGCGCGCACCGTCGGCGCGGTTGGCTAAAATGTTTGCCGGAGCACGAAGTTTGCTCTAGACCGAGGCGCGCATGAAAAAAGCATTGATCACCGGGATCACCGGCCAGGACGGCAGCTACCTGGCGGATCTGCTGCTCGAGAAGGGATACGAAGTTCACGGCATCATCCGCCGCGCCAGCACCTTCAACACCTCGCGCATCGATCATCTTTACGCCGATCCGCACATCAACGGGGTGCGGATGTTTCTGCACTACGGGGACCTGAGCGACTCGGTGAACCTGGTGAAATTGATTTACAATCTGAAACCGGACGAAATTTACCACCTCGCGGCGCAAAGCCACGTACGGGTCAGTTTCGACATCCCCGAATACACCTCCGACGTCACCGGACTAGGTACGATCCGGATTTTGGAAGCAATTCGCGAAACTGGGATCCGTTCGCGTTTTTATCAGGCCTCGAGCAGCGAGATGTTCGGCAAAGTGCAGGAGGTGCCGCAGACCGAGACGACGCCTTTCTGGCCGCGGAGCCCCTATGGCGTTGCGAAAGTTTTCGCTTATTGGGCGACGGTGAATTACCGCGAAAGCTACGGCCTTTGCGCGAGCAATGGCATTCTCTTCAACCACGAAAGTCCGCGCCGCGGCGAGACTTTCGTCACGCGCAAGATCACGCGCGCGGCCGCGGCGATAAAGCACGGCCTGCAAAAGGAACTTTTCCTCGGCAACCTCGATGCCAAACGCGACTGGGGTTACGCCCCGGAATACGTCGAGGGCATGTGGCGCATCCTTCAGCACGACGCCGGCGACGACTTCGTGCTCGCGACCAACGAGACCCACACCATCCGGGAATTTCTCGACATCGCTTTTGGGCGGGTCGATCTCGATTGGAAAGAATACGTCAAGCATGACGAACGCTACGAGCGCCCGGCGGAAGTCGAGCTTCTCATCGGCGACCCGGCGAAAGCGAAGAGGATTCTGGATTGGGAACCAAAAGTCCGGTTTCGCGAACTGGTCGAAATCATGGTTGATGCCGACATGGAGTTGCTGGGACGCCCGGCGGCGCAAAAGCACTTGGGGCAGATGCCGTGAGGTCGCGGCGAGCGGAGTGCTCGGCGGTAAATTACCAAAACCTCGGCCAACCATGTCACAGCCTATTTGAAAGCCGCCATCGCCGGGTACGATTCAGGAAAATTGATTCGCTATGTGCGGCTGCACTTTGGCGACGGCAATGAAGCCCGCGGCGCGAACGAAAACGACAAAGCCTGGATCGAGGCGTCACGCGGCATTTGAAGCCGCCGCGCGCGACGATCCTCCCCTTCATGATTGGGGGCCTCTTCGGAGTCCCATCCATCGGGAGCTCCAGAAAAAGATCATCCGCACGATCCACGCCCGCCTAACGAATTGCTTTGAACCGGTCGAATTGGGTTCGCGATGCGCATGGACGCCCGCGCCAGACAGCCACGAGAGCTTCCAACCTTCATGCCTTCGCGCGAAAGCTTGTCAGCAAGGGGGCATTTTCGTAGCGTTGACGGGGTGAAAGCGCTTCCCGGAACACTGCAAAGTGGCGGCGTGGCTTTCGCCACCACGCGCTGGAGCGTCGTCGCCGGCTGCCGCGAGGGGGACGCCGCCATCGCGCAACTCTGCCGCGACTATTGGCCGCCTCTTTACAGTTTCGTGAGGCGTCGCGGTTATGCGCCATCGGATGCGCAGGATTTGGTCCAGGGTTTTTTCAGCCATTTTCTCCGCAAAAAAATCTACTGCCAGACCGAGAGCGGGCGCGGGAAGTTTCGATCGTTCCTGCTTGCGTCGTTGAAGAATTACCTCGCCGACGTCTGGGAGAAAGAGCGGACCGCGAAACGGGGTGGCGACCGAGAAATCGTGCTTCTGAATGACGAACTGCACGCCGTCGAACAACTGCATGCCACCGAAATCGCGACCTTGGATGAGGAGCAACTCTACGAGCAACGCTGGGCCGTGGCGCTGGTCTCGCGCGCGCTGGAGAATCTGGCGAGCGAGTTTCGTGCAGGGAAAAAAGAGGAAATTTTTCGCGAGCTGAAACCGCTTGTCGCGGGGGGCTCGGACTTGCCGAAGCAGGAAGAAATCGCCGCGCGTCTCGCGATGCCGATCGAGACTTTGCGCAGTCATCTCTCGCGGCTGCGGGTGCGCTACCGCGATCTCCTCCGCCAGGAGGTGGCGCGCACGATTGGTTTCGCCGACGACGTAGATGAAGAGCTGCGGCAGCTCGCGCGCATTCTTATCGCTGCGGCGTGATTCGAAAACCGTTCCCGCCATGGCCCCGAGCGAAGAGGAAGCGCGATGTTGTGAGGTTTGCGGCACACCGCTGCGTCTGAGCGCCGGGGCGCCGGGTTGTTTGCGTTGTCTGCTCGCGGGAGGTGCGGACGAAAGGAACGCACGGCAGTTCCAACATTACGAGCTAAATCTGGCCGAGGATGGCGCCGGCTTCGCCGAGCTCGGTCGCGGCGCGATGGGGATTACTTATCGCGCGATCGATCTGAATCTCGGCGCGCCGGTGGCTTTAAAAGTGATCAGCGCGCGATACGCGCGACAGGAGCAAGCGCGCGCGCGTTTCCGGCGGGAGGCGCGCGCGGCGGCGCAGTTGCGCCATCCGAATGTAGCAAGCGTTTTTCATTACGGCGAAACGCCCGAGGGCGATTGCTTCTACACCATGGAGTTGGTGGAAGGCGAAACGCTCGAAGCGCGGGTCCAGCGTGAGGGTTCGTTAGGCGCAGTCCTGGTGCTCGAGATCGGGGCGCAGGTCGCACGCGCGCTCCGGGCCGCGGAGCAGCACGGGCTGGTCCATCGCGATCTGAAGCCGAGCAACCTCATGCTTGTCCCTAACGAGCCCGTAACGGATGCGAAGCAACGGCCGGGCTTTCCAAACGAAACCGGCCCGCCCCTCGTCAAAGTGATCGATTTCGGCCTCGCCCAAGCCGTCACCGGAGAAGGGGCTGAGACTGGTTCGACTCAGAGCGGCCTGACCGGCACCCCGGGATTTGCCAGCCCGGAGCAATTCCAAGAGAGCCGGCAAAAACTGGACGCCCGCTCGGATATTTATTCGTTAGGGGCGACGCTTTGGTTTGCGCTCTGCGGCCGCCCGCCCTTCACCGGGCGCGACCCGGATGAACTGCGCGAACGGCAACTGCATCAGCCGCCCGCCCTGCCAAATCTACGCGGCACCAAGATTCCGCAGCCGCTCCTTCGCCTCCTCCGCTCGATGCTCGCGACCGACCCTGACGAACGCCCACAATCCCCGCGGGAACTTTCCCTCGCGATCGAAAGATGCCGGCAAGCTCTCCGCGCTGCCCGGCATCGCCCACGCTGGATCGCCGCCGCGACGCTGATATGCGGTTTGCTCGCGGCCGCCGGTATTGGCCTAACGAAAAG
Organism: Chthoniobacterales bacterium; assembly: GCA_051003415.1. Lineage (GTDB taxonomy): Bacteria > Verrucomicrobiota > Verrucomicrobiia > Chthoniobacterales > UBA10450 > Palsa-1392. The sequence continues at coordinate 25,668 of JBPCLI010000131.1, read as the reverse complement.
CCATTCGCGCGCGCCAGGGAGCACGCCGCAGAACGCCCCCTCAGAGAAAAGCATCGCCGTCCTCCCGTTCGACAATTTGAGCGGCGACAAACACGACGCTTCCATCGCGGCCGGCGTCCAGGATGAAATCCTCTCGGATCTGGCGAGAATCGCCGACTTGAAAGTGATCAGTCGCACCAGCGTGCTGCAGTATGCGAGCGGCGCGGCGCGCAACGTCCGGCAAATCGGCCGTGCTCTGGGCGTCGCTAAACTGGTCGAGGGGACGGTGCAGCGCGAGGGTAATCGTGTGCGTGTCAGCGCGAAATTAATCGACGCCCGCACCGACGCGCATCTCTGGTCCGATCACTACGACCGCGATATCGCGGATGTCTTCGCCCTCCAAAGCGAGATCGCGCAGGAGATTGCCGATCAGCTCACGAGCAAGCTCTCGCCGGCCGAGCGAGCGGCCATCGCCGAGCCCCCGACGACTAACCTAAACGCCTACGATTTTTATGTCGGTGCCCGGAATATCGCGCCTTGGGAAAATGGGGAGGGCGCGCAAAAAAGCCTGGCGCAGAAGGCGACGCTCCTCCAGCAGGCGACAGAACACGATCCTGCCTTTGCGCTTGCCTGGTGCGCCCTCGCGAAAACAGAATGCGATCTTTCCGAGTTCGGTGAACCAGATGTTCACCTTCCCCTGGCGAAAAAAGCAGCGGAGAATGCGCTCCGGCTGCGGCCGAATATCGGTGAGGCCCATCGGGAGCTCGCGCGGTATTATCGTCGTAACGGCGAATTCGAACGGGGGCGCGCCGAAGTGGCCCTCGCGCGCCGCACTTTACCTAACGACTCCGAAGTGCTGCGGATCGCGGGCGAGATTGATTACAAGCAGAACCATTGGGACGCGGCTGTCGGCAATCTGGAAAAGGCGCTCGACCTCGATCCGCGCAATCACGAAGTCCGTTTTCACCTTGGCCAGATGTATCGGGCCACGCGCCGTTATCACGCCTGGGCCAGACTGCTCGCCAAGGACGCCACCAGCAATGGACCGCAATCCTATTGGTTTCTGCTCGAATCGGCGGAGTTCAAGCTCGATACGGGCGACGCGGCCGGCGCACAATCTCTTCTCGCCCGAATCCCGCTCGAATTTAGTCCGACCTGGCTAATCTGGCCCAATCGATTCGTCGCCGCTCTTTACTCGCGCGACTATCAAAGTGCGAGTCGGGTCATCGAGGCGATTCCCGCCGCCTTCGCTCCCGGCCTCAACAACGGACTGCGCCCCAACAGCTGCGCGGATGGGGCAGTCGCACATTTCCGGGGCGACGAACTTAAGGCCCAGGCGATCTTCGCGGCCGCGCGAAAAACATCGACACGCCATGGGGACGCGCCCTGAGCGAAGACGAAGCCCTGACCTACCTCGCGTATTGCGACGCGGGCCTCGGCCGCAAAAGCGACGCGGTGCGCGAAGTGGAAAAAGCCGTGCACCTCGGGACGTCGGTCAGGGATCCCTTTCAAAGCGAGGGGCGCGCCGAGACGCTCGCACCCATCTACGCCTGGGTGGGAGACAAGACTCGCGCGATCGAGCAGCTCGAGCTTCTCTCGAAATTACCTGACTGCGCCACCTATGGCGATCTTCTGCTCGATCCGACCTGGGACGGGTTGCGGGACGAACCGCGTTTCGAAAAACTCGTCGCCGCACTGAAGCCGGATCTCTCCCACTAAGAGAGGGGCGAGCGACATCCCGTTGCGCTCCGCCCGTGATGATCATCGCCGAAGATTTTTGAAATCTTTTGCAATGCTGCGCGCTTTTTCCCGTTGGTAGGTGGTGAACAGAAAACTCACTCAACCTATGATCACTAAATTCCCACATTCGATCCGTGCGCGTTCGGTCTTAATAACCGGAACGCTTCTTCTCGGCTTCGGCCTCTCCGCCTGGGCGCAAACCAACGTCACCACCTACGCTACCGGCCTCGAATTCCCGCGGGGTCTTAAGTTCGGTCCCGACGGCGACCTCTATGTCGCTGAAGCCGGCGCCGGAGGAAGCACGTCCACCGATGGCATGTGCGACCAGGTTATCCCGCCAGTCGGTCCTTATACCGGAGGCTTCACCGGCCGTGTCTCCAAAGTCTCCAGCGACGGGACAGTGACAACCGTCGCCGACAATCTGCCCTCACAACAGAACGTGTTGGGCGACGTCTCTGGCCCTGCCGATGTCGGTTTTATCGGCCGTACCCTTTACGTCCTCGATAACGCCGGCTGTTCCCACGGGAACGCGAATAACGCCGCCGCCATTCTGCGCATCGCCCACGATGGCTCGTTTACTGCGATATGCGATCTCTCGGCCTTTCAACAGTCCCATCCGGTCGCAAATCCTAACCCGGCAGACTTCGAGCCCGATGGCGAATGGTACAGCATGGTTGTAGTGGGGCAGACCTTCTATGCGCTCGAACCGAACCACGGGGAACTCGACTCCATCCAGCTCGACGGCCGCATTAAGCGGGTCATTGATATCTCCGCCAGTCAGGGACACGTGGTGCCCTCGGCGCTCGCCTTTGATGGAAGGAACTTCTACGAAGGAAACCTCGGACTGTTCCCGATCACACAAGGGAGTCAAACGATCACTAAAATAACTCCTACTGGTAAGTCGCGAATCGTGGTGAACGGACTTACAACTGTCCTCGGAGTAGCCTTCGATCGACAGGGTCAGCTCTACGCCTTAGAAACCAGCGTCGGCGTGGATTTCCCCACTCCGGGCACAGGCAAGGTCGTGAAGGTAAACCGTGATGGCAGCACGGAAGACATTGCTACCGATCTAAGTCTGCCTACGGCAATTACCTTCGGTCCGGACGGGAACCTCTATATCTCGAACTGGGGCTTTGGGCCTCCCGGAATGGGCGAGATTCTGAAAGTCACCCTGCCCTAGGCGGTTCCGGCCCAAGGTCGAAACTTTGCGGCCAGAGGGGAATCCCTCTGGCCGCATAACTTTGTAGCTGACCCTCGCGCGCATGCAGATGCAACCATTGCTCGCGGGCAGGCCAATGTTGCTCTTGCGGCATGCCGTGGATGTGAATGTAGCGGCCATAGCACGGGCGTTTTGCGGCTCCAACCCCCGCAGCCGGAGGATGCGGGTGACGATCGGGTCGCGGCCGGGCGCGTCCGGGACGACGATTCCACCGGTCTGGGCTCGATCCTTGACGATCGCACCGTCTCCAAGCTTGCGCGCGATCCTGATTACCTGACGACGTCGCCTGCGGTCCCGGGATGTCGCCGAGGTCGAAGTTCGAGGTCGAGGCGGAAAAGCCCGATGTGTCGTTGCTGGCCCCTACATGACCCATCCGCCATTAGAGCATCTCGCTGGTCGGGGAGGTCGATGCCCTGATTGGGGACCCGGCGAAAGCGAAGCGCCTGCTTGATTGGGAACCGGATGTGCGTTTCCGCGAACTGGTCGAATTCATGGGGGACGCCGACATGAAACTGCCGGCCAAACCGAACGTGCAAAAACACTTCGGATAGCTTCCCTGACGAAACGGCAGGCGTCAGACCCTAACGAATCTGCGACGGAGCGAAGTTATGCGTCGAGACGAAGCGGTCTGTCACCGGCGTCAATCCCGGGACGAGCGTTTCGAGCGGCTGATTGGCGATTGTGACCTGGGCACCCGTCCCGACGATGTCGAAAAGCTCGATCACATCGCGCGAGCGCATGCGGACGCAACCGTAGCTGGTCGGAAGGCCGATGTTTCGCTCCTCCGGGGTGCCGTGGATATAGATGAAGCGACCGTAGGCCAGGGAATTTTGGCTCTCCTCCCCGCGCAGCCAAAGGATGCGGCTCACGATGATGTCGCGACCCGGTGCGTCGGGCCGCACGACCTCACCGGTCGGGCGCCGATTTTTAAAAGCTGCGCCGCTTGGGGCGCCGCCCCCGATTTTTTTGGCGATCGTCAGCGTGCCTAGCGGCGTCCAGCTTGTCCCTGGACGATCGCCGAGGCCAAATTTCGAAGTGGAAACCGGATAGGTGGCGATCGTTGCGCCATCCTTCAGGAGGGCCATGCGCTGCTCGGGAACGCTGACAATGACCTGATGGCGTCGATCGACCGTGGCACACGAGCTGAGGAAGAGAAGGGCGAGCCCAGCCGCTCCAAGAAAACGCCTCATCGTGCGAGCCGGAAAAACTCCTCTGCCGTGGCGGTGGTGGCGCGGGCCACTTCTTCCAGGCTGATCCCGCGGGCGTTGGCGATACTCTCCGCCACGAGGCGGGTGTAAGCCGGTTCGCAGCGCTTCCCGCGATGCGGTTCCGGGGCGAGGTAAGGGCAATCCGTTTCGACCATGAACTCGCCTAACGACAAACCGGCCGCAAGTTCGCGCACGCTCGCACCACTCTTGAAGGTGACGATGCCGGTAAAGGAAACCAGATGCCCGAGCGCGATCAATTCCTCGGATTGTTCCTTCGTTCCTCCAAAACAATGGAAGACGCCGCTGACCTGCCGGCCGTATTCGCGCAAAATTGCGAGGGTGTCGTCCCAGGCGTCGCGTTGATGAATGACGACGTTCAGTTTCAGTTCGACCGCGAGATCGAGCTGCTGCTGGAAGAGGCTGGCCTGTTTGCCCTTGATCGCGCCGTCGTGCAGGCCGCTCTCGATCTCGTCATCGGTATCGGCCTGCAAGGCGTCGATCACCTGGGTCTTCCGTTCCCGCGCCACCCTCGCGCTTGGCAGGCTGTGGTAATCCAGCCCGGTTTCGCCGATGGCGGCGACGCGCGGACTTTTCGCCAGCTCGCGCAGCGGGCTCATGACGTCCTCCTCCGCCTCCTCGGCGTAGCTCGGATGAACGCCGACCACCGCGAAGACATTCGGATATTTTTCCGCCAGCTCGACCGCGCGCCGGCTGCTCTCGACCGACGTGCCGATGGTGATGATGCGCGTCACGCCTGCTTCGCTTGCCCGGGCCAGGATCTCGTCGAAGTCGGCTGCGAAATCGGGGTAGTCGAGATGGGCGTGAGTATCAATGAGCATAGACAGACTAAAGCCGTCTCGCGTTTTTTCTCACCCGATTAGTTCGAGAATTTTCTGGTAGCGCGGATGGCTGCGCAGGCCATCGAAATCGGAATCGTGCCTGATCCACTCCGTGATTTCCGGGCCACTGCGCGGGATGGAACTTTCCAGTAAATCGAAGGCGGCGTCGAGATCGCCGAGTTTCGTCAGGCCACAGGCGGCGTTGTATTGCGTCGACGGATCTTCCGGAGCGATCGCCAAAGCTTGGGCGATCCATTCCCGGGCTTTTCCCGTCTCGCCCAGCTCGATGAGAGCGGCGATCCCGAGCGTGGCCGGCCGGGGATCATCCGGGTGCATGATGAGTTCCCGCTCGGCGAGTTTGCTTCCCGTCACGGCCGCCCGGCGCATCTCGGGGACGCGGCCGAGCGAGCGGTAGATATTAATCAGCAGACACAGCGACTGGTAGTCATTCGGCCTGATCTCAGCCGCCCGTTCAAAGAGCCGCGCCGCGCGTTCCAGCTGACCCTGCGTCACACTGGCCCGGGCGTAGAAGTAATGGGCCTCGAACGAATTTGGCTCCAGCTTGATCGCCCGTTCAAACTCCGCGTTTGCTTCTTCGACTCGCTCTGCCGCCGAGAGCGCGACTCCGCGCGAGGCATGCGCCTCGGCGAGGTTTGGATCAAGGGCCAGCGCCTTTGCTGTCGTGGCGAGCAAATTGTCGATTCCCACATCAACGTCGTAGTGCAGAAAGAGAAAGGAATCGCAATCCGCAATCCCGGCATAAGCGCGCGCGTAGTTCGGATCCAGTTCCACCGCCCTAACGAACATGCGACGCGCTTCCGGAAAGTAGTTTTTCGAACCGCGATAAAAGAGCTCCCGGCCTTTCAGATAAAAAGTGTAAGCCTCGAGGTTGTTCGTCGGCGCCTTTCCAACGGCCTTATCTTCTTGCGGCAGCAGCTTGACCTTGAGCTCCGCGACGATCGAGCGAGTGATTTCGTCCTGGATGGCAAAAATGTCGGTCAGGTCGCGATCGAATCGATCGGCCCAAACGTGTCCGCCATCCTTGCTGCTGATGAGTTGGCCAGTCACGCGGACGCGCGCGCCAGCCTTGCGCACGCTGCCCTCCAGGATAAAACCCACGCCGAGCTCCCGACCGACCTGCTGTACTTTTAGCGGCTTGTTCTTATAGGTGAAAGAGGTGTGGCGAGCGACGACGAAGAGGCCGGAAATTTTTGAGAGGTCGGTGATGATATCCTCGGTAATGCCGTCGCTGAAAAATTCCTGTTCCGGGTCGCCGCTCATGTTGTTGAACGGCAGGACGGCAATGGATGGTCCTTTCAGTTGCACTGATTTCTCGTTGTCTAGGGACGTGGAGTTGTCGAGAGAAATGCTGTAAACGCGGATCGGTTGCTCGATGTTCTTGAGCTGCTGCTCGCCCCGATCTTCGAACGTGAGATCGAGCCGATTGCCGACGTGGTCGCGCACCGTCTGCGAGATCGCGATGCCGCCCGGCGAGGCGACGCTTTCGAGGCGCGCCGCCACGTTCACTCCCTCGCCATAGATGTCGTCACCCTCGACAATCACATCGCCAAGGTTGATGCCGATGCGGAATTCCAAACAGCGTTCGCGAGCGAGGCTGACGTTGCGATCCCGGATGGCGCGCTGCACAGCGGTGGCGCAGGCGACCGCGCTCACTACGCTTGGGAATTCCGCCAGGATTCCGTCGCCCGTTAGCTTGAAGATACGTCCGTTATTCTCGGCGATCTCGCGGTCGATTATTTCCGACCGAATCCCTTTTAGCGTCGCAAGTGTGCCAGCCTCGTCCGCGCCCATGAGCCGGCTGAAACCGACGACATCCGCGGCTAGAATCGCGGTGAGGCGACGTTCCATTACAGCTCGAGTATACGGGTGAAAGGGGAGGGCGCGCTACCACTCGATAACTGAGCCAGCCCAGGTGAGCCCGCCGCCGAAAACGATCATCAGGACGTAATCACCGGACTTGATCCGGCCGCTTCGATTGGCCTCATCGAGCGCGATCGCGACCGCGGCGGCGGAAGTATTGCCGTAGCGATCGAGGTTTACGAAAACTTTTTCGACCGGGATTTTCAGTCGGTCGGCGATCGCTTCGATAATCCGGACGTTGGCCTGGTGCGGGATGACGCAGGCGATGTCGTCGATCGTTAGGTCGGCCTTCGCGAGCGCCTTTTTGGCCGCATCGACCATCGCGGTGACGGCCTGTTTGTAGACCTCTTTGCCCGACATCTTGATCGTCTGCAGGTGGTCGTCGGCATTCTCCTTCGTGATCGGGTGCCGCGAGCCGCCCCCGGGCATCCAGAGAATATCGGCGAAGTTGCCGTCGCTCGCGATGTGGGTGCTGATCAGGCCGTGGCTGCCGCCATCGCGGTGGCGCAAGATGGCCGCACCCGCGCCGTCGCCGAAGAGGACGCAGGTATTGCGCTCGGTCCAATCGGTGATGGTGGTTAATTTTTCCGCGCCGATGACGAGCACGGTGTCGTAGGTGTGGCAGGTGATGAATTGCTGCGCGATCTCGACCGCGAAGAGGAATCCCGCGCAGGCCGCCGAGATGTCGAGGCAGGCGGCTTTTTTGGCGCCGATCTTGGTCTGAATGAAACAGGCGGTGGCCGGGAAAACCATGTCGGGGGTGGCGGTCGCGACCAGGATGAGATCGATTTCCTCGCCCTTGATGCCGGCCTGTTCCATCGCGGCGAGCGCGGCTTTCGCGCCCATGTCGCTGGTGTATTCGTCGTCCGCCGCGACCCGCCGTTCCTTGATCCCGGTGCGCGTGGTGATCCACTCGTCGTCGGTTGCGACGATTTTCGAGAGATCGGCGTTCGTCAGAATTTTTTCCGGCACGTAGCTGCCGGTTCCGACGATCGAGACGGTGCGAAGCGGCTTAACGGACCGCGGACTCGAGCGGGGCGTGCGTTTCATTATAGCGACTGACTTCTTCGATGATATGTGGGTTGACCTGTTGTTCGATCGACTCGGCCGCGACGCGCAAGGCATTCTTAATCGCGAGCGGGGTGCTCGACCCGTGCGCGATGATGCAAATCCCGTTCACGCCGAGGAGTGGAGAGCCTCCGTATTCCTCGTAATTGACCTTCTTCTTGATCGCGTGAAAGGCGTTCTGCGCGAGGAAAGCGCCGGCCATCCTCAACTTGTTCTTGGTCAGCTCGTGTTTGAGCCATTTGAAAATCGCGTCGCCGACTGACTCGCAGGTTTTGAGAATGACGTTGCCGACGAAGCCGTCGCAGACCACGACCTCGACTGGGTGCGCAAAAAGGTCATGCCCCTCGATGTTGCCGCGGAAGTTGAGCTGACTGCGCTTCAACATTTTGAAAACCTCTTTCGTCAGGTCGGTGCCCTTGACGTCTTCGCCGCCAATCGACATCAGGCCAATCGAAGGATTCTTGTAGCCGAGAACGTGGCGCGAATAAACCGAGCCCATGATTCCGTATTGCAGGAGGTGCTCCGGTTTCGCATCGCTGTTCGCCCCCGCGTCGATCAGGACGAAAATATTCAGCTCGGAAGGGATGATGGCGGCGATGCCGGGGCGATCAATCCCCGGCAGGGTGCGCAACTTGATCGTCGTCGCGGCCACCGCAGCGCCGGTGTGACCCGCGCTCACGATGGCGGCCGCGTCGCCTTTCTTCACGAGATCAACCGCGCGACTAACGGAAGAATCTTTCTTCCGCCTCACGGACTGGACGGCGCCGTCGCTCATATCGACGACCTGGGTGGAATGTACGATCTCGATCCGGCGATCGTTGCAGTTGTGCTTTTTCAGCTCGGCCTCGACCTGGGGCGTGTCGCCGACCAAAAAAAGCTTGTCGATCTGGGGATATTCGCGCAAGGCGAGAACCGCGCCGCCCACGAGATTTGGTGGCCCGAAATCGCCGCCCATCGCGTCCAGAGCGATTTTCATTGAGCGCTCAATCTGCGGTTTTCAGCGGCCGAATGCAAAACCAAAAATCGGAATGTGGGAGCGGCCGCTGGGCGCGAAGATTGAAGGCTAGCCGGCGTCGACCGTCAGCACCTGGCGTCCCCTGTAATACCCGCAGGAAGGACAGGCAGTGTGTGAGGCGACGGTGCTGCCGCATTGCGTGCACTTGTTGAGCTGCGGCGCGCGCCAGCGATGCGACGCCTTGCGCGTGCGCAGGCGCATTTTTGAAACTCTGCGTTTTGGGACTCCCATACGAGCGGGATAGGAAAGCAGGGTTTCGGAAAAATACAAATTCCTTGCACCTAGATTCGAGGATTGTTGAATCGGGTGGTCCGCAAACGATTCACGATTCACGATTCACGATTCACGAGTCTCGAATCTTCAACTGATCGAGGGCACTCCAATCCGGCGGTCGCGCTTCGAGCACGCCGGCATCGTCCGTCGTCTTCAGCACTTCTGGCACCGGACAGACTCGGCCGCCTTCGCGATCGCAGTGTGGATAGGCGGGCAAATTGAGCAGGATGTCTTCCCGCATGAAAAGCGTGAGGTCGATCGCTTCCGGTCCTGTCAGCTCAGTGTGCACGGTGAATTCCGGCACCTTGATTTCAAATGGGAATTCTTCGAGACAACGAACGCAGTGCAGCTCCACCGGCTGGATGAGCGAGCCGTTGACCCAAAGCGAGCCTTCGGAAATTCCCGCCTCCAGATCGTAACGCAAGGGCCCTGCGCAACGCGCCTCCTCGGGGTCAAGCTGCGGGAGCGGGCATTCCTCTTCGCCTTCCAGGTGAAGTCCCTCGGCGGGAATTTGGCGCAGATGAATTTTCACTGGTAAAACCTCCTTTTGTTCACGCCTCTAAATTTTCTCGGTTGTTTGCAATTTCCGCGCAAAAGCTTCCACCACGCAAGCCGGGACGAAACCACTGACATCCCCCCCGAGTCGCGCGATCTCCTTGACGATCCGAGAGCTGAGGTAGGTGTATTCTTCTTTCGGCATCAGGAATATCGTTTCCACGGTCGCTTCCAGTTTGCGGTTCATGAGCGCCATCTGGAATTCAAACTCGAAATCCGAGACCGCGCGCAGCCCGCGCACGACCGCATTGGCTCCCTGCTCGACTGCGAATTCCACCAGCAATCCATCGAGCGGCAGGACGCTGACGCCGTGGTGTGATGCGGTCATCTGTCGCAGGAAATCAAGCCGCTCATCGAGAGTGAAGAGCGGCTGCTTTTGATCGTTATGCGCGATCGCGACGACCACTTCGTCGAATAGTTTTCGCGCCCGCTCGATCACGTCGAGGTGGCCGTTGGTTACCGGATCGAAACTACCGGGATAGATTGCGCGCCGCATGCGCCCGAAATTCGCAGAGGAACGCCGAAATTCAACGCGACAAACCAGAGTGCCGGTTGCCTCTGGCGTGCGACGCTCGACAGTAGCCAGCAAGGGATGAACGAAACCCCCTACAAATCGATCGCGGTGGCCGCCGGTTTCTCACCGCGTTTCCACCAGGTGCTGGCGGAGGCCAATCGCGTCCGGGACCGGTTCGGCGCGCAATTATCGATGATCTTCGTCGGGAAACGCGACGCGACCACGGAAGCGAAGTTTAACGAGGCCATCGCACAGCTGAAACTGCCAGGCGATTCTGCAGTTCATTACGAAGAGGGCGATCCGGCCACCGGGATCCTGGCCGCCGCGCGGAAATTGTCGCTCGACCTCCTGGTTGCTGGTGCCCTCGGAAAGAAACCGGTTCTTCGCCAATTCCTCGGTGACGTGGCGCGCCGCCTGGTCCGCGAGGCGACCTGTTCGGTCATGCTTTTCACTCAGCCGGAAGTGGAGCCGAAACCGCTGCGCCACATCGTTTTCATGGCGGAATATTCCGAGCACGCCCAAGGCGCGCTCCGTCGGACGCTGCGCCTGGCGGAGAAGGAAAAATGCGAGCGGCTCTATGTGATTCGTAATTACACCAGCTTCGACAAAGCGCGCGCGGCGAGGCGGATCAAGAGTGGCAAAGGAACCGGGCGCACTCTGGAAGAAGAAGAGATCGCGCTCCAGGACTTCATCCTCGCGGCCGGCAACACCGCGGTCCCGATCGAGGCCCGCTGCATTCGTGGGAACACCGGCTTCGCGGCGTCGAATTTCGTCCAGGCTGTGGAAGCCAATCTCCTCGTCGTGCCGCTCGAAACCAAGCCCGAACCGAAACCGAAACTCCCGAGCCGAATCGCCTGGGTGACGGACGTGATCCCCTGCAATCTTTGGATCGTCAGGTAAGAGGGCGCGCTGCCTAACGAAAAAAATGTCGCTGCTTTTCCGTGATGGGACGATCGAGACGATCGAGTACCAGAAGCATGTCTTCCCACACTTTGCGTTTCTCGGTGTTGTTCTGGTTGCGGAGCAGATACGAGGGATGGAATGTGATCATGAGCGGCGTCTCGCGGTAGGAATGCCAGCGGCCACGTAAACGGCCCATCGGCTCGCGAATCTGCAGGAGGCCCTCAACGGCGGTCGCTCCAAGCGCGACCAGCACCTTCGGCCCGATAATTTCGATCTGCTCCGTCAGGTAGGGAAGGCAGGTTGCCATCTCGTTAGGCGTTGGCTTACGATTTCCGGGTTCGCCCGCAGGCATGTTGGGCCGGCACTTTAGAACATTCGCGATATAGACGTCGTCGCGGTTGAAGCCCATTGCGGCGATAATCTTGGTCAATAATTGACCGGCCCGGCCGACGAACGGTTCGCCCTGCCGATCCTCATCCGCGCCCGGCGCTTCGCCGATGAACATCAGTTCGGCATCCGGGTTCCCGACGCCAAAAACCGTCTGGGTGCGCGAGCTGGCAAGATGGGGACATTGCAGACAAACTGCGACCCGACTCTGCATCTGGCTGAGACGCGCCGGCTTGTTCGCTTCCGACGATTCGTTGAGCGCGGGCCGCGCCTCGCGTAAACGTGCGAGCGCCGCCCTGGTCGCGCGCGGCGGACGATCGCTCGCGCGCTGGAGATTTTCGAGCGCGCCGAGCGCGATCTCCAGTGCTTCCGTAAACTCACTCATGCCGGCGACCAGTTTGCCGTTTTTGTGTGCGACGGCAATTCCTTTGCCGCGCGAGATCTCAGCCCGCGGAATTCACCAGCGCTTCCAACGCGTCCATGTGCGCGCGCAACGCCTGGCTGCCGACCGCTGTGAGGAAATACCAGGTGACCGGTTTGCGATCGGCAAATTCCTTGCGCACCTCGATGTATTTCGCGTTTTCCAGCTTGCGGAGGTGCGCGCCGAGGTTGCCGTCGGTCTCGCCTAACAATTCGCGCAAGCGGGTGAAATTCATCATCTCAGTTTGGGCGAGAAGCAGGCAGGCGCCGAGGCGGCTGCGATGCTCGAGCAGGCGATCCATCGCGCGGGTGCCGGCCCGCACCTGGTCGGCGGCACTTTTATTGGTTTTCGGCACGACGTTCGACCAATGCCCCGCCGATTAAACCGATGCAAAACAGCGCGCCAAAGAGGAGCCAGCCGGTTTGCGGCCAAAGCAGAAGCGTGACCAGGCCTGCGCCGAGTGCCAGCCCGACTCCGAGCAAGGTCGGAAAGCCGCCCAGTCCGGCGACAAAGGCCGTCAGACTAACGAGTAGGATAAGGAGCGCGGAAACCGCTTCTGCCGGCACCCCGAGGCGCGCCACGATCTGGAAAAGCAGGATCATGGCGAATCCGAGGCCGACCCAGGGTAGAAGGAGTCGCACCCCGTCTGCCGCCTCACAGCGGACCACTTCGCCACGCCGTCGTGCGTCCACCCACGGATAAACCGCCAGCGTCACCAAGACCGCGTAGCCTGCAAGGTCGAACCATGGACTTTGCCAGGCGGGCGCGAAATCACGCCGCGCGCAGAGCGACAAAATGTAGAGGCCAAGCACGATCGCGCCGGGAAGAGGAAGGAGGCGACGATGAAGAAGTTTCTGGCGCTCGAGTGTTCCGCGAAGGTAGCGGAGGTCCGCGCGCAATTGTTCGGACGTGTGATGAGTAGTTTCCATATAAATACTCTATATTCTAGAGTGCTCTATTTATGCAAGTGATTTTTTCTTTCCCCGCCTTCGCTTAGGCTCGTGGCCTTCAACGCGTCGAGATGAGTACCCGTTTAAGTGATTACGACTACCACCTTCCGCCCGGGCTGATCGCGACTCGCCCGCGCGCGCTCCGCCAGGATGCGCGCATGATGGTGCTCGATCGCGCGAGAGAAACGATCGAGCACCGGCCGTTCCTGGAATTACCGCAATTCGTTAGGCCAGAGGACATCCTGGTTTTGAATAACACCGCGGTGCGCCCCGCGCGACGTTTCTCCGACGATGGCGCGATCGAATTTCTCTTCCTCGAGCAGCTCGCGTCGCAACGCTGGCGCTGCCTGGTGAAACCCGGAAAAAAAATGCGAATCGGCGCGACCACGCAGCTCGACGGCGTGGAGTTGCAGGTCGAGGAAATCGAAAGCGAAGGCGAGCGAGTCGTTAGGCTGGAACGCGAGATCGATCCGTATCGTGGCGGGCATATGCCGTTACCGCCTTATATAGACCGGCCCGCGGATGCCGAGGATGCGACCCGTTACCAGACGGTTTTTGCCAAGGAACCGGGAGCGGTGGCGGCGCCAACCGCGGGTCTGCATTTTACGTCGGAGATCCTCGCGCAATTGCCGCACACCTTCGTTACGCTGCATGTCGGTACGGGAACTTTTCGTCCGGTTCAAAGTGAAACCATCCCCGAACATCGGATGCACGCGGAGCGCTTTACGATGACTGGGGAAGCGGCGGCGGCGATCAATGCCGCGGGGCGGATCCTCGCGGTCGGCACGACCTCGGTCCGCGTGCTGGAGTCGGCCGTTAGGCAAAACGATCGCTTTGTCGCGCAGGAAGGATCGACCGATATTTTTATTTATCCGCCCTACGAGTTTCGCGCGGTCGATCGGTTGCTGACGAACTTTCATCTGCCGCGCTCGACTTTACTCCTGCTGGTGGCGGCGTTTGCGGGGCGGGAATTCATCCTGAGCGCTTATGCCGAGGCGGTGCGCGAGCACTATCGCTTTTACAGTTACGGCGATTGCATGCTCATCCTTTAGACGCGCTTCCGATGTGTTAGCCTCGCGCATGGACGCACCTGAAACTCCAAGCAAACCGAGCGGCGAGCTGGTCACGCGCACCGTCGCCATGCCGAAAGACACAAACCCGAATGGCGACATTTTTGGCGGCTGGCTGATGTCGCAGATGGATCTGGGAAGTGGGATTCTCGCCTCGAAAATGGCGAAGACTCGCGTCGTGACGGTAGCGCTGGATGGAATGTCGTTTCTCCAGCCGGTCAGGGTGGGGGACACGGTGGCGTGTTATGCCCGGGTGGAATCAATCGGCCGAACCTCGATGAAAATCCCGGTCGAAGTTTGGGTGCAGCGCTACATGCGGACCGAGCAAACGCTCGTGACGCGGGCTGTTTTCACCTATGTGGCGATCGACCAGGCAGGCAAGCCAGTCGCAATCGAGCACGACTGAGAGTTCGTTAGGCGTTATTTCCGTCTGTGACCGATTGCGGACCGGACGCTTCCGTCGTCATTGCCGGTTCGGAGAGACTTGCAAAAAGCAAAGAAGTCGCACTGGGCCATTCCTGAGAAGTAGCAAGGCTCGTGCAGTGCGCGGGAGGCGTTGGAGGATTTTTGCCTCGGGGGCGCTTTCCAACGTTCCGATTCGCCGCTAATCCTTTGCCATGAACGGACTGGCCTATCTTTTTGAGCGCTTTCCGTCGTTCACCCAGACCTTCTGTTATCGGGAAATTAGCGAACTGTACCGGCAGGGAGTGAAGCCCGCGATCTTTTCCGTGCGGCAGCCGTTGGACGGACCGGCACAGGATTGGGATGACTCGATTGTGAAGGAGGTGGAGTATCTGCCCAGCGACGAGCAACTCATCCGGAAGGTCTATCAGGCGGCGCGGAAAGGGAAGCTTCCCGATGCGGCCGCGCGCGAAATTGCCACCTGGGGACGAAAGACCGATTTCCTCCGTCTTTATCAAGCCGCCTGGCTCGGGCCGCGGTTACGGGCCCGTGACGTCGGGCATGTGCACGCGCATTTCGCCGGCCTGGCAGCGCGGACCGCCTACTGGATCGAGCGGTTTTTCGGAATCGGCTTCAGCTTCACCGCCCATGCCAACGATATCTTCGCCCCCAAGCCGTTTGAGATTTCGTTAGGCAAATTGATCGGCGCGGCTCGCGCCGTCGTCACGGTGAGCGACTTCGGCGTGCGCTTCCTGCAAGAGAAATATCCGGGCGAAGCGGACAAGGTGCAGCGCGTTTATAACGGGATCGATTTGGAGAGATTCCACCGCGCCGATTTTTCCACCGTGCCTCCAACGATTATTTCCATTGGGCGGTTGATTGAGAAAAAAGGCTTCCAGAATTTGATCGAGGCCTGCCGGATTTTGCACGAGCGCGGACTTGAGTTTCGCTGCGAAATCATCGGCGAAGGCCCGCTCGAAGCCGACCTCCGTGAGCGAATCTCGGCGACTGGCCTAACGAATACGGTCGCACTTGCCGGACCTCTGTCGCAAACCGAGGTCATCTCGTGCCTCGCTCGAAGCGCGCTCTTCGTCCTGCCTTGCGTCGCCGAAGCGGGCGGAGGAATGGATAACCTGCCCACGGTCGTGATGGAGGCAATGGCGGCGGGTTTGCCGGTTGTTTCGACGGCTCTGGGCGGCGTCCCCGAAATGGTGCAGGAGCAGGTCACAGGTCTCCTCGTGCCGGAGCATCAGCCTGCTACCCTGGCCGACGCGATGGGCCGGCTGCTGCTGGATCGAGCGCTCTCTACTTCGTTAGGCGACGCTGGCTGCCGTCGCGCTTCCGATCTCTTCGCGATTGAAAAGAGCGGCGCGGCCTTGCGTGCTCTTTTCCAGCAATACGGCACATCTTAGCGCTTCATTCCCGCCTTGCCCAGGCTGGCCCGGCGGTTCAAATTCTTGCCATGGAATTCCCACTCGTCCTGCGTCGTCTTATTTTTTCCGCGCTCCTTCTTGCATCCGCCTCCCAGGCGCGGGCGGAGCATTCTCCGAAATGGGTCCAGACCTACGGCAGCCTCCTCGTAAAATATGTTACTCCCACCGGGGTCAAGTACGCGGCTTGGAAGAATAACGCCGCCGACATGCAGGCCATCCAGCAAGTCGTCGACGGGATCGCGCAGGAAAAAATTTCCGGCCTGAGCAAGAAAGAACAGCTCGCTTTTTACATCAATGCCTATAATGCCTGGATCCTGCATGAAGCGATCGGCAAATACCCGACCAAGAGCGTCAAAGACCTGCTCTTTACTTTCTTTACGGGGCAACGAATCAAGGTTGCGGGCGAAGACATGAGCTTCAATCACCTCGAGAAAGACATCATCCGGCCGAAATTCGGCGAATCCCGCGTCCACTTCGCGCTTAATTGCGCGAGCCACAGTTGCCCGCCGCTAAACCCCGAGCCGTTTCAGGCCGACAAGCTCGATGCGCAACTCGAAAAACTTGCGGTCGCCTTCGTCAATTCCCCCAAGGGCGTCGACTACGACGCGAGCAAAAAGACCGCCGCGCTCTCTGCGATTTTCAACTGGTATAAGGACGATTTCAAAGGCGCCGGCGGCCCGGTCGCCTTCATCAACAAACGACGCAACCCGCCGCTGCCTAACGACACCAAGATCACCTACCAGGATTACGATTGGTCGTTAAACGAGGCGAAATAAAGTGCCGACCGCGGAATGACTTCAAGAGAAAGATGGCGGCAACGCTGGGCGGCGTTTCGGCGGCCGATCGGCGAGGAAAAATCGCGCGTCCTGCGGGAACGCTGGGCTTCACTCCCGCCGGAATTACAGACCGACAACCAAATCGCCGGCCGACACCTGACGCATTGCGGTTTCACGTTAGGCGCAAGTTACTGCTCCTTTCATTGCACTCACTGTTACCTGCCGAAGAACGCGAACTCGGTTCCGATTCCGTCGCTCGCCCAGGTCAGGGAACAGATCGACGCCAACCGTCGCTTGCAGGGTCCGGGGGGCGGCTTGCAGATCACGGGCGGCGACGTGGCCGACGCCTACTGGCGCGCAGGGCGACCTGACGAGCTGATCGAGATCGTTCGTTATGCCATCTCGGTCGGCTCGATTCCGATGCTCATGACGCATGGCCAAACGCTGATCGAGCAGCCGGCGTTTCTCGAACGACTGGTCGTGGAAGGCGGTCTGCGCCAGATCTCGGTCCATATCGACATGACTCAGGCTGGGCGGCACGGTTTTCCGATCGGCCGGATAAAATCGGAAGCGGATCTTCATCCCGTTAGGCAAGCCTTCACCGACCTCGCTCTGCAAGTCCGCGCGAAAACCGGATTGCCCTTGGAATACGCCCTCAGTTTTACGGTCACGCGTAAGAACATTGACGATGTGCCCGAAGTTCTGCGCTGGTATCTGGCCGATCCGCAACGGACCCACATCTGGCGCATGATCAGTTTTCAACCAGAAGCTGACACTGGCCGCACGATTTTCTCGGAACGCCCGATCACGCCTAACGACGTCTGGGAAAAAATCTGCGAAGGCGTCGGGCTGCCCTTGCGGCGGGACGTTTCGATCTTTGGCCATCCGGATTGCAACAGCTGGGCCTCACTCCTCGTCGCGCGGCCCTCTGGAAAAATATTCCCGCTCCTCCCTGACGATCCGAAATTCGACCGACTGCTCGGCGAAGTGCTGCGCAAGATTGGCGGTCTCTCGCTCGTGAATGACGACGCCGGCACACCGCCATTTCGATTACTCGGCGTGCTCTTGCAGCATCCTGTCCTGGCGGCGAAGGCGCTCTACCAGCTCGGGCGTTACATGACTTCGCGCAACGCGCCGCCTGAAATCGTGCCCTCTTTGTTGCGCGGCCAGGTTCACACGGTCGGGGTCGGGATGCACAACTTCATGGACGCGGCGCAGGTCGCGAATGCAGAGAACGATTCGGTGGTGAAAGCGCGCCTCGATTCGTGCGTTTTCAAAGGCGCAGTGAAGCGCAATGGCGAATGGGTCGCGGTCCCGATGTGCTCGATGAACCAGCAGACCTGGTCGGAGGTCTACGACGCGCGTTTGCGGGACCCCGAACTCGTCAGCCAGACCCAGCCGGTCGAGGCGGCCTTATAGCCGGGGACGCTTTCCCCGGCCCAGCGAGAGGGGCGAGGTTAAGCCGCGCTGGCGCGCCTTTTTCTCGTGGCTTTTTTTCCTGCGGCCAGGCCCGGCGTTTCGCGACCGGGGACAGCGTCCCCGGCTACAGAGATCGCGCTGGCGCGTAACGCTCCCGTGACCCTGGGGGCGGCTCGAGCAAAAAACTCGCGCTACCCTGGCGTCGTTACAGGAGGTCCCGCACGTTCTCGAGGGCGCGCAGGTAGACGCGGTGGGGGCCGCCCCGCATTAATTCTTCCTGCACCAAGTCGACCGCGTCGTTTTTGCTCGCGGGCAGCATCTGCCGCATTTTTCGGCCCTCTGTTCGGCCAAAAAACACATCAAGCAAGTCGGCGCCTTCGCGGTGCTCGATCCGGAACTCGGCCGAGTCCGTCGTGAGTTGGCAGCCGCTGATCGGTTCGCCCTTTTTCTCGCGCAGCGTGACGGCAATCGTCGGTCTGCCGGCTTCTGTTTCCTTGGTGAAGCCTAACGACTTCGATTTTTCGCGATTCCGTTTCCAATCCAGCTGGCCGGCCAGCCAGCCGACAAGGAGGAGCGCGGTGGAGCGGAATTCCGGCGCGTGCTCGATCTCGAGCGTCTTGATTTCCTCGAGATGATGATGAGTCACGGGGTGATCGAAAAATTGCGCGAGGGCGAGGCGGAGGTGGACCAGCCGAACCCAGTTTAAATCGCACAGGACGATCCGATGCCGTGCCTCCTCCTGCGCCGCCTCGACCAATTGCATTTGTGCGTCGAAATTCCGCCAGATCTGGCTGTCGTAGATCACGCGATCGACCCAGGCCCAGAGTTGGGGATCGAGCGGAGCGCGAAATTCCTCCTGCCACCAAAGATATAGCGGAAGATCGGAATCGAGCTGGGCGAAGACAATGTTAGGCAGGAAACCGCATTGCTTGCCCTCCAGGGAAAAGGAGAGCTGTTCCGAGCAAATCTGTTTGCTGCCGGCTCGGCTAACGTGGCAATGCGCGCTGATCCACGCCTCGACCCGGTTCTCGGGCGCGTCCGGCTTGGCTGCGATCACGATTGCGCGGCAGGCGTGCTCTTCGGTCAGGCGGGCGATGATAGCGGTGTTCTTGCCTAACGAATCGGGCGCCTCGCTGTAGACCGCGAGATTGATGAGGGACGCGCGGGTCATGACGCCGTCGCCCGCGTCCCAGAGCTTCTTCAGTTCGCGCTGAATCTGGCCGACCTCGACCGGGAGTCCGGCGGCGAATGTTTCAGGCGACGCCGCGCTCATGGGCAGAGGCTGGGTAGCGCACGCGTCCCGCGTGCTGGCGATGGTGGTGTCTCACCATCGCGAACTTCCCGGAAAGCGGGCGCGCCACCGACAGCCTGTCGCGGTGAGACCCCGCGACCAGCACGCGCTACGCGTGCGCGACCCAGAGCGATTTTCGCCGGCATTTCAAAACCTCCGCCAACTCCGTCCGTCGCGCGCCATCAACTCGTCGGCTTCCTCCGGTCCCCACGAGCCGGCCGGGTAAGTGTACAGTTTCGGCGCGCCTTCTTTCTCGGCCCAGGCTTCCTCGATTGTGTCGATGAATCCCCAGGCCTGTTCTACTTCGTCGTGGCGCGCGAAGAGCGTGGCGTCGCCGGCCATCGCGTCGAGCAGGAGCCGTTCGTAGGCCTCGGGACTCGCCTTGCCGAAGGACGTTCCGTAATGAAAATCCATCTTCACCGATTCGATCCGGAAACTTGTGCCCGGCACTTTGGCCTGCATCCGGAGCGAGATTCCTTCATCCGGCTGGATCCGGATCACGAGCACGTTTTGGTCGATCGCCTGCGACTCGCGATTGAACAAAACCTGCGGTGCCTTCTTGAAGTGCACGGAAATTTCCGTGCCGGATTTCGGCAACCGCTTTCCGACTCGCACATAGATCGGAACATCAGCCCACCGCCAGTTGTCGACCCGCAAGCGGAGCGCGACGAACGTCTCAGTCTGCGAATTCGGATCGACCTTCTCTTCCACGCGATAAGCCGCGACGGACTTCCCGGCGATCGCACCCGCGCCGTATTGGCCGCGCACGACCTGGGTGCCGACTTCGTCTTCTTCGTAGCGCCGGAGGGAGCGGACCACTTTCACTTTTTCGTCGCGAATGCTGTCCGCCCCGAGATCGGTCGGTGGTTCCATCCCGACGAGACAGAGGAGCTGGAGGAGATGATTCTGCACCATGTCGCGCAGAGCGCCGGCGCCTTCGTAATAGCCGGCGCGGTTTTCCACGCCTAACGTTTCCGCGGCCGTAATCTGGACGTGGTCGATGTAACGCGCATTCCAGAGAGGTTCGAAGATCGCGTTCGCAAAACGGAGAACCAAAATATTCTGCGCCGTCTCTTTTCCGAGGAAGTGATCGATCCGGTAGGTCTGGTCTTCGGAGAAAGAACTCTGCACCACCTTGTTCAGGTGCCGGGCCGATTTCAGATCGGTCCCGAACGGTTTCTCCAGGATCACCCGCGCCCAGCCGCCGTTAGGGGCCTTGTTCAAGCCCGCCTTCTTCAGGTTCTGAATGATCGTTTCGAATTGATCCGGCGAGGCCGCAAAATAGAAAAGCCGGTTGCCGCGCGTCCCGCTTTCCTTGTCGAGTTCGTCGAGCCGCTTGGCCAGCTTCTCGTAGCCGGCTTCGTCGCCAAACTCGCTTTGGTGATAGTAAAGCGACTTCGCAAACCCATCCCAGATCTCGTCACGCACCGTTTGCCGGGAATATTTCCGGGTCGCTTCCTCCATCTCCTGGCGGAATTCGTCATCCTTCTTCGGACGGCGCGCGAAACCGATGACCGCGACTGCCGGCGGCAGCTCGCCATCGGCCGCGATGTTGTAAAGCGCAGGCACGAGCTTGCGATGGGTGAGGTCGCCGGTCGCGCCGAAGATCACCACCGCGCACGGCTGCGGCACGGCCCGATTCGAAAGCCCTTCGCGCAGTGGATTGGGTTGCTGTTTTTCGCTCATGACTTGAATGGCTCTGACAACTTGGGCAGATCGCCGCTTGGAAGGTAAACGAAAAACGGGAACGCGAGCGGCTCGGCGTCAGTCCGGCAACGGGAAGCGCCGCGTGAGTTGCTGCACCTGCTGCCGCACCTTGCCGATGACGCGTTCGTCTTCGCGGCCGAGAAGCGCTTCGGCGAGGAGGTCGGCAATCTCGAGCATCTCCTCTTCTTTCATTCCGCGCGTCGTGACGGCAGGGGTGCCGAGCCGGATTCCACCCGGCTTGAAGATGGGATAGGTATCGAACGGAATCGCATTCTTGTTCACCGTGATGCCCGCGCGATCGAGCACGTTCTGCGCGTCTTTGCCGTTGATCTCTTTCGGGCGCAGATCGACCAGCATGAGGTGATTGTCGGTCCCGCCGGAAACGATCCGGAAACCGTGTTTCGCCACGCCGGCCGCGAGCGCCTTCGCATTCAAAACTACCTGCCGCTGATATTCGCGGAACCCCGGCTGAAGCGCCTCGTGGAAACAAACCGCCTTGGCCGCGATGACGTGCATGAGCGGACCGCCCTGGACACCGGGGAAAACCGAGGAGTCGATCGCCTTGGCGAATTGTTCCTGGCAAAGGACGATCCCGCCGCGCGGGCCGCGCAGGCTTTTGTGCGTGGTCGTGGTGACAAAATGCGCATGCGGCACCGGACTCGGATGTTCGCCTCCCGCGACCAATCCCGCGATGTGCGCCATGTCGATAAACAGCAGTGCCCCGACCGAATCGGCAATTTGCCGCATCCGGGGAAAATCAATGAAGCGTGGATACGCCGAAGCCCCGGCGGTGATGAGCTCCGGGCGCACTTCCTCGGCCTGCTTCGCAAGCGCGTCGTAATCGATCTGCTCGGTCTCCTCGCTCACGCCGTATTGCGTGACTTCGTAGAGCTTGCCGGAAAAATTCGCAGGATGTCCGTGGGTGAGATGACCGCCGTGTGCGAGGTTCATCGTGAGGATGCGATCGCCGGGTTTGATGGCCGCGAAATAGACCGCCATGTTGGCTTGCGCGCCGCTGTGCGGTTGCACGTTCACGTGACTGCCGCCGAAGATCTTCAGCGCCCGGTCGATCGCGAGCTGCTCGACTACGTCCACGTTCTCGCAACCGCCATACCAGCGCTTCCCGGGATAACCCTCCGCGTATTTGTTCGTCAGGCAGGAACCCTGCGCTTCCATCACCGCGCGGCTGGTGAAGTTTTCCGATGCGATCAATTCGATGTTTTCGCGCTGGCGCCGTTCTTCCTCCGCGATGGCCTCGGCGATTTCGGGATCGACCTTGCGGAGTGGGCCGCCTAACGACCCGGTGTGGGATTGATCTCCGGGCTGGGATTCGAGATGGTGAGGCATATTTTCCATGGTGGATCGTGGGTTCGCGCTCGCGCCAGCGTAGCGCGGGACCGCCAATTCGGTTTGTTCTACGAAGGCGAGGACGCTCGGTAAAGCCCTTTCAATACTCGCCGCGCACTCTTCATAAACGTAGCGCCCCATCCCGATCGGATCGGGCAGATCACACCAGAGCGTCGCGCCCGGCTCTTCAAATTCCCGAAGCAAAAAGGTCTTCTCCGCGCTCTGCGGGAAGAGGAGATTGATCGTCTCCAGGTGCGAGCCCGTCATTGCGAAAATATGCGTCGCGCGATCGACCAGCGTGGCCGTGAGCGGCTGACTGCGGAGCGTCGAGATATCGACCCCGCGGTTCCGGCAGACCTCGATCGCATGCACGCTCGGCGGCTGTCCGCGGACCGCATGCACCCCGGCCGCATCAACCTCGATGTCCTTGCGATTGCCAACCAGACGGCGGAAGAGTCCCAAGGCCATTGGGCTGCGGCAAATGTTGCCGGTGCAGACAAAAAGGACGTATTTCACGATGATGCGAGACGCGACAGCGGCCTGCGCCAAAGTAAAATTAAACGTCTGCAAGTCAACGCACCGCATAGCCGGCGAGGGCTTGGCTTCCGCGATGAAGACAGGATGAATCTGAAGAGCAGGAAAGCAGGAATTCGTTGGCTCGCGTGCGGAGGTGACGTCTTCAAAGATGGGTCAGATGGTCCACTGTCTTTCTCTTGGCTTGGTGACTTCCAGATTTTTTCCTGCTTTCCTGCTTTCCTGATTCATCCATCCCTGACTGCCTTCTCCCGAACGACCCCGACGCCATGACGTCGTTCTGGAAAACACTCCGTCACCAGTTGGAATGGCTCGGCGTGAGCCTGCTCGCTGCGCTCATCCCGCGCCTGCCACGGGCGGTCGCGGTGCAGTTCGCGCAGATCGCCGGCGCTCTCGCCGCCTATCTCGACTTCCCGGGGCGTCGCGTCGCCCTGAATAATCTGGGGGTCGTCTTCGGCGATCGCTTTTCCCCGGCCGAGCGCGCCCGGATCACCCGCGAATCGTATCAGCAATTCGCCGGTACGATGATCGATCTCTTCTGGAACCCGCGTATCAACGCCGACAATTATCGCAGGCTCATCGAATTCGAGGGCTGGGACGAATTCTGCCGCACCGTCGGGCCGACAGGGCCCTGCATTATCGCCGCCTGTCATTACGGGAACTTCGAATGGTTCAGCCTCGCCGCTGCCTATGCCGGGCTCGTTGCCACCATCGTTTCGCAGGAATTCAAGAACCCGAAGCTCGATCCCATCTTTCAACGTCTGCGCGAACAGTCCGGCCACCGGTTCGTGACCCGCGAAGGCGCGATCGTGAAACTCTACAAAAGTCTCAAACGCGGCGGCACCGCAGCCATTCTCGTCGACCTCACTGTGCATCCCCGCCAGCCCTCCGTGCCGATCGACGTTCTCGGGATGAAAATGTCCGTCACGCATGCGCATGCCTGGCTGCACAAACGCACCGGCCTCCCGATTGTGCCCGTGCACCAGGAGCGGCTGCCGGGCGGCCGTGTGCGCGTCGTCTTTCATCCCAAACTCGAAATCCCCGCCGGCGCGACCGAGCAGGAGATCGCGCAACTTTGCTGGAACCAATTCGAGCTCGTCGTGCGGCGAAATCCCTCGCCCTGGCTCTGGATGTATAAGTACTGGCGCTTCCGGCCGAGCGATGCGACCCGGCCGTATCCCTTTTATTCCCACAAAGTCCCTCGTTTCGACCAGGCCCTGGCCGAGACCGAGGAGGCAAGCGCCCCCGGAGAACCCTAGCTGGTAGGTCGTCACGCCTTGGAGGGCACCGCTTCGTAGGTGACTGGGAGAAGGATGGCCGGCGTCAAACCACGAGCCCGGCACGGGTTCCGGACGCGGGAGGAGACAGCGTGGGCTCAACCGCCTCGGCACCAACCCCTCCAAAGACTTCGCTGCTCAACTCGCTACCCGTGGCAGCCGCGCAGGAGCAACGTGAGCAGAATCGTGCCTAGGATAGAGATGACGATCGAACCAAGACACCCGGTCCGGGAGGAAAAAAATCCAAACATGCGAGGTGCTTAGACGCGCCTCGGCGCCGGGCGATCAGTTCCGCGTTGACCGCCGAAAAACCGGCTGATGAGCTTACCGGCGACAGTGATTACGACGAGGCGAAAGATCCAGCGAAACATGTTGCCTTAAGATCGGCCATCAATCGGCTGCAGGATGTATCGTTCTTCGAGAGCCGGCAAGGAGACAGCTCCGATCCTCCTGGGAGGCCAGCAATGCCGCTGCGGGAAGACGAGCTCTGGGCTCTGTCCGTCATCGGCAATGCCGTTATTTCACGGCCGGGATCGTGGAAGAAGAACACGGTTTGTTCGGCTTCATAAATTATCACCGTTAGACATTGCGTCCCGCAGCGGTTGGATACGGGGCCGCTCTGCGCAGCGAATGCAGAGGCCGCTCCTGTTTTTTTCCAGCCTGCCGAGAGGCCGCGCCGGTTGACAAACCAAGCCGGATACGCTCTCCAGTTGGAAACTTATGCGCCTTTCATTTCGTCTTCTTTTTCTCCTGCCCCTGGCGGCTGTCGCTCTGCTCTCGAGCTGCACGACTATGCCCATGACCACCCGTCACGAGTATCACGTCACCGCGCACAAGCCGAAGGACCCCTCCAAGGTGCGGGTCGATCTTTCGCTCTCGAAACAGAATGTTTATGTCATGGAAGGGGACCGCTGCCTGATGGCGGCCGCCGTGTCAGTCGGGCTGCCTAACAAACCGACGCCGAAGGGTCACTTCACGATCTACAACAAGATCGAGAATAAACGCTCCGGTTCCTACGGTTAC
Source organism: Chthoniobacterales bacterium (assembly GCA_051003415.1). Classification (GTDB taxonomy): domain Bacteria; phylum Verrucomicrobiota; class Verrucomicrobiia; order Chthoniobacterales; family UBA10450; genus Palsa-1392. The sequence goes on along the minus strand of JBPCLI010000131.1, from coordinate 437 downwards.
CGGGTGCAATCCAATCGCGTGGTGCCGGCCGACGCCGGGTCGAATGTCCCGGGCCGATACGTCGGATACCCGATGGGTTACTGGTGCGAATTCGCGCCGGCCTACGGATTTCACCAGGGCTTCGTTCATCCCTACCCGCGCACCCACGGTTGCGTGCGCTTGCATGGCGAAGCCGCGCCGAAGTTTTTCGCCCTCGTCCACAACGGCACGCCGGTCTACATCGCGGACACGATGTCTGAGGACGAGAAGTTCGGTTCCCTGGTCACCCGAGTGGACGATTCCAAGGCGCCCGATCCCGATCCGAGCCTGATGGTGACATCGGCGGCCTTCAAGAAACCCGAAGGGCCGCTCCTCGAGCAATAATGTGGGAGGGCCTTTGCGCCCCGAATCCCATTCCGTTTCGCCAAGCAGATCGGGGCGCAAAGAGCCCTCCCACC
>JBPCLI010000130.1:0-6695 GCA_051003415.1 Chthoniobacterales bacterium | reverse complement strand
TTCGCCGCCGCCGATATCAATCTCAGGCGGCGCTTGGGCGAGGGCGTGTTCGAGTATTTCGGGGTCAACCGTCGCAGCGAAGCGGATGAATTCGCGTCGCAGATACGTGATCGGAAGGTCGAGACCGACGACAATGCTTCGGCCGGCGACTGCAATCGCCTCCTTAAACTGTCGCAGGAGAAGGTAAGTATCCGCGAGCAGATTGCTGGCGTTGATGTTCCGGGGATCGAGGTCAACGGCTCGGTTAAAATCGCGTTTCCCTTCCTCCCACTTTCCTTCGCGCCGGTGCAGGTATCCCGAGAGGGTCAGGAAAGGAACGCTGTTCGGCATCCCCGGCCGGGCCAGCGCAAGCTCTTTTTCGGCCCGATCGTAGTCGCGCTGACAACGAAAGTAATAATCCGCCATCGTGAGATGCGCTTCAGCCGAATCGGGCCCGAGGCGCAGCGCCGTCTCGGCAGCGACCTGCGCGCGAACCGCGCGCGCCGGGGTCGGATCAAGGTCGAGAAAATAGAGCAGGGCCTGGGCGCGGGCGGCGTAACAGTAGGCGAGGACGAAACCGGGATCGCGCGTCGTCGCCTCGTCAAGCAGCCGGATCGCCTGTAAGAACGAGGCCTTTGGATCCGGGGCGTTGGTATAGCTGTCCGCCAGCTCCTTCGCCTGCAAGTAAAGGTCGTAGGCCGCGAGATCGTTCGTGGGGCGCTGTTCGATCCGCGCTTTTTCCTGCGGCGAAATTGTGGCCCGCAATTGCGCCACGATCGTCTGGGCAATTTCGCTCTGGATCGCGAATACATCCTTCCGATCGCGGTCGTAGGTTTCGGCCCAGCGTTGCGTGTGGGTCCGGGCATCGATGAGGTGGGCGATGACGCGTAAACGACGATCGGAGCGCTGGACGGAACCCTCGAGCAGATATGCGACGCCAAGTTGTTCGGCGATCTTCTGCCGGTCGCGGGTCGAGTCGCTCTTATACTGCTCCACACTGGCGTGCCCGATCACTTTGAGGTCGGCCACTTTCGCCAGATCGGTGAGGATCTGGTCCTGCATACCGTTGGTGAAGAAAGCGTTTTCCTTGTCCGTGCTCAGGTTTTCAAAAGGTAGAACCGCAATGCTCTTTTCAGGAATTGAGTGATTCGTTAGGCTTGAATCGCGCCACGGATGCCAGAACCAATAGGCGCAGAGAGCGATGGCCGCGATCCCCGTTCCTACCCCGGCCAGCGTCCGGATCTGGCGCGCATGGGAGATCTGCGTTCCGCCGCGCTGCGGGGTGCGTTGTATGCCGGAGCTGGTGATGTCGAAAGCCCAGGCGAGAACGAGCGCGAAAGGGAAACCAACCGCAACCAGAAAGACGAAGACCTGCTGGACCCAAGGGGCGGCTCCAAAGATGGGAAGGATCGTGCCACCGATCTGGACCAACCCGGACGCCGCTACGCCATACGCGAGCGCGACGCGGTAGACGCGCCGGTCTTTGAGTTCACGAAAGAAGCCGCGCATTTCGCCGCTACTCTAGCGGAAGGTGGCGGGCACGCGACCGATCCCGCAGGCGTCTTGCGCCGTGCAAAAGACCTAGCGCGTGAGCTCGCCACGATCGTAAACGATCTCGCCGCCGACGACCGTCATCAGGCAGCGCGTCCGCAGGATCGCAGGCTCGGGAATTTTCATGATGTCGTCCGAGAGAATCGTCAGATCGGCCAGTTTGCCGGCTGCGATGGAGCCTTTCTCGTTTTCTTGGAAGGCCGCGTAAGCGGGCCAGGCGGTAAACATTTTCAGCGCCTGCTCCCGGTTCACGGCTTGTTCAGGGTGCCAGCCGGGGCCGGTGAATCCATCCCTGCTTTTGCGCGCGACGGCGGCGTAAAATTCAATCATCGGTTCACCCTGCTCGACCGGCGCATCGGAGCCGGCCGCGATGATAGCCCCGCTCTTGAGCAGGCTCTGCCAGGCATAGGCGCCGGCCAGCCGTTTCTCTCCCAGCCGACTCGGCGCAAAGAATAGATCGCTGATCGCGTGCGACGGCTGCATCGAGGCGATCACGCCTAACTTTGCAAAACGCGGGATGTCCGAGGCGCTGAGAACCTGCGCATGCTCGACTCGCCAGCGCGGCTCCTTCACTTTGCGCTCGTTAGGCGGGACGGCCTTGAACGCTTCTTCGTAGAGATCGAGAATAGTGCGATTGGCCCGGTCGCCGATCGCGTGGGTCTCGACCTGGATGCCGCGGCGCAAGGCTTTCCGCAGCATTGGACGAAGGTTTTCCTCTTTCTCGGTTAGGAAACCGGAAGTGTCGGCGTCCGAATATGGCTGCAAAAGGGCGGCGCTCCGTGAGCCTAACGACCCGTCAAACACCACTTTAATCGTTCGCGTGGTGAAGTGCTTGCCGTAGGCGTCAAGCATCGGGCCATCCTTGAGCAGGCGCTCGCTGGCCGGGCCGGGACCGTAGACCGCGTTGTAGATGCGAAGCTTCAGCTTTCCTTCGCCACAGAGTTTTTGCAGCAGCTCGAACTCCGGCAATTGGCTCCCGGCATTTTGAATCTCGCACCAACCAAGCTCGAGCGATCGTTTTGCGCCGAGGATAAGGGCGTTCGCATTTTCTTCCGCGGTTGGTGGCGGGATTTTCTTCTCGACCAGTTCCATCGCGTTATCGAGCAGCATGCCGAGCGGCTCGCCGCTTTTTTTGTCGCGCAGGATTTCGCCGCCGAAAGGGTTTGGCGTTTTCGAATCGATTCCCGCAATTTCGAATGCCTTGCTGTTCGCGACCGCGCCGTGACCGTCGGCCCGAGTCAGGAAAACCGGATTCTCAGGCGCGACCCTGTCCAGATCCTGGCGGGTCGGGAAGACGGGCGGTTTCCAAAATGTTTCAATCCAGCCGCGTCCGGTGATCCAGCGGCCCGCGGCCGTCCCGGCGGCCTGTTCCTTGATCCGGGCGAGAAATATTTCGCGGCTGGTCGCGCTCTCGAGATTCAGGTGCGTCAGGCGTTCGCCGACGCCCATGAGATGATAATGCGAATCCGTTAGGCCGGGCACGACCGTCTTGCCCTTGAGATCGATCGTGCGCGTCGACGGGCCGGAGAATTTCTTCGCTTCTTCGTTCGCGCCGGCGAAGAGAATGCGCTCGCGCTTGATCGCAATGGCTTGAGCCGTCGGAGCGGCCTCGTTCACTGTGTAGACGTTGCCGTTGAGGAAAATCGTATCGGCCGTTTCCGCTTTGGAGCAAAGCGGGAGAATAAGGAGAGAAACGAAGAGAAACTTTCTCACTGCCAGTTGGGCGCACGCTTTTCCAGAAATGCCGAGATGCCTTCCTTTGCTTCGGCCGACTCGCGCGCCTCCATGTGATAACGCAAGGCGGTCTCGACATCTTCCTTCACCGACGAAGACCAGAGTTCCTCGATCAAACTTTTCGTGCTGGCGAGGGCGACCGGCGCATTTTGGAGGACGGAGTCCACGATTTTTTGCGTCTCGCTTTCCAGCTCGGAAGGCGGAACGACGCGATTGATGAGGCCGATTTCGCGGGCGCGCTCGGCGCTGATCAGGTCGCCGGTGAAAAGGAGTTCGCGAATGTCGCGTTCGCGCAGTTGGCGCCGGAGAAAGGTCAGGACGAGGCCGGCAACCAGTCCACGTTTCGTTTCCGGATAGCCGATCTTGGTCCGTTCCGCGGCGACGACAAAATCGCAGGCTGACATGAGCCCCGCCCCGCCTGCCACCGCCGCGCCGTGAATCTCCGCGATCGTGATCAGCCGGGTCTGGCTGATCGCGAGCAGGGTTCTCGCCACCATCTCGGCGGAGCGGTGTGCTTTTTCGGTGACGGTCGTTTCCTGAAGGTCGAGGCCGGCACAAAAAGCCTTCCCGGCCCCGCGCAGAATGAGAATGCGCTGCACCGGATCGGCTGCGGCCGCGTCCATCGCCGCGGTCAGTTCGGTCAGCAGTTCTATCGTTAGGGCATTACGCCGCTCCGGGCGGTTGAGGGTGACGATGGTGGCACGATCTTTCTTTTCGACAAGGACGTTAGGCATAAGGAATTGAAATCGATGATGAAGAGGAGACGATCTTCGCTACCCTTCAGATGACAAGGACAAAGGGCAATGACGAACGAAACTGTGAAACTGATCGAGTGCCCGCGCGACGCCTGGCAGGGCTTGCCGAAACACATCCCGACCGAACTGAAGGTGCGCTATCTTCGCTCCCTCATCGCGGCCGGATTCCGGCACCTCGACGCGGCAAGTTTCGTCTCGCCTAAAGCGGTTCCGCAGATGGCGGACAGCGAAGCGGTCCTCGCGCAACTGTCTCCGCCTAACGACGTCGAGATCATCGGGATTGTGGTGAATGAGAAGGGCGCGGAGCGGGCGCTCGCGACCGGAGCGGTCAGCACGCTTGGTTATCCCTGCTCGATTTCGGAAACGTTTCTGCGCCGCAACCAGAACCAATCGCCGGAAGAAAACCTCGCGACCCTGACCACGATTCGCGAGATGGCCGAGACCCGCGGGCTCAAGATGGTTGTCTACATTTCGATGGCATTCGGAAATCCATATCAGGACCTCTGGAGCATCGAGCGCCTGGTCGAAGCCGTGCGAGGAATCGCCGCTCTCGAAGTCGACTCAATTTCCCTGGCGGATACGGTGGGTGTCGCTGACGCGGATTTGATCCGAACGGTCGTGACAGCAGTGATCGACGGCCCGACCAGCCAGGAGATCGGAGTTCATCTGCATAGCACGCGCGGGGAGGCCGCCGGCAAGGTGCTGGCGGCGTACGACGCCGGTTGCCGGCGCTTCGACGCGGCGTTAGGCGGGCTTGGCGGTTGTCCTTTTGCGCAGGACCAGATGGTGGGAAACATCCCGACCGAGGACGTGATCCGTGCGCTCGCACAACGCGGCGTGCCCTCCCCGATTGCTGGAGGGCTCGAGAACGTCATTCCGCTAAATAGCGAGATCAGCCGCGAATTTTCTGCCTAACGAATTACGTTTGGACCACTCCCATATGGAAGCGAGCCTTGGGCATGGGACGCGAAACGTAGCTTAACAATTTCAGAAGGATATCGCGTGTCTCGTGCGGCTGGATGATGGCGTCGAGCCAGCCCCGCGCCGCGCCGTAGCGGATGTCGGTCTGCTCTTCGTACGTTTCCTTCACCTTCGCGCGCAATTGTTCGAGCTCTTCGGGCGACGCTTTTTGGTCGCCCCGCGCGCGTGATTTGGCGAGGACGGAAAAAACGGTGTCGGAAGCCTGGGCCGCGCCCATCACGGCGTAGCGCGCGTTCGGCCAGGCAAGGATGAAGCGCGGGTCATAAGCCCGGCCGCAGAGGGCGTAGTTGCCCGCCCCAAAGGAACCGCCGACCACGATCGTGATCTTCGGCACGACGGAATTGCTGACCGCGTTGACCAGTTTGGCGCCGCTGCGAATGATCCCGCTTTGTTCCGCGTCGCGTCCGACCATGAACCCGGTCACGTCCTGAAAAAAAATGATCGGCAATCCGGTTTGATTGCAATCCATGACGAAACGCGCGGCTTTGTCGGCGCTGTCGGAATAAATCACGCCGCCCATCTGGATGCCGGCCTTCTTCGTCCGCACCTGGTGGCGTTGGTTGGCGACGATGCCGACGGAGTGGCCGCCAATCCGCGCATAAGTGGTGACGAGCGTTTTGCCGTAGTCGGCCTTGTATTCGTCGAGCGAATCGGCGTCGATAATCGAGGCCAGCAGATCGCGCGCGTCGTATTGTTTCTGGCCCTCAAGGCCGATCAGGTCGTAAACCGCTTCCGGTTTCTTCGCGGGTCCGGCGAACTTCTTTGTGGGGCCGTTCTTTTTCGCTGCCTCGGCTTCCGGCAGATGTGCCACCAGGGAACGGATCCGCTTCAAACAAGCCGGATCATCTTTCTCGTAAAAGTCGACGGTGCCGCTGACTTCGGCGTGCATCTTCGCGCCGCCGAGTTCTTCGGCATCAACGACCTGCCCGATGGCGGCCTGGACTAACGACGGCCCGGCGAGGTAAAGGCCACTGCCCTCGGTCATGAGCACCTTGTCGCAGAGCACCGGCAGGTAGGCGCCGCCGGCCACGCAATTTCCCATGATGGCGGCGAACTGCGGAATTCCCGCGGCGGAGATGACGGAATTGTTCCGAAAGATTCGCCCGAAGTCGTCTTCGTCCGGGAAAATCTCGTCCTGCATCGGGAGGAAAACCCCCGAAGAGTCGACCAGATAAATAATCGGGAGCGCGGATTCGAAAGCGATGCGCTGCGCACGAATGAGTTTCTTCGCGGTCTGGGGAAAGAAGGCGCCGGCCTTCACCGTTGCATCGTTGGCGATGATCATGCACGGCACGCCCGCGACCTGGCCGATGCCCGCGACCGCACCGGCGGCCGGGACACTGCCCCATTGCTCATACATTTTATAGGCAGCCCAGAGCCCGAACTCGAAAAAGTCCGCGCCGTGATCGAGCAGAAGCTGAATGCGCTCGCGCGCCGGGAGACGACCACGTTTGCGCTGGCGATCCTGACCGACCTTGCCGCCGCCCTCCCGCAAGATTTCCTCCTCGCGGAGAATGGCTTCGCACCTTTCGCGAAGCGCGTTGCGGGTGGCGGAGTCGGCGCGCGGTGTCATCGGGTGGACTTAGCGCGGCGTAGCCAACCTATCAAGCTGTAGACGCTTCGCTCTGCGAGGCGCGGGGAAAAATGTCGCCTCGGGAACGGCTAAGAGATTGGAATCGCAGGCCCGCGCTTCGC
>JBPCLI010000129.1:0-27263 GCA_051003415.1 Chthoniobacterales bacterium | reverse complement strand
TCGTCTGCAAACTGCGGAAGCTCCACCGCCAAAACACCACTTTCCGAAGCTATCCCCGCCGCTTGCTGGACGAAAACCGCTGGCGCGCCTCACGCTACGGGATCGATGGGGAGCTGATTGATTTTGGCCGGAAACGGGCCGTCGAGACCCGGAGTTTGATCCACGAAATTCTCGAGTTCATCGCGCCGGAAGTAGGCGAGCTCGGCAGCTGCAGCGAGATCGGGCACATCGAAAAAATCCTTGCCGAAGGGACGGGCGCGGATCGGCAACTCGCGGTTTGGGAGCGCACCGGCGATTTGAAAGCAGTGGTTGATCACATCATCGCGGAGACCTACGAAGGATTGGCGATGCCGCACACGGCTTAAGTTGGATTCACTTCATTGAAGTCAGGGGCGAGTTCAGTGAAGCGGGAGGCAACCTCAACGAAGTGGTGGGCGATCTCATCGATGGCCGCCACGATTTGATCAAAAATCGGGTCGCGGAAGGTGTGGCGGCGGGCGTGTCGCCCGCAAAAAACCACAGGATGCGGCCCGACACGGCCGCCACCACATCTCGAACGAGACGAGCGAGAGATCCCTGAAGGCTAGGTTTGCCAAGGTTTCGGTGATCAGTTCGGGAAGGACCCGGCTGCGATTTCCAGGCTCGCGAACCGTCGGACTTGCGACCGTCGCCGGCACACCGCATCCAGTCCCGCCTCTGCCCCGCCAAGTAAACAATCGGGAAAAGTTAGCCGCGATATGTTGCCAATCACTCTTTCGGCTCGATATCCTTTGCCGGCCCGTTTCAAATCCAGCCTGCAAATGCCGACCCCTGAGGATCCCGCTCGCCATCTTCAACCTTCCTTTTCCTCTCTCAACGCCAGACGCTAGAATAAGGTCCATACAATGCTCACCGGCGCCGGCTCCACCAACTCCCAGCATATGGAAGCTGCGGGCTTTACCATTCCCACGTCTTCACTGCTCGCCCGCGTCGTGAACATGATCGATGACGTGCCATTCGGGGGCGGGTCTTTCGAAACTCGCGCCTAACAACTCGGGTGCTCTCCAAGCTTCGACGAACGAATCAAATCGGCGAGCGAGAAGGGCAGGTAGAGAATCGCGAAGAACAGGAGCGCCAGGCCTTCCAGTTCCAGGATGTAAAGCCAGCGCGTGTCGGAGAGATAGTCTAGGATAGAGGAGACGACGGGTTTGTGGAGGAGAAAGCCGTAGTTGACGCCGGTCAGGTGATCGACCAGCAGCGTCATCACAAGGTAAAGCTGAGACCAGGCCAGAGTCCGCCAGACGGAGTCAAGAGTCGGACGAAAGCGGCGCGCGACCAAGAGGTAGATGACGCCGGCGACGATCCCGCCGTGTCCGACGAAGAAACTGATCGCGCGGATATCGGGGAAATTGACCTGCAGGTTCGGGGTTAGGATGGCCTGGAAGGTTCCTCCGATTCCCCAGAAATAAGAAACCTCCGTCCAGCGCGGGCGCCGGGTGAGGAGGGCGACGATGACGGTGACCATTGCCCAATCGCAGAGTTGGAAGGGCAAAGCCTGGCGCCAAAAAAAGAGATCGTGTTGCCAGAGATAGATCGCATAGCCGCAATAGTTCGTGAAGAGAAGGAGGCTAAGAGCCACTGAGATGGCGAGATCGACCCGCTGCGACCCGGTGCGGCGGGTGATCAAGCCCAACCCAAGCGGGATGAGAATGATGCCAGAAATGACGGCGAGATGGACGAAGCCAAAGACCGGAAAAACAGCGTCGGGTTTCATGCCGCGAGATGCGGCGGAACTGTCCGGCCCACGCCGGCGACGTCAAGAATCGTTAGTCGCGAGGTTTGATGCTACCCGCGCCGGTGATCTTCTTTTCGACAGACTTCGGGTGGCCGCCGTAACTCACTTTGCCTGCGCCGGTGATTCCGGCCCGGAGCAGGTTGGACGCGGTGACCTCGGCTTTGCCCGCGCCGGTGACGGAGAGTTCCACATCTTCCGCCGCCAAATCCGTTGCCTCCAATTTGCTCGCACCCGTCAGGCTGGCGAGCAGGCGGTTCACTTTGCCGGCGAGGGTGACTTTGCTCGCGCCGCTTGTGTCGAGCGCGAAAGTTGAACCGGTTAATGGCATCGCCTTGAAGCGGAGCGCGCCGCTCAGGCTGGCGCCGGCAAGCGACGTACTGGAGATCGCAATCTGGATCTTGTGGCTGGGCGCGATGGAACCATGCATTTCAATTTTGAGGACTTCGCCCTCGACCCGGGTCTCGATGTGGGAAAGCAGATTTTCATCGGTCGTTACGCTGCAGGAGGGCGCGCCGGGCTGCCATTCCAATTCGTAGAAACCACCCGCATCGACTCGCGCGAAGCCGGTCACGGGCCGTTGCTCTGTTTTGACGGCGCCGTTCCCGCGAATGCCTCTCCAATCGCAGCCGGCGGAAACAAGTGCGGCGAGCGAAAGGGCGATGAGGAAGGATTTGTTTTTCATGATCGGGTTCTCCAGTGAGATGCGGCGAGGCATAATTTTGGATTCAGAAAAAAATCGCCTAACAAGAGGTCGACGCGCGCTGGGCAAGGGCGACACCGTGCGGGATCGCGCCCGCGACAAAGTCGAGGCACTCGACCGCGCCGCTCGGTTTGCCAGGCAGAGCGATAACCAGAGATCGATCCACGACCGCGGCCAGGTTGCGGGACAGGATCGCGTTCGGGGTGATTTTCATCGACTCCGCGCGCATCACTTCGCCGAAACCGGGCAGCTCGACACGCATCAAGCCGCGGATCGCCTCCGGGGTAATGTCGCGCGCCGCGAGCCCTGTGCCGCCGGTGGTGAGGATGAGCCCGCAGCCTTGGGTGGCGAAGGAGCGAATCGCTTCCTGCAGGCGCTCGAGTTCGTCGGGGACGACGGCTTCGGCGAGGATGCTCCAGTTGTTCTTGAGCGCCACTTCTTTTAAGGCCGGGCCGCCAAGGTCGTCGTATTCCCCGCGGCTGGCCCGATCGGAAACGGTGATGATGCCAACGGTGATGGAGGGGGGAGTGTTGGAGTGTTGGATTGTTGGAGTGTTAGAGTGTTGTGCGCCTTCCATTACTCCATTACTCCACTCTTCCTCTTCGCGACAAGGTGCACGTCACCGATCCGCATCGCTTTATCGACCGCCTTGCACATGTCGTAGATGGTGAGAAGGGCGACGCTCACCCCGGTGAGTGCTTCCATCTCGACGCCGGTCTGGGCAGTGGTGCGCGCGGTGCAGGTGGCTTCGACGCCGGTCTCCACGCTTGTGAGGCCGACTTCGACGTGGCTTAAACCCAGGGTGTGGCAAAGCGGAATGAGCTGCGCGGTTTGTTTCGCCGCCTGGATGCCGGCGAGCCGCGCGGTCGCGAACACGTTTCCCTTCGCGATCCGGTCGGAAGCGATCAGCTCGAGGGTGGCCGGCTGCAGGTCGATCCGGCCACGGGCAACCGCCTCGCGGTGGCTGAGCGGTTTGGCCGAGACGTCGACCATCTTAGCGCTGCCGTCGCTCGCGATATGACTCAGCCGTTCCATTCATTAGCCGCCGATCGCGACCATTTTGCGGCCCGGTTGATAGGTGGTGCGGAAGTCATGCTGCTCGGGTTTTCGCTCTACAACGTCGAGGAAAAACTGGCGCAGCTCGTCGTCGCTCGCCCCGGCGCGCAACGGTTTCATGATGTCGAACTCGAGATAACTGCCGAGGCAGGGCCGCAATTTTCCGTCACAGGTGAGGCGCAGCTTGTTGCAGCTCTCGCAGAAATGCAGGTTGGTCATTGCACCGATAAAACCGATGCGCTGAGTGCGCCCGGGGATTCGATAATAACTGGCCGGGCCGTTGGTCTTGAATTCCGGCTGCGGAATCAACGTTCCAAACTTTGCTTCGATTCCGCGCTTCGCTTCCGCCACGGGAAGGAAGTTAGTCTCGGACAAAACTTCGGTCGTGCTGACGGGCATGAGTTCGATGAACCGAAGGAGAAGGTTTCGTTCGGCGGCGAAGTCGACAAGCGCGTTGAGATTTTCGTGGTGGCGGCCGCGGATTAGGACGCAGTTGATCTTTACTTGCGGAAACCCGGCAGCGATGGCGGCGTCGATTCCCGCAATCGCGTCAGGCAGGAGGTCGCGTCCCGTGACGCGTGAATATTCCGCACGGTCGAGGGTATCGAGCGAGATGTTGACGGAATTGAACCCGCAGGCACGGACTGCTTGCGCCATCGTCAGGCCGGGTTCGACGGCGCGGGTCAGAAGGGTGCCGTTGGTTGAGAGACCGATGTCGCGCAGTGTCGTTAGGCTGGGCAGTCGCCGGAAGAGCTGAATCACGTCGCGCCGGGTGAGAGGCTCGCCGCCAGTGAGACGGATTTTGGTCACGCCCAGTTCGCTGGCGATGCGGATGAGGCGGATCGTTTCCTCAAAAGTGAGGATGTCGTGGCGCGGGAGCCATTCCTGCAACTCCTGCGGCATGCAATAGGTGCAGCGCTCGTTGCAGCGGTCGGTGATCGAGACGCGGAGATACGAGATGCGATGCCCGAAGCGATCCTCCATGCCCGAGGTTACGTTGGAGCGTTTCGTGAATCAAGATGGGGGGCTAGACGATGTGGCGACGTGAATCTGAATCGTGAGGCCTGATTGCGCATAGTGATCTTTCGATCCTGTTACGTTTTGGGTTCTCGGGGCGGCCTTGGGCAGTTTGACGCTGTTACGCGCTCGCTTAGGTTCAATCATGAAGCGTCAAATGTTTTCGTGGGCGCTGTTGGCGTGCATCGCAACGGGCGCATTGGTTCTTTCTGGCTGCAGCACGGTCGGCTCGCGGATCGACGCGAATCGAGCCGCCTTCGAGCAACTTCCACCGCAGGAAAAAGCGCTCGTGAGCCAGGGCAAAATCCAGGGTGGAATGTCGCAGCAAGCGGTTTACATCGCCTGGGGCCAGCCGCAACAGAAGGCGACCGGGATCTTGCGTGGCGGGCCGACCGAGACCTGGGTTTACACTCTTTTGACCGCGGCCTACGGGCCGTATCCATATGGCGGATTCGGTTACGGCTACGGCTACGCTGGGAACATCGGCTTTTACGGTCGCCATGGGGGGCATCGCTTCTACGGGGCCTTCGCCGATCCCTTTTGGGATCCTTTCTATTATCCTTTCCCGGCGACGGTCAGCTCCCCGGTGAAGACGGTTTCGTTCCAACGCGGGCGGGTAGTCGCTTTTCAATATCTGACGCCGAGCGCCTATTAGTTAGGCGCCGACTTGATTTTGCGAAAATCGTCAGGCGCTCTGGACCAGGCGCCTAACGAGATCTTCAACGGTGACGATTCCGGTCAGGCGACGTTCTTCGTCGTAGACAGCCGCGAGGGTGGAATGTGCGGCGCGCAGCCGCCGGATCGTGCGGTAGGCGGATTCGGTTTCGCCCGAGGCGACAATGTGCCCCATAAACTGCCTCAGCTCGCGCGGCGACGTTTGATTGAGCAAGACGTCGAAGACATTCACGAGGCCGAGTGCAGAGCCGTTTTCCGCGAGCACCGGCACGCGATCGATGCCCGTCTTCGCGCTTAATTCCAGAAGCTCCGGAATCGTTGTCTCCGGGCGGGCGGCGACGACTTGTTCCCACGGGACCATGACGTCGGCCACCTTGACGGTGCGGAAATCGACGACGTTGTGAATCATGGCGCGCTCCGCCGAAGTGAGGGCGCCCTGGCGTTCGCTCTCGACGGTGAGCTGCTTTAGATCCTCACGCGCGGCGAAGAGGCGCGGGGCCGCTTTTGTTCGTCGGAAAAGGAGCCGCCCGAGTTGAGAGCCTAGTTCCAAAACCGGCCAAAGAATGCGCGATGTGAAAACAAGCAGACCGGCAAAGGCCGCGAGGGCGCGGTAGGGAAAACGGCGGAAGAGCGACTTCGGCAGAACGCCAAGGAGGAAGAGATAGACCGGGCCAGCGACAAGGAGCGCGACGGCATACCCGGGCGCGCCTAACAAGCCGACGAGGCGCTTAGTGAGCAGCAGAAGGCCGGCGATGTCGGCCAGATTTGTCACGAGCAGGACGGTGGCGAGCAGCCGCTCCGGTTTTTTCAGGAGCTGATCGAGGAGAATTGCGGAGCGGTTCCGCAGCTTTACCTGATGCCGCAGTCGCACCTGATCGAGGGAGAGGAGGCCGGCTTCGATCCCTCCGAAAACGAACGAAACGACCCAGCAGACGACAATCGCGACCCAGGAAATCATGCTTTCGAATCGAGAGCGTTTTCGATCGCTTCTCCTGCCCCGGCGGCAGTTTTTTCCAGCAGGACTTCTTCGATCCGCTTCCGGCTGACCTGTCGGATGGTCATGGCAAGACGCGGAATCTCGAGTCGCGCGCCGACGTTAGGCAAATAACCGAGCCGGTTGAAAATATAGCCGCCGATCGTGTCGATGCCCTCGGCGACGAGCTCGAAGCCGATATGCTCGGTGAGGTCGTCGAGACGCGCGTTGCCGCTCGCGAGAAAGCGCCCATCCGCGAGCGGCTCAATGTAGAGATCGGCGTCGCCCAGCGGGGCGGCATCGCTCAGGATTTCCTCGATGATGTCACCCAGGGTGACGATCCCCTCCGTTCCGCCAAACTCATCGACCACGATCGCGAGTCCCTGGGGATGCGAGAGAAAGCGGCGCAGCAATTCCATCGCCGGCATTGTTTCCGGGACGAAGGAGGGCGGGATGAGGATCTCGGTGTAATGCTGCGACGGATCGAGAAGAAATTGCTTTACGTCGATGATCCCAGCGATCTGGTCCGGCGTTTCCGCATACACCGGGACCCGGCGATGCCGCCTTTCCTTGAGGAGCGTGATCGCTTCCTCGTTAGGCAAATCGTCCGGCAGGGCGAAGGTATCGACCCGCGGGGTCATGCAATCCTTCGCCGTCTTGTCCCCAAGCTTGATGATTTCCTGGATCATCTCGCCTTCCGCCTCGTGCAGCGTCCCTTCGGCTTCACCCATCTCAACCAGCGTCTCCAGTTCCTCGTCGCTGATCCGCGGACGGACGCGCAGCTTGGCCGGGGTCAGTCGATCGATCACGAGCGTGCTGGCATTTTCCAGCCAGGAACCGACCCGATCGAGCAGCGGCATCATCACCCTGAGGGTAGCGACGCCGAGCGCCGAGATCCGGTAGGCGGTGGAAAGCGCGAGCAGCTTCGGGATGAGTTCGCAGCAGATCACGATGAGGGCGAAAATCGCGAGCGCTGCCAGCCAGGTCGGGAGATGAGCCCCAACCGGGCTTTCCCAGATCAACACAAGGCAGAGAATAACGAGCGGAACGTTGACGACCGTGTCGCCTAACAAGAGGACGTTGAGGACGCGGCGCGGATTATCGCGAAAGGTGCAGAGGAAATCGGCGAGCGATGGATGTTGTTCCTGGAGCCGCTTGAATTGGTGGCTCTTGAGGGTGAAGAGCGCCGTCTCCAATCCGGAAAAAAGGGCGGAGCAGGAGACCAGGAAAGCGATCGCGAAGAGGAGAAGCGTAAGCCCGACTGCCGTCATTCTTTACCCGTGGCCGTATGCACAACAGCCCTCCCTTGGAAAAAGAATGGGGGTGCGGTTGCCGGTCATCACTGCCGAACGAAGGTATGCTTTCCGTGAGCAAAGGCCAAAGAATTTCCCAACTGGTCGAGCAGCTGAGCGGCACGCCGATCGCGAGCGCGGGTGACGAGATCGCGCAACATCCCTGCTACCTGGGGTTTTTCCGCTGCTGGAATGAGCAGCGTTACTACGAAGCCCACGACGTTCTCGAGCATCTTTGGCTGCGGACAAAATCGGAGGACGCGAATTATTTCAAAGGTCTGATCCAGGCCGCAGGTGGGTTTGTTCATCTGCAGAAGCAATACGCGCGGCCGACGCATCCCAAGGATGGTCGGCGGATGCGCCCGGCGGTGCGTTTGTTTCGGCTCGCCGAGAAAAATCTCACTCCATTCGCGCCCGTGCACCACCATCTCAAGGTGGCGGAATTGCTCGCGCTTCTTCAGACGCAGGTGGATGCGATTATTAGCGGAGACTATCATGTTAACCCGTGGTCTCCGGAAGCAGCCTCGAGCCTGGAATTGTTACCGGATGAAGATCAGCTTCGTGCCGGCGATCACCAGAACGACCGCCAGGACTAACGGAATCGAGCCGGTGAGGGTTTCGCATGCGCGCGCCCGCTCAAGTTGCAAACGCAAGGAATCAGCTGCTCTCGCACCTCTTCCTCCTAATCCTGCTCTTGCTCCTGCTCCTAATCTTCCGTCGAGGATTTGGGAACCGGGATTAGGAGTAGGAGCAGGAGCAGGATTTTGGAGGACTTTCATCTGGGGAAGTCGACTGTAGGTTGGGGGGTGACGCCGACTCCGCCCGCCGTGACTGCTACTCGGCCTGCCCATTACGAACATACCAACCGGCTCATTCACGAAAAGTCGCCCTACCTTCTGCAACACGCGCATAACCCGGTCGATTGGTATCCGTGGGGCGAGGAGGCTTTTGCCAAGGCTCGCCAGGAAAGGAAGCCGATCTTTCTCTCGATCGGCTATTCGACATGCCACTGGTGTCACGTCATGGAACGGGAATCGTTCGAGAACGAAGAGGTCGCCGCTTTCATGAACATGCGCTTCGTGAACATCAAGGTCGACCGCGAGGAACGTCCGGACGTCGATCGCGTTTACATGACCTTCGTCCATGCCACGACCGGCGGCGGCGGCTGGCCGCTCAATGTCTGGCTGACGCCAACGCTCAAGCCGTTTGTCGGCGGCACTTATTTCCCGCCGGAAGATCGCCATGGGCAGCCGAGTTTCCTGAGTGTGCTGCGCCGGATCGCGGACGCCTGGCAAAACGACCATGCCAAGATCAGCGAAAGCGGGAGCCAGATCATGGCCGCGCTCGAGCGCTCCGCCGTTTCATCGTCGGCGGAGGCCGGGAAGGTCGATCCGAAACTGATCGACACCGCCTACCAGCAAATCGCGCGCGGCTACGATTCGCGCGAAGGCGGGTTCGGCGGCGCGCCGAAATTCCCGCGGCCGGTCACGCTCGATTTTCTCTTCCACGTTTATCAGCGCTCCCCGGCGAACTCCGAAGCGGGCGAAGCGGCCCTCGGGATGGCGTTGTTCACTCTGAAAAAGATGGCGGCTGGCGGAATGCACGATCAACTGGGCGGCGGCTTCCATCGTTATTCGGTCGATGCCCAGTGGCGCGTGCCGCATTTCGAGAAAATGCTTTATGACCAGGCGCAACTGGCCGCCGCTTATCTCGACGCCTACCAGATCACGGGCGACCTGCGTTACGAAGCGATCGCCCGCGACACGCTCGACTACGTCCGGCGCGACCTGACCGATGCCAAGGGCGGATTTTATTCCGCCGAGGACGCGGATAGCCTAACGAAAGCAGGTGGAAAGGAAAAAGCCGAGGGCGCCTTTTACGTTTGGACGAAAAAGGAGATCGACAAAGCGCTGGGCGAGTATGCCGAGCTTTTCGACTATCAGTACGGCGTCGAGGGGGAAGGGAATGCGCCCGAGGGGAGCGATCCGCAAAGGGAATTCGAAGGCAAAAATATCCTCTACGAGCGGCAGAGCTTTGCGGAGACGGCGAAGCATTTCGGGAAAAGCGAGCTCGATGTCGATGAGTCGATGCGTTACCGGCGGGCGACGCTGCTCGAATTAAGGGCGAAGCGCCCGCGGCCGCATCTCGACGACAAGATCATCACGGCCTGGAACGGGCTGATGATTTCCGCCTTCGCCCGCGGCGCGCAGGTCCTGGGCGATCCGAGTTATCTCGAGGCGGCGACGCGGGCGGCGGAATTTGTGCGGGAAAATCTCTACGATGCGAAAGCCCATACGCTGCGGCGCAGCTACCGGGGCGGGGCGTCGGAGGTCGGCGGGTTTGCGGAGGATTACGCGTTTTACATTCAGGGCCTGCTCGATCTCTATGAAGCTTCGTTCAACGTGCAATGGCTGAAGCTGGCCGAGCAACTCCAGGCGACCCAGGACCGGCTTTTCTGGGATGAAAAGGACGGCGGCTATTTTTCGAGCACCGGCGAAGACCCGAATATTTTGCTCCGGATGAAGGAAGATAACGATAACGCGGAGCCGGCCCCGAGTTCCATCGCCGCGCTCAATCTGCTTCGCCTCGGACAGATCCGTGACTCGAAGGAATGGCGCGAGAAGGCGAGAAAAACGATCGCCGCCTTTGCCGGGGCGCTGAATCACTACCCGAGCGCGATGCCGCAGATGTTGGTCGCGCTCGATTTCAGCCTAACGAAAGCAAAGCAGGTGGTGATCGCGGGAAAACCGGACGCGCCGGAGACCCGCGACCTGGTCGGGGAAACCCGCCGGCATTACCTACCGAATACGCTCGTCCTCCTGGCCGATGGTGGCGAAGGCCAGAAATATCTGGCCGATAAACTGGAAGAGATGAAGGCAATGCAGCCGATCGAAGGCAAGGCGGCGGCTTATGTCTGCGAGAATTTCACTTGCAAAGCGCCCGTCGCCTCGGTCGAGGAGTTGCGCAAACTGCTGGTTCGTTAGAGCGAAGGTGAGAGTCGCCCAAATGTGGGAGCCGCCTTTGTGCGGCGGATGGGACGCGGCGTTTACAGCAAGACAGGCCGCTCCATCGGGGCGCAAAGGCCCCTCCCACGTTAGGAGCTTTCGGCCGCGCTTGGTTTGGTCGGGAGCGTTTTGCGGCGGCGCAGGCGCATCCAGTTGTTCCAGGTCTTCCGCACGCTGTCCTTGGGCGTGAGGTATTCTTGGTTAAGCTCGTTGCTTTTCAGAATCTGCGCGAGCACGCCGCGGAGCGAAAGGTCTTCGGTATTGAGGATGGTGTAGGCGGTCCCGATCGCGGCGTGATGGTGGGCGTCGCTCGCCGCCGTCATCGGCAGGCCGCGGACCTTTGCGTATTTAAAAGCGTATTGATTGTAGCGGCGCAGGGTGGTGGCGGCGTTGAAGACTTCGAGCGCATCGATCGGCAGCGTTTCGAGGGCCGAAAATCGGATTCCGGCCCGGAACAAATCGTAAGGATGCGGCGGAATGGCGAGCCCGCCGCGCTCGTGGATGAGGTCGCAGACTTCGCTCGCCGGCCGGCCTTTCAGGTAAGGCAGCGAGGCTCCGATGCAAAGAAGGTGACCTTCCGCGGTCGTCACTTCGACGCCAGGGATAATGAGGAACCCATCTACCGGCTGGCCGTCCTCGCGCATGAGGCCTTTTTCCAACAGATACGACACGCCGTCGTTCGTATTGTGATCGGTGAGGGCGAAACCGTGAAGGCCCTTGGCCTTGGCGGAGGCGATGTTCTCCTCCGGACTGGAAACGCCGTCGCCCGAGAAGAACGAATGCGTGTGCAGATCGATCTTGAAGGGCATGCGCGGGAGCGTAGTTTGCGAGCCGCGAAATGCAAAGGATCGGTTTCAAGGAATGGGCTCCGGTTTGCGACGCGCTCGGGTCGGGGCGGCAGAGCGTAATCATCCGCAAAGGCGGGATCGCAGAAGGGCGCGACGGCTTCGCTTTCCGGTATCGGAAATTTTTCCTTTTCCCGACTTTCTTTCACGAACAACTGGAGCGTGTGCGTTTCCCCGACACCAGGCTGCCCCAGCCCCGGCCTGACGAGATCGAGATTCGCTTTTTCGCGCAGGTGGAAAAGGCGCGCCTCCTGACCCGCTGGGAAGATGTGCGCGCACTCGCGCCCTTGCACATTCTGCGGGAGAGCGTGGTGCGGGAGCGCTTCGAATACGACGAGGCGCCCGGGGTGCATGTCGCCTTCGTGAAAATTTTCCGGCTCGGTCCGGTCTGGCGTTTCCCGGATGCGAAAGCGTATGGCGGCTGCCGGAGCTGGGTGGAATTGCCCGAGCTACCACCCGGTCTGCAATTGCATCCGGTCGCGTCGACATCCGCGCTCTTGTGATTTTCTTTTAAAGATTATGAACGACGTCATCGAAGGCGGATGTTTGTGTGGCAAGACGCGCTACCGGCCAGGCGAAAGGCCGGTGCGGATCAGCAATTGTCATTTGCCTTGATTGTCGGCGCGGGAGCGGTGCGCGGTCCCGCCGTCGCGAACTTTGGGAGCAGCGGTAACTTTCGCGCGGGCGCGCACGGTCATCTGGCGGCGCACGTCGTAAAGAAAAAGTTCGTCGCTGGAACAGCCCGACCAGCACTCGGGACGAGTGCGCTACACCGTCACGCCGGCGAGTAGCTCCACTTCTGCGCCCGGCTCTTCCGGGTTGCGGTTGAACTGCAGATCATAGAGCCGGCGGTAATAGCCGGATTCTTCGAGCAACTCGGCGTGGGTGCCGATCTCTTTGATCCGGCCCTTTTCCATGACCACGATCTGGTCGGCGGAGAGAATGGTGGAAAGCCGATGCGCGATCGCGATCACGGTGCGGCCCTTGGCCAGGCGTTCGAGGGCGAGCTGGATTTGCTGTTCCGATTCCGAGTCGAGCGCGGAAGTCGCTTCGTCGAGGAGCAGGATAGGGGCGTTCTTGAGCAGGGCGCGGGCGATGGCCAGGCGCTGCTGTTGTCCGCCGGAAAGGAGGCAGCCCTTGTCGCCGATGATCGTCTGGTAGCCGTGAGGCTGTTCCATGATGAAATCATGCGCATAGGCAGTCTGAGCGGCGGCGTAGATTTCCTCCTCGGTCCCATCGAGCCGACCGAACTGGATATTTTTCAGGATGGTATCGTGAAAGAGGAAGGTCTCCTGCGAGACGAGGCCGATCTGTTCGCGCAACGATTTCTGGGTGACCGAGCGCAGGTCGCGACCGTCGATCCGGATCACGCCGCTGGTCGGATCATAGAGACGCAGGATGAGGGAGAGAATAGTGCTCTTGCCCGCGCCGCTCGCGCCGACAAGTGCGTAGCTTTTGCCCGGCTCGATCTGGAGGCTGAAATTCTTGAGGGCGTCTTCCACTCCGCTCGCGTAGCGGAAGGTGACGTTCTCGAGCTCGAGCGCGCCGCCGGAGCGCGGGAGGAGCGCGGCGCCGGGCTGATCCTCGACGCTCGAGGCGGTATCGAGGATGCGGAAGATTTCCACCGTAGCCTGGATGGAGCGCTGCATCATGATATGCATGCGGCTGAGCGTCTTGATCGGATCGTAGAGGAGAAAAATCCCCGCGATCAAAGCCATGAATTTTGCCGCCGGCAAATGCGCGAAATACACATAAAGGAGGGCAAAGCCAACCCCGATGGCGGCAATCGACTCGACCAGCGGCGAGATCGCCTCCGTCGAACGCGTGATGCGCATCATGTTGTCGAACTGGATCCGATTGCTGCGCCGGAATGATTTTTCCTGGTGGTCCTCACGGGCGAATGATTTCACGACGCGGATGCCAGCGAAGGTTTCCTGCATCGTCACGACCATCTGGCCCATCTCTTCCTGCTCGCCCTTAACCGCCTTGCGCGCGCGCCGCCCGTACATGCTCAACGGCACGAGGCAGCTCGGGAAGAGGACAAGCGTCACGATGGTGAATTTCCAATCCATGTAGAGCAAAACGCCCACGCCGCTGAGGATCGCGATCGGCTGCTTGAACAAATCGCTGCTGATGCTGGAGAGCGCGGTCTGCATCATGCGGGTGTCGTTGGTGATCCGCGACATGAGGAAGCCGGACTGCATCTTGTTAAAGAAATCCATCGAGTGACTCAGCATCCGGCCGAAGAGCTGGGTCCGGATGTCGGTCAGCACTTTCGCGCTCACCCAGGTGGTGTAGTAGGCGTTGCAGTAGCCGCAGACGCTTCGCGCGATCATGACTGCGGGAATGGCCAGGCAGATCAGGACGAGGGAGTTAATCGGCGGACCCTTGTCCAGCAACTCCGGGTGAGCCGCAAGCATGCTGGGCGCGGGAGTGGAGCCGTGGAAAACCACCCCGGCGACCTTGGCCAGAACGAGCGGCATGAGGGATTGAATGCCGCCGGCGAGGAAGCCGAAAGCCAAGCCGAGGATGAGCCGTCCCTTGTAGGGCATCGCGTAGCCAAAAAGGCGCTTGTATGGACCCCACCCGATCTTGAAGGTGGTCCAGAAAGACTGCTTTTGCTTCGGGGTCTTTATCTCGCTCATGCGACAGGCGCTGCCGGAGCCGACAGCAGCGTTTGCATAGCATCAATCACCGCTTCCGTCGAGATTTCCTTCATCGGGCGAGGGGGCTGTTTTGGCAGGAAATCTGCCATCGGTGAAGGGTAACCGGCGCGCAAAATCACGGAGGGTGTCGTACGCGGGCGCCAGTGGAACGGGTTCGTCGGACCGAAAAGAGCCACCTGGGGCGTGCCGAGCGCCGCACCGAGATGCATCGGCGCGGAATCGATTGTGACCAGCAGCCTGGCTCGCTGAAGCAGCGCGCCGAGCGAGAGGAGATCGAGCTGTCCGGAAAGGTCAACAATCGGATGTCGGAGGTGCGATTTGATGTCGGCGATGTGCTCCTGTTCCATCCGCGACTTGGCGCCGGTCAAGACACAGCGGAGCCGGCCTTCTGTCGAAAGAGTGTCGGCCAGTTCCGCCCAGCGTTGCGCGACCCAGAATTTTTCCGCCCGCGCGGAGCCGGGATGTAGCACGACAAAATCGTCGCCCATCTCTGCCTGCGCGATGACCTCCGCCGCCCGGCTTTTCGCCGCCGCGGGGAGCGCCAACTGAATTTCTCGCGAAAGATCGTGCACTCCGAGCGGCGCAAGCAACGCGAGATGGTGATCGATCGTGTGCCCGAACCGAACCTGTGACGGAATGAACTCGTTGTAGCTCAACTGCCGGAGCGGCTCGCGGCGAATTGTGTCGTAAGTGATCCGTCGCGGCGCGCCGGAGAGCAGGGTGAGCAAAGCCGAGCGGTCGGTTCGCGAAAAATCGAGGCAGTAATCGAACTTGGATTTCGCGACTGCGAAAAATTGGGGCGCGTCGGAGATCCGCCCCCGCGCCACGAAAGTCTGATCGAGCCCGGGAATCGCCGGTAGTAGTTCGCGCGAGCCGTGTGCGGCCACGAGCGAGATCTTTGCCTCCGGGAAATGTTTTCGAACCGCGGCGATCGCCGGGACCGTCAGGATCAGATCACCAATCCGCTTGAGTTGGATGAGGAGGACGTTCAACCAGCCCCTAGCGGACCATTTGCATCGCCCGCTCGTAAGCGCCGAGCAGGCGGGTGCGGAAATGATCCCAAGTGAAATTTTCCACGACTCGCACCCGCGCCGCGAGGCTCATCCGTTCCACGATTTCCGGATGATCGTAGAGGTGCTGAATCGCTCCCGCCAGCGCATCGATATCGCCTGGCTGAATGAGGATCCCCTGGACACCGTCCTGCACGACATCGCCCGCTTCGCGGGTCGTGATTTGCGGAAGACCACAGGCCGCCGCTTCGTAAGTGACCTTGGCGCTGCCTTCGCATTGCGAGGGGAAAACGTGAATCGTCGATTGGCGCAGATACTTTTCCGGCTCCCTGGCGAAGCCGATCACCTTCACATCGTCGCCACCCAGTTTTTCCAGGTAAGGTTTCATCTCGTCGTGGACGGAACCGACCAGCCACAGCTCGGCGTTCTTGAGCTTCAGTTTGCGCCAGGCCATGAGCAGGTGATGCACCCCTTTGCGCTCGATCAGCGCCCCGGAAAAGACGGCGCGGAAATGCGGTGGGCGCGGCCCGGGCGTAAAGCGCTCCACGTCGACGCCTCGCGGAAGATAGAAAAGTTTTTCCTCGGGAAATCCCTGCACGCGGAAGGTCTCTGCCGCCTTTTCCGAGAGGACGAGAATCAGGTCCGCCAAATCGTATTCCTCCAAGAACCGATTGCGCTGCAGGAGCAGATCTTCTTTCCAACGCTTCGACCAGGGCAATTGTGGTTCCTCGGGCGCAGCGTTTGCCGGCGCGCGCTTTATCTTGCCCTGATCACGATGCCAGGTTGGGATTTCGACAATCGATGGGATCCCGCGCTTCTGCGCTTCGCGGAGTGAGAGCAGGCAATCGCCTGACCAGCTGTGAAACATGTCGAAGCGCCCGGTTGCGAGCTGACGGGCCGCGATCCAGTCGAGATACTTCTTTTTCGCCCCGTAGTAATAAGGGCTGTCGAGCGAAGAAAGGAGCCGGACCGGATGCCAGCGCAGGGAATGAATTTTGGAGGCCGGAATTTCGGTCTGCCGATTATCGTAGGCGACCGCCTTGCCCAGGAACCCGCCACGGTAGGAGGCGCAGAGCGTTTCAAAGGCGTCCGTGTCCAGTCCCGAGCCGCCGATGCGCGCAAAAATCGAATAGAGAAGCGCCTTCGGTAACTTTCGAGGTGCCAGAGTCGTCAAGGATGCGCGCGGCGGGGCATTTAGAGTTTCACCCACCATGGCCTTATCATTATTATTGGGAATGCGTTCAAGTAAAGGTAGAACTCCTCTGTGTTGCCCGAGAAGAGTGCCCCTCGCCTAACGATCGGCCTCGTCCGCCGCGGTCATTCCGAGACCGGGGGCGCCGAGGCGTATTTGAAGCGCCTGGCCCGTGGCCTGAGCCAATCGGGGCACACCACCCGGCTTTTCAGCGACGCCGCCTGGCCCGCTCGCGAGTGGCCCTGGGGACCGATCACTCGACTGCGCGGCGAGAACGCGCACCGTTTTGCCGATGAGCTGGAAAAGATCAAGCCGCGCCAGCATTGCGATCTCCTCCTGAGCCTGGAGCGCGTCTGGAAATGCGATGTGTATCGGGCCGGCGACGGTATTCACCCGGCCTGGATGCGGCGGCGCGATGCGGCTTCCTCTATTTTTCGTCGCTGGGCTCGCCACAGCGCCAAGCACCATGACGCTCTCGAATTGGAACGGGCGCTTTTCAGCGGCGGCGCCCGGCGCGTCATCGCCAATTCCCAGATGGTGAAACGGGAGGCCACGGAATTTTACGGCTACCCAGGGGAACAGATCGATGTCGTGCCTAACGGCGTCCCGCTGGCAGATTTTCGTCCCGATCCAGAGGCGCGGGTGTTGCGGCGCAAAATCCTGGGGCTGCGCGACGACGAGATCGCGGTTCTCTTTGTCGGCTCCGGCTGGGTCCGCAAGGGGCTGCGGCACGCGATCGACGCCGTCAATTCGTTAGGGGGAAACTTCCGTCTTTTCGTGGCCGGTCGCGGCCGCGGCCGCAAGATTGATGGCCGCGCCGTTCAGTCGCTCGGCGCAGTCCGCGATCTGCCCGCGCTTTATGCGGCGGCCGACATTTTTCTTTTGCCGACTCTCTACGATCCGTTTTCCAACGCCTGCCTCGAGGCGCTCGCCACCGGTTTGCCGGTTGTCACGACGCGGGACAACGGCTTCAGCGAAATCATCGAGCATCGCGTCCACGGTTCGATTATCGATTCGCCCTCGAATACCGCGCAGGTCTGTGATGAGCTGCGTTTCTGGGCCGATCCCGATCGCCGGGAAACGGCGCTCGCGGGAATCCTCGAACGTGCCGGGCATTTTGACATTTCAGTCAACGTCGAGCGCACGCTCGGCGTTTTGAGTCACCTGCCCAAGGCCGAGGCTGTGTCGGGGAAAATTCGAAAAACCTGATCGAGCCGCGCGATTTCGAAAATCGGTCGCACGCTTTCCTGCAAACCGCTGAGGGCAAACTTTCCGCCGTAACTGCCAACGTTTTGCATCGCCTCGATCAGGACCGCGAGCCCTGAGCTGTCGATGTAGCTCACCTTCGAGAGATCGACCACCAACTGGGGCGGTTTCTTGGCGATCAGATTGGCAAGGGAGGTGCCGATCTGCGGCGAAACGTGCAGGTCGATTTCGCCTTCCAAGGGCAGGATGCTCGGTTCAGTTTTTACCATCGGAGGTGGCAAAGCATGTCACTCTTGTTCGTTCCGTCAATTTCCAACTCGGCCCGTCACCAGCCGAGATTGCGAATCACGACCTCCACTTCGGAGAAATCATCCACGATCCGGTCCGGCTTGTGTGCGGCCAGTTGCTCGCGCGTGAAGCTTCCGGTCGCGACCGCGATCGTACGGGCGCCGATTGCTTTGCCGCACGCGATATCGTGCGGCGTATCGCCGATCACATCGATCTCCGGGGCCGCGAAATCAATCGCGTGCCGCTCCCGCGCGCGGCGTTGCGCGAAGGGCCCGAGCTGATTGCGATCGTGGTGGTCGTCGCCAAAGGCGCCGAATTCAAAAAAATCCCAGATGCCGTAATGCGTAAGCTTTATCTTTGCGCCGCCTTCCAGGTTGCCGGTGAGCAGGCCAAGGACATTTTGTTTGCGCTCCCGCAGTCGGAGCAGCAATTCCTCCACTCCCGGCAGGATCGTTCCGTTTCGCTGCGGAAGTTCGTGGGCGAGGAACTCGAGATAAAGATCGAGAAACGCGGTGGTCGTGGGGTCATCCACCGCGATCTTTGCTTCCGCAAAATCTGGTGCACGATGCCGGTGTCGGTCTTGCCCGCGATCTCGATTTCTCTCAAGTCGTCCGAAATCCCAAATTGTTTCTGCAGGACATCCTTGAGCGACTGGATCCCGGCGCCGCCGGAATCGATTAAAGTCCCGTCGATGTCGAAAAGAAGAAGCCGCCTGGATGATTTCAAAAATGGAATTCGGTTTGCCGGGATCGGCCTTTCAATCTGAAATCCAGGTTTTGCAATCGAAAAAAATTCCCTATCGCGGTCGGCTCGCGCCTTCGCCGACCGGTTATTTGCACGCAGGCCATGCCGTTAACTTTTGGCGGGCACAGGGACGCGCGCTCTCCGCGGGCGGGAAGCTGCTGCTCCGGATCGAAGATCTCGATCGAGACCGTTGCCGGCCGGAATTCCGGGCCGCGATCGTAGAGGATCTGGGATGGTTTGGATTGCAGTGGGAGGGAGCGCCGATTTTGCAAAGCGGACGGCGCGCGCTTTATCTCGAAGCGTGGAAGCGCCTGCGCGATCGTGGCCTGGTCTATCCGTGCGCCTGCACGCGACGGGATGTCCTGAGCGCGGCCGGCGCCCCGCACGCCGAGGATGACGAACCCGTTTACCCCGGCACCTGCCGGCCTGTTGGCCTAACGATCCCGGAAGCGGAAGATCCGGCGGGCGTGAACTGGCGTTTTCGCGTTCCGGAGGGCGAGTCGTTGAGGTTTCACGATCGCTCTGCCGGGCCCCAGCGGGCGGTGGCCGGGGTCGGGTTCGGGGGTTTCATCGTTTGGCGAAAGGACGACGTTCCCGCATACCAGCTCGCCGTCGTGGTCGATGACGCCGAGATGAAAATCACCGAAGTGGTTCGCGGAGCGGATCTGCTGCGCTCGACTTTCCGGCAGCTTCTGCTCTACCGCGCGCTCGCACTCTGGCCGCCGGAGTTTTGTCATTTTGCGCTTGTCACGGATTCGTTAGGCAGGCGTCTTGTCAAGCGAGACGACGCGCGCAGTCTAAGGACGCTTCGGGACCGAGGGCTTACGCCGGAGGAGATCAGATACCGCTTAGCCCCAAGGGTTGCGTTGCCCGATGAATAACTCCCTCCAGTGTGGGAGCTGCCTTTGTGCGGCGATGGAAAGCGTGGCGGGGCAGATAATAAACTCATCACCTCAGCGCGCTGATCGGGGCACAAAGGCCCCTCCCACATTGTCTAGCGCGGGCTGTGAATTTGCAGCAGCCCGAGCATGCTGATGAGGAATGCGAGCACGCCCAGCGCCGCCGCTGCCAGAACCGCCGTCGCCATCTGGTCTCTCTCCTTTTGCCGGTGCGGGAAAGGTGAAGCGTTCGCGAAGTCGGCCGGCTTCTCGCTGGTCTCGGCCGGTCGGGCTTCAATCTCGTCCGCTTCCGGGAGCGGCTGTGCTGCGCCGGTCGCGTCCGATTCAAAACGCGCCTCGACTTTTCCGAAACGAATCCGGTCACCGACGCACAGGAAAGTATCGGTCACGAGCTCGCTGTTGACCCGCGTGCCGTTGGTCGAATTGAGATCCCTTAACTGGTAGCGGCTGTCGATGAGGAGCAGTTGCGCGTGCCGGCTCGAGACCGACGGGTCATCGATCTGGAAGGTGTTGTCCTGGGCGCGACCGATCGTGATCCGCTCTTCGGTCAGTTCGTGCGTCGCTCTGGAATCGTCCAGGAAAACAGAAAGTTTCGGCATTGGCGGAGCCGTATCAGGTCTTCAGGCGAAGCGCAAGAATTTGAAAAAATCACTTCTTCTGGAAGACCTCGACCGCGTTCCAGCCGTGGTGCGGCGGCGAGAGCTCGTATTCGAGCGCCCGCTCCAGATACATTTTCGAGAGATGGTCGGTCGGGTAGAACTCGAGGAACTGCGAAAATAATATTTTCGCGTTTGGGAAATCGCGCTCCCGGAATTTGCGCAAGCCTTCCTCGTACGTTTCCAGATGCCGGAGCAGATCGGGGTCGATCTTCTCGGTTCGTTCTCCGATCAGGGTCGCGATTTCGACCGGCGCGGATTTTCCTTTTACCTGCACCCGAGCGACCGAGCGGACGTAAAACTGCTCGCGCACAAATTCCGTCGCGGTCGGTCCGAGGATGATGTCGACGGCGTAGGTTCTCGTTAGGCCCTCGAGCCGGGAGGCAAGGTTGACGGCGTCGCCGATCACGGTCGGATCGGCCTTTTCCAGCGACCCGATGTTTCCACCAAGGACGTCGCCCTGATTGATCCCGATCCCGATCGCGAAGGGCGCGATGCCTTCCGAGTGCCAGCGCTGATTCAACGTTCGCAGCTCGCGCCGCATCGCGAGTGCGGCCCGGGCCGCCATCCGCGTGTCCTCCATCGGGCCGAGGCTGCGCACATTTCCCCAGACGGCCATAACGGCGTCGCCGATGAACTTATCGAGCGTGCCGTTATTTTCGAAGACCGCGGCTGTCATCCGGCTGAGGTATTCGTTCAACTGCCTAACGATCGCCTCCGGATCAGCGTTTTCGGTCCGGCTGGTGAAGCCGACGATGTCGGAAAACAAAACCGTCGCCGGAATTCGGACGCCCTTCAGGCTGCTGTAGAACCCTCCGGGATTATCGAGAATTTCTTTGACCAAATTCTTCGAAACGTAGCGCTCGAGCGTGCGCCGGGTGCGGAGTTTTTCGATCCGCTCCAGCACGTACTCAAACCCGAGCGACGACGCTCCGCTGAGAAGAAACGCGCTCAGCACCGGCACGGTGAGGAGAAGAAAACCAATCCGATCGTAGGCCATGCGGCTGGCGAGCAAATAGAGCGCGCTGATCGCGACCAGGCCGACAAGGCAAACGGCCGGTCGCCTAACGAAAGCGATGAGCAGCCAGGCAAAGACGCCCCCCGCGCCGACCAGGCCGAGCATCCAGCTCGGCGGGGTCGCGCGCAGGAACTCGTGTCCCAGGGCCGCCGCCATCGTCTCCAGATGAAGCGCGGGCCCGAGCGTGTAGGGATTCAACGGAGTCACCACCACGTCGTGCGCGATCTGTGAGGCGGCTCCGATCATCACCACCTTGCCTTTGAAGAAATCGCCGTTCTGGAAATTCGCCTTCCAAAGTCTCGGATCGAACACTTCATAAAGCGTGCGCGGCGGATAGGCATCGACCTCGCTGAAACGCAAAAGATGGGCGCGTTGATCGCGCGGTACATCCGCTCCATGTCCCAGTTGCTGGAGCCCCCGCG
Source organism: Chthoniobacterales bacterium (assembly GCA_051003415.1). Lineage (GTDB taxonomy): Bacteria > Verrucomicrobiota > Verrucomicrobiia > Chthoniobacterales > UBA10450 > Palsa-1392. The sequence goes on along the minus strand of JBPCLI010000129.1, from coordinate 5,825 downwards.
CGGCGAAGGATTCGAAGACTTCGTCGCCGGGAAAAGGTTCCTGTCCCGCTAGTTGCCTTTCAGAGGTCGTAAAGGCGGCGGCGCGCACCTCGTTATCGACATAGATATCCGGCCAGAAATTTACGTAGCCAACGCGCGGATCGGCAGTTTGAGGCGGCGGGATGAGGGCGGTATTTGGGCAGATGATTTGAACCTTGGCTGTATCGATGTTCGCGCCCAGCACCACCCGGTCGTGATATCTCGCCAGGGCCGCGGCGAAGGCAGGATCGCCGTCGTTAGGCGGGCTAAAGACAAGGTCGAACATGACCGACCGCGCGCCGGCCGCGAAAAGCTTGTCGAGGAGGATGGCCCACACTTCGCGCGACCAAGGAAACGGCCGCTCGGTCATGAGTTGGAAAGCGCGATTGTTCGCCAACTCCTCCGGCATCAGCGGCGGCATCTCGAGCGTGCTTTGATCGATGCCTAACAAGACGAAGTCGGGGCGGGTCGGCGTCTTGCGCCCTTCGCGCCGGAGCAAATCCTCAAAGGCCTGTTCCCCGCGCCAGGGGGCAGAAATGAAAGGCGTGCTCGGCCATTGCCGCCCAAGCAGGATCAACCCCGTCCAGAATCCGCAGATCAGGACCAGGATGAGCAGGCGATAGCGTCGCAACTGATGCACCGGGCCATACTAGGAAAGCTTACGTCGCCGGCCAATTCCAATTTAATTTGAACGCGTGCCCGACGAATTCATCTGCCCCGGTTGTCATCTTCCGCTCCGACAGGTGCGGATGGAGCACGGCGCCTTCTGGGCCTGCGACCGTTGCCGCGGACGCGCGTTAAGCGTCGAGTTGTTGCGCCGCACTTTCGCCCGCGACCCGGTCAATTTTTTCTGGAGCCGGGTCATCGCCCATCTCGGCGCGCCCGGGCGCGACTGTCTCTGTTGCGGACGCCTCATGACGGAAGTCGCGCTGGCAGATACGCCCGAAACTTCGCGGATCGATGTTTGCCAGCTTTGCCATTTCGTCTGGTTCGACGCCGATGAGATCAGCCAGCTGACCCCGCGCGACCCGGCGGCGGAGCTGACGCTCGCAGCTCGAGAGGCGACCGCCATTCCGGAAATTCATCGGCTGGCGCGCGCGGCGGAAGGTCGCGATCTGGATGGCGCTCTGCTCGATGCCTGGTGGAAAAAAGTGGTCCGCGCGCTCGGCTATTGGTTTCGGGTTATTGGAAGGCGGGGCGCGAAAAACGGTTGTCATCCGGTCGCTTCCGCCTATTTTCCCAGCCCGACGTTCCCAAAAAAGAGCGTCGGCCGCACTGCCCACCTGATCCCGTTTTGGGATCGAATCAGCGAATGAGGTCGGCGCAGCGCATTACGAAATAACAATTCGCTGAAACGGGAGTCCCGCGCCCGCGGGAAATAACAAGATGCCAAGAGCCACTAACGCGCCCGCCAGCCGGGAGCGCCGCAAACGCGTCCTCGACACCACCAAGGGTTACCGGGGCCGCCGATCGAAACTGTTCCGCTACGCGAAGGACGCGATGATGAAGGCCAAGTATTGGGCCTATCGCGATCGCAAGACCCGCAAACGCAATTTCCGCATGCTTTGGGTGCAGCGTCTGAACGCCGCCGCCCGCGCCGAGGGCCTCACCTACAGCCGATTCGCCGAAGGTCTCAAAGCTGCCGGCATCGGCCTCGACCGCAAAATCCTGGCCGACCTCGCTGTGACCGACGCGGTCGCCTTCAAGGGGATCATCGAGCAGGTGAAAAGCGCGCTCGAGAAGAAGTCGGGCGAGAAGAGGAACGAGAAGGCGGCGTAAACTTGTAGCGTGCGCTTTCTCAGCGCACGATGCCGTTGTCCGCTGAGACGGCGGACGCTACAACATGCCTCATCCGCTCGAAGAACTGCGCGACGCGGCCCTGGCCGAGATCGCCGCTGCTCCTAACGAACAGGCGCTGGATGCCGCTCGCGTCCAGTATCTTGGTCGGAGCGGCAAGATTTCGATCTGGGGCGAGCAGATGAAGTCGGTCTCGAAAGAGGAGCGACCCGTCGTCGGCAAGCTCTTGAATCAGGCGCGCAATGCCGTCACCGCCGCGCTCGAGGAGGCCGGTGAGAAACTGCGCTTCGCACGAGAAGCGGGCGCCTTGGCTGAGATCGATATCTCTTTGCCAGGCACGCCGAACGATATCGGCGCGCTCCATCCGCTTACCCAGATGCTCGACCGCGCCATCGGCATTTTTCACCGGATGGGTTTCGCGCTCGCCGGAGGGCCGGATGTGGAAGACGAATGGCATTGCTTCGACGCCCTCAACACCGCGCCCGATCACCCCGCCCGCAACGAGCAGGACACTTTCTTTTTGCCCGACGGGCGGCTGCTGCGCACTCACACCTCTACAGTGCAGATCCGCACCATGGAGTCGGCGCCGCCGCCGATCCGCGTGATCGCCCCCGGGGCGGCCTTTCGCCGCGACGAAGTGGACGCGACCCACAGTGCGCAATTTCACCAGATCGAAGGCCTCTACGTCGATCAGCGGGTCAGCGTCGCCGATCTAAAAGGGACGCTCGAATATTTCCTGCGGGAGCTTTTCGGACCCGACACCGCGGTCCGTTTCCGGCCGCATTATTTTCCCTTCACCGAGCCGAGTTTCGAGATCGATGTGAAATCGAAGGCGCTGAAAAGCGGCGAGAAATGGATCGAGGTCTGCGGCTGCGGGATGGTGCATCCGGCGGTCTACGAAGAAGTGAACCGCGCCCGCAAAGACACCGCTTACGATCCGGAAAAGTGGACCGGGTTCGCCTTCGGTCTCGGAATGGATCGGCTCGCCATGGTCTTGTTTGGGATCCCCGACATCCGTCTTTTCGCGCAGAACGACCTGCGTTTCCTGGGACAGTTCGCGTGATGAAAAACTCTGCCAATGTGGGAGGGGCTTTTGCGCCCCGATCAGGGAGGACGTCGCATTTCATCGGGGGAAAAAGGCCCCTCCCACATTGGGGTTCCAGACAATGACATTTTCCCTTAATTGGCTCGGCGAATTTGTCGAACTGCCTAACGACGTCGGGCAACTGTCCGATTTGCTCACTCTCGCCGGAGTCGAAATCGAGGGGATCGAAAAGCGCGGCGCGAATTTCCCTAACGTCGTCGTCGCGCAGATCACTTCCTCCGCGCAACATCCCAACGCCGATCGCCTCAGCGTCTGCCAGGTCGACGACGGCAGCGGCCAGCCGCGCCAGATCGTTTGCGGGGCGAAGAACTATAAAGTCGGTGACAAGGTCCCGCTGGCGCAGCCAGGCGCGGTCTTGCCGCGCGATTTCAAGATCAAGGCGAGCAAGCTGCGTGGAGTGGAATCGCAGGGCATGCTCTGCAGCGCGAAGGAACTCGGCCTCGCTGAGGATGCGTCCGGTCTCCTCATTCTCTCCCCTGAAGCGAGAATCGGCGCGCCGATCAGCGAACTTTTCCCTAACGACACCATCCTCGACGTCGAGATCACGCCGAATCGCGCCGACCTGCTCAGCCATTACGGACTGGCCCGGGAGATTGCCGCCTTAACCGAAAAGCCGCTGCGTGCGCTCGAAATCGCCGAGCCGGCGACCGCGACTGGCGACTCGGTCAAGATCAGCGCCCCTAACGAGTGCCCATTTTATTCCGCGCGCCGGATTTCGAACATCACCGTCGGCCCGAGCCCGGCCTGGCTGCGCGCCAAACTCGAAACGGTCGGCCTGCGCTCGATCAATAACATCGTCGACCTCACTAATTTCGTGATGCTGGAAATCGGCCAGCCGCTGCACGCTTTCGACGCCGATAAATTGGAAGGCGGGATCAACGTCCGCCTCGCCCAGCCTAACGAACAGTTTCTCGTCCTTGATGGACGCACTTACAATCTTTCTCCGAAAAACATGCTCATTGCCGACGCCGTGCGCGGAATCGCGATCGGAGGAGTGATGGGCGGCGAAGACACCGGCGTGACCAACGCGACCCGTAATGTCCTGCTCGAGAGCGCTTATTTTCGGCCGGCCAACATTCGCCGCACGGCGCGCGACTTGAATCTGCCAAGCGATGCCAGCTATCGCTTCGAACGCGGCGTCGATCCGGGGATGGTCCTGCGTGCTTCGGAACGAGCCGCGCAACTGATTCGCGAGATCGCCGGCGGCGAACCGGCTGACGAAACGATCACCGCCGGCACTTTGCCCGCGCCGCCGGCGGGATTCAGCCTTCGTTATGCGCGCTGCAACGAACTGCTCGGCGCCGCCGTCGCACCGGAAGAGGTGGACCGAATCCTGGAAGGCTTCGGCATTCACAAACTCGGCGCGACCGACGAGCAATCGAGCTGGCGCATCCCGAGTTACCGCTCCGATTTGCGCCGTGAAGTGGACCTGATCGAAGAAGTGGTGCGCGTCTTCGGGATCAGCGGGATCCCGGCGGCAGATCGCAGCCGGTTTACGCCGGTCTCCGCGGCGGATCGCCGTTATGACTTTGAAATGCGGTTGCGCCAGCGACTCGTTGGGCGCGGTTTTTTGGAAGCGCGTACCTCAGCGCTCGTCGGGCGGCAGACGTTAGGCACGGGCTTCGCCGAGACCGCGGTTGAGTTGCGCAATCCGCTGAGCGAGGACCATGTCGCCCTCCGGCCGAGCCTCTTGCCCGGTTTGATTGCGGCCTTGGAGCGAAACGTCCGCGCCGGCGCAAAAAGCGTGCGGCTCTTCGAGATCGGCCGCGTCTTTCTTCCGCCTAACGGCAATGAAGTGCGGCGGCTCGCGCTTCTCCTCTGCGGCGCCGCCAGCGCTTCGACGTATTGGCGCGGCGGTCCGAGCCGGACGCTCGATCTCTTCGATCTGAAAGGCGCGCTCGGCGCGGCGGGATTAGGCGAAGTCGCGCTCCGCCGATTCGGAGGTGCCGAGTTCGCGCTCGCGACCGAAATAGTTTTCGACCACGAAAAACGCGGCCTGGGTGGCCAACTCATCTCCGGCCAAAGCAGCGCGAGCGCCCCGGTCTTTGTCGCGGAAGTCGATTTGCCTGACGAATTCGAAGCAACCGCCAGCGCGCGCCAGTTCCGCGAGCTGCAGCGTTTCCCATCCATCCGCCGCGACGTCGCGCTGATCGCGTCGGAGGAATTGAGTCACGAGGAAATTTTGGCCGCGCTCAAAAGCGCTAACGAACCGCTTCTCGCGACCGTCGAACTCTTCGATCTCTTCAGCGGAAAAGGCGCGGAGCATATCGCCACGGGACGTAAATCGCTCGCCTATTCATTGACATACTCGGACAAAAATCGGACACTGACTTCCGATGAAGTGAGTGCCGCGCATGATCGGATTCGCGAGCGGTTGCGAAGCCAGTTAGGCGTGGAGCTGCGCGAATAGTTCTTTGACGAGTTGGAGAGTTGTTGTTTGAGAGTTGAAGGTTCAAAGACCTTTTCGCGTCTACTTTCAGCTCTCTATCGACAGCTTTCTAAATTTACCCTGCGGTGTTCGAGATTACAGGTGTGAATCCCGGACCGATGTTGTTAGCACAGGGGGCTAGGTCGTTAGGAGAAGATGGCATGCCTTAATTGGAAGTCAGACGCTCTGGCGGCGGTCACCCGCCCGTTACCAGAAGGGTACGGGAAATCCACCTAAACGGCACTGGTGGGGTAATACTTTGAGCGCGCCCGGATCAGCGATGATCCGGGCGCTTTTTTTCTTTGCCGCTTCGCTGCGTGCTGAAACTTGCGCGGTCGCTGTGCATGGGTGTCGGGGAGCGCACACGTCTCGCGTGCCGCTCGCGGCGCCTCGCCGCGAACCGAGCGCGCGTTTTCGAACTTGGAACGCCGGTTCGAGCCTTTATCCGTTCGGCGAGGCGCCGAAACGGAGCACGCG
>JBPCLI010000128.1:0-2164 GCA_051003415.1 Chthoniobacterales bacterium | reverse complement strand
GTCGTTAGGTCGTAGCCGGCCGCGAAGACGTGCGCGGTGTCGAGACAAACACACAGCCGTTCCGGCTCGCGCACGTTGGCCATGATTGCGGCCGGGTGCTCGAACTTGTGGCCGAGGCACGAGCCTTGGCCGGCTGTCGTCTCGAGCGCAATCCGCGTCCTCACTTTCGGGATGCGCCGAAAGACCGCGTCGATCGATTTTACGACCTTGGCGAGACCGGCTTCTTCGCCCGCGCCGAGATGCGCTCCCGGATGGAGCACGAGAAAAGGCAAACCAAGCTGGTCCGCGCGCGTCAATTCCTCGAACAAGGCGCGGATCGAGTTGGCCAAAAACTGTGGATTGGTAGCCGCGGGATTGATCAAATAATTGGCGTGCGCAAAAACCGCGGATAATTCCCCGCGCTGCGCATGCTCCAGAAATGCCCTGATTTCTTCCCGGGCGAAAGGTCGCGCGAACCACTGCATGTTGTTCTTCACGAAAATCTGCATCGCCGCGCAATCGATCGAGCGCGCCCGCTCGATCGCGCGATGGACGCCGCCGCCGATGGAGATGTGCGCGCCTAACAAATGGCGCACGGCTGGTTTTTTCGCCGCCATCAGAACCGTTTCGGCCGCCAGATGGGTTTCGTTAGGCTGCCTTCGCCATGATACTCGAAAAGCTTGTAGAGCGGCGTGAGGAGCGCGCCCGGGCCGATCGCGTCGATCCGAATATCGAAGTCGAGTTTGTTCTTCAGAACATCGATATCGCCGTGTCCCACCATGGCGAAAAGCTTTCCCGAGACGCGCAACTTGTCGGTGTGAATGACGCCTTCCTTGATCGAAAACGGCGCACTCGCTTCATGTGCCACGCTGTAGCCGACGCCGGAGAACATTTTGCTCACCAGCTCGGAGAGCGGTCCGAAAACCGGAATCGCAAAAACGTTCCCATCCGTCACCTTGACGAGGCCGCTGCCCTTCAAAAAACGCGCGTCGCTTCCGACACCCGCAAAATCGAAGTTCCCGCTCAGGTTTCCCTGAGAGGTTTTGTATTTAAAATAGAGATCGGTCACTTTCGGGAAGTCAGCCTTTTCCACCTCGATCCTGGCGCTGTAATGTCGGTCGTTCTTGGCTAACGAGATGTCGGCCCCGCCGGCCAGGTCGCCGGAAAATAATTTGCCTTTCAAGCCAAGAATTTGGAGGCGGTCGTCGGTGAAGAGGAGCTGGCCGGCGATTCGGTCGAAGGGCAAAACCTGGTCGAGAAAAGTGTAATCCATCCCGCTCGGGGCATCGACTTCGAGGAGGAGATGAGTCTGTTTGCCCCCGCCGAACTGCACGACGCCGCTGGCCTTCACGTGCGGCGTGTGATGGAACCGATAAGGCGCGACGTGCTCGTAAAACCGGGGCTCGATCCAGAGGATGGCTTCGGCCGGTTTCAACGTCGTCTCCACGTTCGTTAGGCGAACTTCGTGCTTGGGCGCGTCGTAGACAAAAGACCCGGTGGCAGTGCCTTCGTCTCGCGCAACACGAAAGTCTTCGATCGCGAGAGCTCCGTCCCCGAAATGCACGTTGGCGCTCGCGCTGTTCATCCAGACCCCGCGAAAACGCGTCCGCCCGAGGGCGATGGTGCCCTCGCCGTGCCACGTGGCCGGGAGGCTGCTCGTGCCCTGCAGGCTGAGATGAATATTCGGCGAACGCTGCCAGCCCCACTCGCGCAGAAAAGGACGAGCCTTTTCCGGAAGGAGCGGTTCGAAGGCAGTCGGGACGAGCGAGCTGTCGAGGTTCAACCGAAAGTCGTTAGGCGCGTCGAAGAGGTCGGCGTTGAGCTGCCCGCTCCGATGGCGCAGGCGGATGTCGCGCAACATGGTGCGCTCGCCATCCCAGGCGAAATCGCAGCTCGCTCCTTCAAAGTCGATCGCGTGCCAGGAAAATTTCTCGACTGCAAACTTGCCCACGACCTCGAATTTTTTCTCCTCGGCGCCGATCGTGGCGAAACCGGAAGCCTCAATCTGAGGCGGCGAATAAAAAGCCGCGTCCTGCAGCATCGCGCCGAGACCAAAACTGCCTAACAATGGCTTGAGCGCGACGCTGCTTCGCGCTTGGAAATTGGCCTGGCCGTTCGCCCGGCTCCAGCTCGCGCCGCCGGCAAAGTGACCGCTCGCGTCGCTCCATTCGAGCTGCGGAATGGT
>JBPCLI010000127.1:0-2878 GCA_051003415.1 Chthoniobacterales bacterium | reverse complement strand
TGAAGAGCTGGGCGCAGCTGCCGTTCCGCGGGCAGATCAACGCCACGATTCCGGACCTGAATGGTTTCGCGCAATTATTCGGCGCGACGACCGGCGATTTTTCCGGGGCGTTGACGGCCAGGGGCGACGTCGATCTGGTCAACCCGGAAGCGTCGGGTCGGCTCGCCTGGAACGGACGGGGAGTGACCTTTCGCGGGGTGGCGTTGGATTCGTTAGGCGCGGCGATTCAATTGCACGGACGCGAGGTGGTGCTGGAAAACCTGGAGGCGCGCCATGGCGAAGACTTTCTGCGCGGGGAGGGGAGTATTGATTTGTCGGCCGGTCATCGTTTTTCGGGCAGGCTGACCGGAGCGATCGGCGATTTCGGGGTTTACGCGCCGCTTCTTCCCTCCGCCTGGCGTGCCGGGAAGATCGGGGGCGGCGCCACTTTTGACTGGCGGGGCGACGGGACGCTGGCTGCCCATTCCGGCACGGTGCAGCTTTTTGCGCATGGCCTGCAACTGCCGGTCGCACCGCTCCGGCTGCCGCTCGATCTCACCCTTGAGGGCAGTTATTCGCCGCGGGACATTTTCTTCCGCACATTCAGTCTGGCGAACGAGCGTTTTTCGTTAGGCGGTTTTCTCATGCTGGGGAGCAATTTCATCGAGCTGCAGTCCTTTGAATTGACCCTCGAGGGAACGCACCGCGCCGCCGGGACGCTCTTCCTGCCCTTCAGCTTTGCCCGGTGGCGCGCAATCCACAGCTGGCTCGCGGCTTTTGATGAAGAGCAGAAATTCGATGTCGATCTCTCGCTCGATCACCTCGACCTCGCGAAACTTGGCCAGGCGCTGGGTGAGGAATCGTTAGGCGGCGGCATTCTCAAGGGCAATCTTGCCGCCTTCGGTCTCCTGCGCGCTTTGCAGTTGACGACCGATTGGCATCTTGAAAATTTCGGCACCACGAAAAGCCGAAACGTGATCGACTTTCATGGGCGACTGGATGGCGGCCGGCTGGAGGCCGAAACCACCGCGCGGTTTGGTGTCTCCAGTCCGGTCAACGGGCGGGTATCACTCCCCTTGCGCCTGGAAAAGAAGGTCATGGCAACGGATTCCTGGATCGATCCGGCCGCAGACTTGAGCGCCACGTTCGATTGCCCGGCGCTCTTTCTGGAGACCTTGCCTAACGAATGGCGCGTTGCTCAGTGGCACGGCTTGGTCACAGGAAAGATGACTTGCGAGGGGCGCTTTCCAACCCCCGCGATCCGAGGGGAGGCGGACATTTTGAATGCCGGTTTCCAGCCCGCGCCGCCCTGGCCCGAGGTGAATGCGCCCCGTGCGCACATCGGATTTTCCGATCCGGCGGCGGTGGTCGATCCGCTCCACTGTGAAGTCGATTCCATCCCACTCGACTTGCACGGCAACCTTGCCGTTAGTTCGACGGGATTCGATCTGCGGATGTTTCCAGACTCGCAGAAGATCGAACTGCTCCAGCAACCGCCGGCGGGCGCACAGCTCTCGAGCGTGAGGCTGTTAGGCGAAGGCCGCACTGAAAATCAGCCGGTCTTGCGCGAAGTGCTCGTTAGGGGAACGATCCGGCCGACCGCACTCAGCCTTACGCTAACCAGTGCGAGTGGAGCCGACGAAACTTCGCAAACGACCTATTTTGGAGGCGGCAACAGCGCGAAGGAAAGCCCGCTGCTCCTCCGGATCGCCGCCCCCGAGCCGGCCACTGGATTGGAACTCCGGTCGGCACGTTAGGCCCGACGAGCTTGGGAGCGCGTTGCGCTAGTGATAAACGAAACCGGTCGCGGTCACGACCTGTCCATCGCGGATGAGCGCCGTGTGTTTTTGCGCACCGGTGGGTGCGCCGAAAATGTTGCGTGCGTTGACCGAGAAATCGACCAGGAACCCGGACACTTTTTGGCCTTTGCCGACATCGAGTTCACCCGGCCGTGGCTCGCCGAGAAACTTAATGTCCGCGCTCCGCGGGTCTCCCAAACTGGTGCTAAGCCAGTTCGTGATGATCTCCTTGTAGCTCGACGGATAGGCGCCGTAAACCGCGTTGGGCGGCGGCGGATTCTGCGCGAAACCGCCCGCGGTCAGACAGGCCAGCGCACCTGCCAAGAGAACCCATCTCAATTGCCTTTGCACTCGGTAAAATAACAGGGGGCGTGCCGGAAGTCGAGGCCGGGAAAAGAAACTTCTCTTTCCGTAGAGGCCCATCTATTCGTCGGAGATGAAATTTGTTCTCTGCTGCCTGGCCAGTTGCCTAACGATTTTGGCGACGCTCTTGCAGGCGCACCCCGCGCCTCTGACGAACTCCTCCATTACCGCTAAATCGTTCGATCCAGCGGCGGCGACGCGCGCCTGGTTGGAAACCATCCCGGCAGATAAGCGCGCCCGGTCGGATGCATATTTCGAGGGCGGGTACTGGCTCATCCTTTGGAATTTTTTGTTCGGTTCCGCGATTTCGATTTTCCTGCTCGCGAGCGGACTTTCCGCGCGGCTGCGTGATCTCGCCGAGCGCATTTCCCGCTTCAAGGCTATTCGGGCTGCGCTCTACGCGGTGTCCTACGTTCTGATTGTCTATCTCCTCTCTTTCCCGCTGCTGGTTTACTCCGACTTCTTCCGCGAACATGCCTATGGCTTCGCCAACCAGAGCTTCGCGCCGTGGTTTGGCGAACAGCTCATCGGCCTCTCGCTCGAAGTGGTTTTCAGCGGCCTTCTCATGATGGCGCTTTATGCGGTTTTTCGGCGCGCGCCTCGGACTTGGTGGCTTTGGGGAAGCGGCCTCGCGTGTCTTTTTCTCGCGTTGCAGATGTTGATCGCGCCTGTTTTCATCGCGCCGCTTTTCAATACCTACAAGCCACTCGCGGATCCAAAGATCAGCCGGTCGATCC
>JBPCLI010000126.1:0-2589 GCA_051003415.1 Chthoniobacterales bacterium | reverse complement strand
CTTTTCGTTAGGCTGCGGAGCGAGCCGCGTTTCCCCGTCCTCTTCCTCGCGCTCGGAGGCGATCAGGTCGTCCAATTCCCAAAGCTCGAAATCGTCGGCCGCGGCAAAGCCGGTGAAAGGCTGGGCGCGCCGGAAGCGATTGGAAGCGCCCAGGTAGCAGCGCCCCAGGCGATTCCGGTAAAGGAGATGCATCGAGAACTGATTGATATCCAGGCGCCAGGAAAGAATCGCGGAAACGATTACCGCCATACCCGTGAGCAGGCCGACGGAATGGCGGCTCGTGGAGGCCAGCACCATTTCCCAGTGCAGCGCGAGCAGGCGCGAAAAAGTCGCTCCGCGCGAGGGAACCATTACCACCTTGGTCCCCTCGACAATCGGCAGAAGCCGATCGATTCCCCACGAAAGAAAAAGGAACAGGCCGACGATGAAAATGTAGGGAGCAACTTGCGCGACAAACTCGCGCGTCCGGCTCGATTGCGGTTTGGCGGACGATGCGCTGTGGGCGGCAAAGACTCCCCAAATCGTCGAGGCCAGCCAGCCGACGCTCAAGGCCAGGCCGTTGACATAATCGAAAAAGGCCGTGGCGTAGAAAGCTGTCCCGAACAACGCCACCCACAGGAGCGCGTAGATTAACAGCCACGCGCCCAGTCGACTCCACCATTCGCGGATCTCGTCCCGCATGTCGCGGCCGAGCAAACCAATATGCAGGGTCAGGACCAGCATGGAGAGACAGATCAACGCCGGCGTTCCCCAGACGCTGACTTCCCAGAGCGTCTTTCCCAGAAAAAGGTGGTAAAGTCCAAGCGCGACGCATCCTCCGAGCGCACTTGCCAGCCCCAGAGAGAGCGCTTCTTTCCCGATGAAAATAAAGGCTCGCCGGGAAGGCTTTTCCGCCTCCTTCCCCTGCCGCTTCGCCCGGCGCCATTCGAACAGCACAAGTCCCACCCGCACGAGCACAAGGAGGCTGCCGACCCCGAGTCCCGTCGTCAGCGCGCATCTCAGCCATGACCACGGTTTGATCGCCACCGCCCCGTTCGCGCCGGCGCCGAAACAAAAGGCAAACGTCCCGATGAACGCGGCCAGAAAAAGCGGCGCGACGATGCGGCGCTGAATCTGGCCTTGTGTGCCCCCAACCTGAAGGTTTGAAGACAACTCGCGCACGAAAAGTTCCTCAAAGATTACACCTTTCGAGTGCGCCAGGCCGATCACTCCGGGCTTCGACCTTTGACATAGCGGCTGATCTTCTCCGATAACCCGATGACGATTAATCGTCTCGCCGTTGATGGTGACGGTGATCTCGAGCTTCTGGCAGACGATTTCGATCACGTTGCCTTCCGAGCGGAGAACGACGGCCCGCTGCGGGGCCCGGTCGTCGATTGCTCCGGCAAGGCGCGGCTCCTTGGTTGCGCCGCCGACGGAGAAGTCGAATCGACTTTGGCAAAGGCGAATGATGTGGCCGCCGCTCGCGGTTTTTCCGCCCTCGTGCGTCGGAGTTCGTTCCTGCCAGATTCGGATGCCGGCGTCGGCCGTCGGCTCGAGCGAGAATTTCGCTTTGAGAACAAAGTCATCGAAATCCCGGTCAAACCATACCGCCGAGTTCAAGACCGCGTCAGAAACCGGCGCAGTCACCGGCTGACCTTTGTCGTCACTCCAGAGCCTGGCATTCGAGCCGGCCAGGAGCGCGATCATGTCGCGCTTTTCGTACGCTTCCGCTGAGATCTCCGGAGTGCGCTGATCGGCTGCCGTGCCCCGGAAAAAACGAAGACTGCGCGTGATCACGACCATCGCGAAGACCATGGCGAAGAGAGCGACGGCCACCCACCACGGATGGCTCGCGGGGGTCCATAACGCTCTCCCCGCGAGCGCGGCAATGCGCGGGAACAACAACAAAACCGTCATCGCGGCGATCAAAACGATGAGATTGAGAATGAGATTGCGCAGATACGTGGCGATGACCGTCCATGTATCCGCGCCCAGCCAGCCCAATCGCGGAGTGAGGTAATTGCTAAACCGGCGCAGGAAATGAATTTCCTCCGGCTCCTTTCGGCCCGGTTGTTTCACCCATTCGGGGCTGAGGGCGGCCTGGACATCTTTCAAGCCCCGGCGCTTGATCCACGCCATTAGCCAGCAGCCGATGTAACCGCCGCCCGAGACGGTCGAAAGATAGTCGAACTCTCCGAGGAGCCTCATCTGCGCCAGCGCCTGGAGCACACCAAGGTTAAAAGTCGCACTGCGAATGCCGCCACCGGAAAAAGCGAGGCCGACCAATTGCTTCTTATGAGCCCGCGAAAGCTGATCGTTAGGATCCTCATCCGCATCCTTCGCCACCTCTTCGCCGACGAGGTCGAGTTCCGTCTTCAGGACCTCGTTGAACTCGGAGGACCATCGGCTCTTCCGTGCCTGCGCTGTGCCTGGCGCCATAACGAACTTGCTTTTACCAATTTTGATTGCGCGGTGTCGAATTTTTTTTCGCGCCCCGCATCGAGTGGTGACGGACGAAGTTGAGAGTTGAGGAAAGGAGCTGATTGAACGCTCAGCACTCAACTCTCAACTTTCCCTGATCGAAACCCATGCCCACCTCGATTACGC
>JBPCLI010000125.1:0-5573 GCA_051003415.1 Chthoniobacterales bacterium | reverse complement strand
CGTCGGCGCGACTGGCGCAGTCGGAGTCGAGCTGCTCCGGGTGATGGAACGGCGCGATTTTCCGGTGGCCGACTTGCGGCTCCTGGCTTCGCCGCGCTCGGTCGGCCGAAAAATGGTCTTCCGCGGGCGCGAATATCCGGTCGAGGTGCTCGCGGCCAACTCCTTTGCCGGGATCGATCTCGCTTTTTTCACCGCCGGATCGGGCGCGACCAAACAATTCGCTCCCATCGCGATTGCTGCGGGCGCGGTGGTGATTGATAATTCATCCGCCTTCCGGATGGATCCGGAGGTGCCGCTGGTCATTCCCGAAATCAATCCAGATGACGCCCGGACGCATCGCGGCCTGATCGCGAATCCGAACTGCACGGCGGCGGTGGCTTTGATGGCGCTTTATCCGTTACACCGCGCTTTTGGGCTGCGCCGGGTTTTTGCCTCGAGCTACCAGGCGGTCTCCGGGACCGGCGCGCGCGCGATCGAAGAGCTGAGGCGCCAAGTCGAGGCCAGCGTGCGCGGGGAAAAATCGGTCGCGGAAGTCTATCCGCACCCGATTGCGTTCAACGTCCTCCCGCATGTCGATTCCTTCCTCGAGAATGGCTACACCAAAGAGGAAATGAAGATGCAAAACGAGGGCCGAAAGATCATGCATCTGCCGGATTTCATGGCCTCGGTCACTTGTGTGCGGGTGCCGGTTTATCGCGCGCATTCCGTCGCGATTAGCGCGGAGTTCGAGCGAGCGGTTTCGCTCGATGCCGCCCGGGAAGCCCTGGCCAAGGCGCCGGGTTTGGAACTGGTCGACGAACCACAGGCCAATGGCTATCCGATGCCGCTCGAGGCTGCCGGGAAGGACGAATGCCAGGCCGGCCGACTGCGCCTCGATTGCGCGCTGGAAAACGGACTCGCGCTCTGGGTCGCGGGCGATCAGCTCCTGAAGGGCGCAGCGCTCAACGCCGTCCAGATCGCGGAACTTCTTTAAAATAAAACGGCCCCGGGATCTCTCCCGGGGCCGGTGAGTTTCAGACTCCCTCTTTAGGACTGCTGCGGAGGAGTCTTCTCTGGAGTGGGCTTTTTCTTTTCGCCTTTGCGTTCTTCGCCCTGGCCGCCGCGCCGCTGTTGCTGTTCGCGGCGCTGCTGCGGACGGGCTTGCTCCTGTTGCTGAGAGCGCCGCTCCTGCATCTGGCGCGGAGCGCGTTCCGGACGGTTGGACTGTTGCTCGGCCCGCGAACTGGCACCGGCGTTGTCGTCCGCCGAGGGAACGGGTTGCGCTCTCTCCGCCCGCTGTTCTGGGCGCGACTTGTTGCCCTCGGCAGGGGTATTGTCGGAAGGCTGATTTTCATCCGCTGGTTCCGCCTTCCTGGGGTTGCGTTGGCGGTCGACGCTTTGCGCAGGATCAGATTTGGATTGATCGGGCGCGTTTTGCTCCGCGCGCTGAGCGCGGCGCTCTTCGGCCCGCTTCTGGCGATCAGCTTTCTGCGCGTCGTTCTGGTCGGGCTGGTCGGATTGCTGCGCAGACTCTGGTGGCGCGGCATCGGGAGCCGCGTTATCCCGATTTTCGCCGGCTTGGCCAAGACGGTTCTGGCGTTTTTCCTGGCGATTCTTTTGCGCTTCCGTTTGCTGGGCCGCTTGATCGCCTTTTCCAGCCTGCTGCGCCTGCTCGCGTTGCTGCCGGGCCTGTTCACGCTCCTGCTTTCTCTGTTCGCGCTGTTGCTGCTGGGCCTGCTGGCCTTCCTGCGCCGCATTCTGACCAGGAGCGTTTGCACCCTGGGCGGCTTCCTGGGGTTGCCCGGCCGCGTTTTGATCGGCGCTCTGCTCGGCACCGGCGATTGCTTCGCGCTTCCGGCCTTTCTGCGGCTGGAAATCGGGCGCCTTGATGTTCTTGGGATCGCCTTTCTTCATTTCCGCTTCCACCTGCTGGCGATTGTTGATGCCCTTCCAGCCAGTTTCAACGGTCGGTTTTTCCACTTTCGCTTTCACCTGTTTCGGCGCGAATTTCTGCTGCGACTTCTGGATTGTCGGCGCCATAACGGTCAATTGATTGCCGCTGACGCGATTGAAGTTTCCCTTGCGGCCCTGGGCGAGATTGCCCCCCATGGTCGTCTCCCGCTGAATGGTCAGACGTTGAATCGGCCGGGTGGAAAACTGATTCACCCGGTTGTAGTCCGGACCATAGTTATAAACGACCGAGTTATTGTAGGTGATGTTAGTCACATTAACCGTCCGATTAATAATCGTGACGTTGCGCGACGGCGCCAGGATCCGATCCCGCAAAACCGGCTCGCCAATGTAGCGAATGTCCACGAAGTTGTAATACAGAGGTCCGATACCGAACTCGACGTCTACCTGACCAGTAATAGCGCGGCCTTCATAGACGCGATTAACAGTCGGCGGCAGCGGTGCCCAGCCGACATAGTCACCGCCGGTTCGCCAGGACACCCAGGCCGGACCCCACTCATAACCAGGTACCCAGACCCAGCCGTAGCTATCGAGATCCGCCCAACGGCCATAGTGATAAGTGGCCCAGCCGAAGTCCTCGTAGGAAACCCAAGTCCATCCCAGGTCAGTGTAAGCCCAATATCCATCGGAGTAAGGGCGCCAATGAGCGTTGCTTACCGCCACGCTCGGCTGGAAGCAGTAACCGTAATCGGCCACCTCTATCCAACTCCCCTGCGATGAGAGGTTGTCGTAAAACAAGTTAAGTGAGACCTCGGGATCTGCCTGCGCCCGCGGCGCGAGCGGCAGTAGGAAACCGAGCATCGTTAGTGCGAGTAAGATTCGTTTCATGAAGTTTGGTTGATGTGCAGAGTTGGACTAGATGAGCCTAGTTCTTATTCACACATTCGAACCTCGCCTCCTTGGTGCGCGTTTTCCGCGTGGCGTTAACGCACCTTAGCGTGGCTTAACGACCACAAACGATCGGCTGCGTTGCCGGCAGACCGAGAGCACCTGCGGTTGGCTCGGATCGAGCGACTGCAGCGCCTGCTCGTAATCCTGCACGGAAGTTATCGGCTCCTGGTTGATCGCCTCAATCACGTCCCCGGCCCGCAATTGTCCACCCGCCAATGCCGCGCCCACCTGCGAGATCGCCACTCCGCGCACCCCAGGCGGCACTCCCAGCTGCTGCGCGAGTTCCGGGGTCAACTCCCGAACTTCCACTGAATCGAGCACGCCCCCGTTTCCATTCGGCTGAGCCGACTGGTCGGGCTGGCCTGGTTGATCGGTATCCGGCTCGTTAGGCGAAATCGGCGGCACCTGACGTCCGTTTCCATCCCGCGGCAATGCGCGCGCAAGTTGATAATTCGCCGGCTGCTCCTTGATCTTCGCCTCGAGGGTCACCGGCTTGCCGCCGCGCGCGACCTGCACCTCGACCTTTTTGTCGAGCTCCACCTGCGACACGAGCCGGCGCAATTCCGCAATGTTATGCACTTCGCGCCCGTCGAATTTTTGAATGATGTCGCCCTTCTCGATCTTCGCTTCCGCCGCGGGCGAATCCGGGAGCACTGCCACCACCGGAACGCCCGAGCCGTCGGGCGCGCTGATCTGCCCCGGGGGAAGCCCCGTCGTTTCGATTCCAAGATAACCGCGAATGATTCGTCCCTTTTGCAACAGGCTCTCGAGCGCCATCTTCACCGTGTTGGACGGAATCGCGAAACCAATCCCCTGCGACCCGCCGCTCCGCGAAATGATCGCGGTGTTAATACCAACCACCTCGCCGCTCAAGTTAATCAACGGCCCACCGCTATTTCCGGGATTGATCGCCGCATTCGTTTGCAGGTAATCGCCAAACCCGTCGACGCGATTCGGTCGTCCTTTCGAGCTGATAATTCCGTCGGTCACCGTCTCGTCGAAGCCAAACGGATTGCCGACCGCGAGGACAAAATCACCCGCCTGGACCGCGTCGGAATCGCCCAGCTTGAGCGGCTGCAGTCCGGGTTCGTCCACTTTCAGAACCGCAAGATCGAGTTCCTTGTCGGCGCCTATCAGGCGCGCTTTTTTCGTCCGGCCATCGCTCAGGACGACTTCGATTTCGTCCACCTGATCGACCACGTGATTATTCGTAATAATATGGCCTTCCTTCGTTACGATGACGCCGGAGCCGAGGGAATTCTGAACGAGAGCTTCCTCCGCCGAGCCGCGAAACTGACGATAATTGCCCCGGAAAAAATCGAAGGGATCGAGGCCATACTGCGGCCGCTGGACCCGTTTCGAAGTCTTCACGCTGACGACCGATGGAATGACCCCGGCGACCAGCTTCCGGCGTTCGTTACTCAGCGAGGCAAGGCTCGCGACCGCTTTGGGATCGACCGCAGGATTCTGCGCCAGAGTGTATTTTTCCGGGGTCGTCCGGTCCGTTAGGTTGGGTCGACCGTGACGTAATTGATAGTCGTAAAGCAATGAAACGCCGGCGCTTAGGACGAGCACCAACAAAAGAAATTTGAATAGATTTTTCATCAACTGACGTGGGAGAAGGTTTTTCCCACTTCTTCGACAACCAAATGCCGGAAACGTTGATTCTCCGGTCTGGCCAGGAGCGGGTCGTCTCGGAAGATCGCGGCTGCTGCGGTCCGCGCCAGCTGCATTAATTGGGCGTCGCGGCGCAAATTCCCGAGCTTCAGCTCGGGCAACCCGCTTTGGGCCGTTCCGAGCAGATCGCCCGGGCCGCGCAAGGCCCAATCGGCCTCCGCCACTTCGAAGCCGTTGCTTGTTTTCTCCAACACCGCGAGCTTCGCCACTGTCTCCTCCGACGGGTGCGAGCGGAGCAGGATGCAATACGATTTGTGTGCGCCGCGCCCTATCCGTCCGCGCAGCTGATGCAACTGCGCCAGCCCGAACCGCTCCGCGTTCTCAATCAGCATGACGGTCGCGTTTGCCACATCGACGCCGACTTCGATGACAGTTGTGCTGACCAGAACACTCGTTAGGCCACGACGAAAGCGGTCCATGATCCCCTGTTTTTCCGGGGCCGGGATACGCCCGTGGAGCAGCTCGCAGGTAAAGGGCGTGAGACGCTCGTGCCATTTCTCAAACTCCGCGCTCGCCGCTTTCGCCTCCAGTTTCTCGCTCTCGTCGATCAGCGGATAAACGATGTAGGCCTGCCGCCCGGCTTCGAGTTCGCGGCGCAGAAACGCCAGCACATCCGGCAATTTTTCCTCATCGCGCGCCGCCGTCACGATTCGGCCGCGGTCCGCCGGCATTTCGTCGATCGTCGAGACATCGAGATCGCCGTAGAGACTCATCGTGAGGGTGCGCGGAATCGGCGTCGCCGTCATCACGAGGACGTCTGGAGCCGGGTCGTCATTCGTTAGGCGGGCGCGCTGCGCGACGCCGAACTTGTGCTGCTCATCGATCACGACGATTCCCGGATTCTCCAAACCCTCCGGCTCAAACAACAGGGCATGCGTGCCGACAAATATCTGCGGACGGTCGTCCGCCAACTCCGGGGAGCACAGGCCGCTGGCCTGTTCCGTCCGGCGGCTCGCCGGGCGGTCGTGACGCGCAGCGTCCTCGGCGAGCGCACAACCCTGCCACCAAACGTAAGGATAAGCTTCGTTCGGACCAACGACCCCCGCGTCCCAAGG
>JBPCLI010000124.1:0-3381 GCA_051003415.1 Chthoniobacterales bacterium | reverse complement strand
TAACGAATGAAAACAAAGCTCATCATTTGCCTCCTCGCGGCGGCGCTCTGCGCGCAGGCGAGTGCGCCGAAGGCAGCTGCAGCAACGATGAAGGCGATCGTGCTGCACAAATATGGCAGCCCGGAAGCGCTGACCTATGAGGATACGGCGCGCCCCGAGCCGAAAGACGATGAAGTTCTCATTCGGGTCGTGGCCGCCTCGGTCAACCCGGTCGACGTCGCGACCCGTTCCGGCAAATACGCGCAATATTTTCACACCAGATTGCCCTTGATTCCGGGAATGGACGCTGCCGGTGTGATCGAAAAGGCCGGAAGCAAAATCACGGGGCTCAAAGCGGGCGACGCGGTTTACGCGTTCTTCACTTTGCAGGGAGAAGGCGGCTACGCCGAGTATGTCGTCGCCAAGGAGAATGAAGTGGCGCGCAAGCCATCCGCCATTACCTATGAGCAGGCGGCCGCGGTCCCGGCGGTCGGATCAACGGCCTGGCAGGCATTGATGGACACTGCTCATCTAGGCGCGGGACAAACGGTGCTCATTCATGGCGGCTCGGGCGGGGTCGGGCATATGGCCATCCAGATCGCCAAGGCTCGCGGTGCCCGCGTCATCGCGACGGCTTCGACAGCAAATCAAGATTTCCTGAAGAAGCTCGGGGCAGACGAGACAATCGATTACACGAAGAAGAAGTTTCAGGACGTAGTGAAAGATGTCGACGTGGTGCTCGATGCTGTGGGTGGCGAAACCCTCGCGAAATCCTACGGCGTGGTGAAGAAAGGCGGCATCATCGTCACAATCGCGGATGAGCCGGACGCAAAAGAGTTGGAGGCACACGGCATCCGGGGTGTCTCGATTTCAGCCGCCCCGAAAAACGATACGTTTGCCGAGTTGAACCGGCTGATCGAGGAGAAAAAATTGAACCCGGTCGTGACGCAGGTGTTTCCGCTCGCTGCAGCGGCCAAGGCGCAAGAGCAGATCGCCACTCGCCACACCCGCGGCAAGATCGTGCTGCGGGTGTCGCCGGATCCCAAATCATGACGAATCGAACAACGCTTATCGGTTTGCTGCTGCTGCCGCTCGCCGTCTCCGCGCGGGAGCCCCTAACGACACCCCCGACAAAGCCGGCGATTCGCGCTCGCGCGTTGGGTGTCCCCTTCGATGGCACCCCGGGGAAATTAAATGCGATCACCGACGTGGCCGGAGTCGAGGTGGGTTTCACAACCTTGGTCAGTGGCGAAGGAAAACTCGAGGTGGGCAAAGGCCCGGTGCGCACCGGCGTGACGGCGATTCTGCCGCGAGGACATGACTCGCTCAACGATCCGGTTTACGCCGGCAGTTTCAGCCTGAACGGCAACGGGGAAATGACCGGGACAGCCTGGGTGGAGGAGAGCGGATTTCTGGAAGGGCCGGTCGTTATCACCAACACACACAGCGTGGGCGTGGCGCGAGATGCGGTGATCGCGTGGCGACTCGCCCACGGCGCGGCGGACAAGGCGGGTTATTGGTGGAGCCTGCCGGTCGTGGCGGAGACTTGGGACGGGTGGCTAAATGATATCAACGGATTCCACGTCAAGCCCGACGACGTTTCTCATGCGCTCGACACAGCAACGGGCGGGCCGGTCGCGGAAGGCAGCGTCGGCGGAGGAACCGGGATGATCTGCTATGAATTCAAAGGCGGGACCGGGACCGCATCGCGCGTCCTGGAAAAGAAAGACGGCGGCTACACGATCGGCGCTCTGGTCCAGGCCAATTGCGGACGCCGCGCGCAGCTCATGATTGCCGGGGTGCCGGTCGGGAAGGAAATTCCGGGCTCGGTTTATCCGAAAGACGCCGGTTCCATCATCATCGTGATCGGGACTGACGCGCCGCTGCTTCCCGGGCAATTGAAACGTCTCGCACGCCGCGCCACTCTCGGCCTGGCGCGCACCGGCAGCATTTCGGGCAACGGATCGGGCGACTTGTTTATAGCCTTCTCGACCGCCAACCCGGGCGCGACCGATCCGGCGAAGTCGACACAGACCGTGCAGACCGTGCCTAACGACTTGCTCGATCCCGTTTTTGAGGCAACGGTGGAATCGATCGAGGAAGCGATCGTAAACGCGCTGGTCGATAACCATGACATGATCGGCCGCGACGATCACGTGGTGGTGGCGCTGCCGCACGATCGGCTGCGCGAACTGCTGCAAAAATATCATCGACTGAGCGAGTGATTGCAGCATTATCGCAGCTCGAAAACCCGCACCGAGATTTATGTCGGAAGAAAACCCGAACGAACCAGAACAACCGACCAGCGACCCGGAATCACGTCCTGCCCCGAATCAGTCCAGTCGCCGGCGCGGCCTGACTCCCGAACAGCGACGGCTCCTCAATCGACCACGCTCCGCGCCTAACGAACCGAAAAGTGAACCGGCGCAGGAAAAGCCAGCTCCAACGCCGCTTCCCGAACGACCAGCCGCGCCGGAATCGCGACCTGAGGAAAAAGAAGATGTAACAAGCGAGTGGGAAGAGGATCCCGCTGAACCCGGCGGCATTCCCATCGTGTCGGCGGCGGACAAAGGTACCCGTGTCATCGAGACGCAACAGGCCTTCATCATTCTCGGCGCTATCCTGCTCCTCGGGTTGACCTTCTACGGCGGGACAAAACTTAGCTATATCAAGTTCCTCATCGCCTCGCGCAACCCGCCCGCGATGGCCACTAATGGTCCCGACCTTTTTCCGGGAGTCGGCGCACCGGATCTGATCAGACAGGCGCTGCTCGATGAACGCGCCAGCAAATGGCAGGATGCGGCCGACCGTTTCCTGGCCGCGAAACGGAAGAATCTCCAATACCGCGGAATTCTTTTCCGGGTCGGAAAAATCTTTTACGACCATCGCAACTTCGACTCAGCAGACCAAGTCTTCGAACGAGCGATTGTTTTTGGAGAGAATGTGGAGGCGGCAAATTATTACCGCGGCTTAATCGCGGTCCGGCAAAACAACCTGTCGGCCGCGGAACAGTTCTTCGAGGCCGCAGTCAACGCCGCGCCTTTTGTTTCCGACTATCACTATTACTGGGGCGAGACATTGCGCGTTGACCTCAAGCCGAAGCAATCGCTTCCTCATTACGAACGGGCGATCCTTCTCGCGCGTAATGAGCAGGACGCAACCGTCTGCCGGTTCAAGATAAGGATGGGAAGAATCGAAGCTGCCGAAGGCGAGACGGTCGCCGAGGAACTGGCAAAGAAGGAGGTCGCTGGCCCCCTCTCGGTGGATTGGCTGATGACATCGGCCGCGCTCCAGATCCGGGCGGGGAATATCGACGAGGCGCGCCAGCTCATCCTGCAGGCGCGCGCCGGTCAGTCGCCAGGGCTATTCGCCTCCTGCGTGAATGACTTTTACTTCAATGAA
>JBPCLI010000123.1:0-24933 GCA_051003415.1 Chthoniobacterales bacterium | reverse complement strand
TGGGAAAGAGAGCGGAGGAGGAACAATGTGCCCGCGGCTTTGGCCGCGCGCGCGGCCGCGATCTCCCCTTCGGCGCAAGCCAGTTTGTGAAACGCCGTCGGCGCGACCAGGATCGGCATTGAGACCGGTTGACCGAGCACGGTGGTGGAAAGGTCGCGGTCTCCGGTTCCGGTCAGAACCCGATAGTAGAGTTTCAAGCGCGCCCAGGCACTGGTGTTTTCGCGCAGCGTGATTTCATCCAGCGCTCCGCCTTCGTAGTAATCGAAGGCTTCCCGCGGCATGGCCGCGCGCGCCGCTTGCGCGTAATCGCCGATGTTGAGAAGCGTTGCGGGTGGCGCCGCCTGGCCGGTTGCGCTCGAACTCATACTTCCGGCATCGCTTTTTTCAAAGGCCGCACCGTTCCCGCGGCAAGGCTGAAGTGTTGGAGATGATGGCGGTCATATCTTTTCCGACGCGGCGGGATGCCGGCGTCGTTGCCGCAGGCTTCACTTTTTCGCCGGCCGTTGCAAGAGAGCGCTCGTGACAAAGCTTTCTTCCGCCTGACCGTTTTTCCTGATTCAATCGGCCAGTTTGAAAACCAAAGCCGACATCGTGGCCGACTGGCTGCCCACAAGGAATTCTCGAAGTACGTCCTGCTGGTGAATTTTACCAATTACGCGAACTGGTTTGCCGAGGCCTACGGCGTGCCGCTACGCGGTCTCGATCGCCCGATGCCAAACGCCACCGCCATCACTATTTTAAATTTCGGCATGGGCAGCGCGAGCGCGGCGACGGTGATGGATCTGCATGGCGCGATCAAGCCGAAGGCGGTGCTCTTTCTCGGGAAGTGCGGCGGATTAAAAAAGGAGAATAAACTGGGCGATCTCATTCTCCCGATCGCCGCCATCCGGAGCGAGGGGACTTCGACGAATTACCTGCCGCCCGAAGTGCCGGCGTTGCCCGCTTTCTCCCTGCTAAAAGCGATCTCCACCACCATCCGCAACTACGGAAAGGATTACTGGACCGGGACCTTGGACACGACGCTGCCTTCAAAAAATATCTCGCGCGCGTGCGCTGCATGGGGATCGACATGGAGATCGCGACCATTTTCATCGCCGGCTTTCACAACGAGATCCCGACCGGCGCGCTCCTCCTTGTCTCCGAGCAACTGATGGTGCCGGAAGGAGTAAAAACCGCCGTCAGCGCGAAGCGGTTGCGAACAAATTCATGGACCTGCACCTGCGGATCGGGATCGACGCCCTCAGCGAGGCGATTAACCAGGCTTCACCGTGAAGCACCTGAGATTCTGACCCCGCAACACAAACCGGGGCGCAGATCGGCAACTAATGCTCTACTTTCCCGCTCGCACGGTTTACAGGTGACTGGCGGGCCTTCGGTTCCAACTTCCACAGTGGCCGGTGCCCGCTAAGAAATATCACCATGGCCAGACCAAATTACTCCGGCGAAAAGCGCCGAAAAGAGCTCGAGAAACAGAAGAAAAAAGAAGCCAAGAAGCAGCGCAAGCTGGAAAACGCGGCCTCGCCCCAGACCGAGTCCGGCACCCCGGCGGACGCCGACGAGACGGCCACAGCACCGGAGTAGACGACCGTCGGCGGCAGATCGGACGATCGCCTGCTTCTCCTGGCTGACCTCCAAGCTTGCCGGAAAACGTCCAGGTTTTCGTGGAAGACCTGCGGCGGCGTTAATGCCGGAGAGGAGACCTTTTCCTCCCGTCCGTTTGTCGCTCGCTTTATTCTTTTCATGGCACCGGGGAAGGGCGGCGAGTTCGATCAACCGGGAATTCTAGCCCTTGGCGATCGTGAATAACCCCGCGATCCCCACCGCATAAATTACCAGCACCGCCAGCGAATCGATCCCCATTCGCGCAATCTGCCGGCGCGGCCGGAAGATCAGCCCGCAGAGATAGACACACGTCAGCAGCATCCCCAGCGCCGTCAGATAAATATCCGTCCTTTGCGCCTTTGGCAGCACCGCTTCCCCCGAGAGTAATGTCGCCATGAAGAAGAGCACGGGGAGAAAGGCGTTCCCGCCGAAGATATCGCTCATCGCAAGCTTGTAATCGCCCAGCTTCACCGAGGCGAGGCCGGTCGATACCTCCGGGAGCGAAGTCGCGGCCGCCAGGATCGTGGCCCCGAAGATCACCCCGCTCATGCCCAGATGGTTCGCCAATGCTTCACCGCTCAGCTCCAGCGCCACCCCGCTCGCCAGCGTCACCAACGCCGCTCCCAGGAAAATAGCGAGCGCCACTCCCGTGCTCATCTTTTTCGTCGCCGACTTCTTCTTTTTCGAATGCCCGCGCGGCTCGTCCTGTCCGCCGGGCGCGTCACCTTTCTTGTGCCACGGTAAATCCTTTCGCGCTTTGCTCACCAGGTGCAGCCCGAGCAACCACACGAGCACGATCCCCAAGCCCGCAGGGGTGACTCGCCCAAAGATCAGGCTCGACGGCATTTCGTGACCGAGGATCGCCATCGTTAGGACGGCAATCACGAGTAGCCCCTCCAAAACCAGCCCGAGCGAAGCCGCTCGATAAGTCAGGCCGTCCTCTTTCCCAAGTCCGAAGAAATCGAGCAGGACGAGCACCAATGTCTGCATCGCAATTCCGCCGAGGATATTGCCGATCGCGATTCCGAGGTCATGATGGAGCGCGGCGCTCGCCGTGATCGCGATCTCCGGCAGATTCGTCACGATCGAGAGGAGAAGCATCCCGCCGAGCGCTTCGCCGAGGCCGAGGCGTTGCGAAAGCACATCCGTCGTGTCGGAGACATAAATCCCCGCCATCCAGACAGCCGCCGCCGCGCCGAGAAAGACGAGCAGCAACCAGCCCGGCGCGAGTTGAGCGAAATGCATCGCCCCATCCTACGCGCCAGACGGCTTCGACGGTAGAGATTGTTCACCTTCCGTCACGCGAGTGAGGATAGCTCTGGAGTCATTTCGTGGAGGCCCCCTGAGCGACAACCGCAGCCGCCTTAAACCGGTATTTGAACCGTCAAGTGCTGGCGGACAGCGCTTCGCCCCAATGGCCGACCCTGTTCGTTAGGCGCTGCCGGTTTCCGAGCGCGGTCGATTGCTTTCCTATCCCCGCCACCGCCGAGCCGTTGAATTAAGTTTGATTTTTGTTGGCTCAGCGAACCGCGTGGGCCGGAAACAGCGAATTCACGGATAAATCGACGGGAGGCCTTCGTAGTGCTACTAATGCAGCGTGCTGAGACGATTGACCATCGCTCTTTTTCTGGTGTTCGCGCTTCTCCTCGCGCCACAGACACCGGTGCGAGCGTGCGCATTGAGCATGTCGGCTGCACAGAAAGCGGATTGTCCCGCCTGCTGCGCGAAGATGAAGTCCTGCATTTTGCCGCAGCAAAATCCGATGCAATCGACTTCGGCAAATCTGGCAAATTCTGCGCCGATCGCCATGATTGCGCCGGTCTTGTCGGTTCTGTCGCAAGAAATCCCGACGACCTCCATCTCTCTTCCTCGGTTGGCTTTGCGAGCCCCCAGCCACGCACCACCGCAACTCGCGGTTCTCTGCACGTTTCTCATCTGATCCACGGACGCTGACGCCCGGGGTGTGCCCATTTTCCGGCACCCTTTGTCTTCAACCGTTCGTTTTGGATCAATGAAAACAACTTACCTTTTATTACTTAGTCTATTTTTAACTTCGCTAGTTCGCGCCGAGTCACATTTGTCGTTAGGCGAGGTGACTCGCGTCGTCCTCGCGAATAATCCCCGCCTAAAGGAAGCGCGCAGAAAATGGGAGGCGATGAAAGAGCGCGTTCCGCAAGCGGCGGCGTGGGAGGATTTGAAAGTCAGCGCCGGATCGGCCGCCGCGCGGTTCGTCAATATTTCGCCGAACGGATTCGTCGATCAGATGGTGACTGTCGAACAAACCGTGCCTATTTCAGGCAAAAACCGGTCGCGCGCGCGCATCGCTGCCGCGGAAGCGATCTCCGCTTTCGAAGAGACGCGCCGCGCCGAACTCGACGTCGTCGCGCAAACGCGTTCGGCGTATTTCCAACTCGCCAACGCTTGGGCGCAACTGGAACTCAACCACCAGAATACCGTTTCCCTAAAACAGATTGCGGAGATCAGTCGCTCGAAATACGTGGTCGGGAATCAAACCGCGGCAGATGTTTTGATCGCGGAGGTAGAAGCGAACAAACTCGTCGAGGCGCAACGCGATCTCGAGGAACGCGTCGCCCTCCAACAATCCGCGCTCAATGTCTTGATGAATCGCGATGCTTTCGTGCCGCTGGGCCGGCCGGAGGATGATGCGCTCCCGTCCTTTCCGCTCCGCCAAAACGCATTACGAGCCCTGACGCTTCTCAGCCGACCGGAAGTGAAAATTGCGCAGGCGGAATTGGAGGCGCAAAAATCGCGTCTGGAGCTGGCGCATCGCAACTGGATTCCTGATCCCGCGCTCAGCGTGCAAGGGCAGCGGTACAACGATACCGGCCAAGCGGTGAGTGAAATCGGCGCCGGCGTTTCGTTCAGCATTCCCTGGAGCAATCCGCGGAAATATTCCGCAGGGGTTCGCGAAGCGAAAGATAGCGTCGGCGCCGCACAGCAGGCGCTCGACCGCACGCAGAAGGAAGCGCTCGGCCTTTTGCGCAATGCGATGGAGCGCGTCGATACCGCGCATCATCACCTCGACCTCTTTCGCGGCAAGCTTGTGCCCGAAGCGAAACAGGCGTTTGAGGCAACGCAATTCTCTTACGAATCCGGGAAAGCGAGTTTCCTGGATTGGATCAGTGCGCAGCGAAACTATCGCGACCTCGAAGCGACGGTGCGCGCGTATCTTGCCGAGTACGAGACAGCGCTTGCCGAGTTGGAATCGGTCGTCGGCACCGATCTCAAGAGTCTTCCGACGGCACGCCGGGAAGTGAATCAGGAGGCCAAATGAAAATCTCCAATTTCGTCCTCATCGCGCTGTTGTTCGCGCTCTCCGCTTGCGGGAGCAAATCAAGCGGAGGCAAACCCGCCGATGTCGATTACTACACCTGCACAATGCACCCGTCGGTGCATGCCGAAGAGCCGGGTAAATGTCCAATCTGCTCGATGGATTTGATGCCGGTAAAGGAGGGAGCCGGGACGAAGGCAACGCCGTTGGCGACAAGAAAACAAAGCGGGCCGCAAACTCATGAATTCACCGTCCCGGTTGAGCGCCAGCAACAGATCGGCGTCACCTATGCGACCGTCGAGCGCAAGCCCCTGAACCACGCGATCCGCGCCGTCGGCGTGGTCGAACCCGACGCGCAGCGGCGCTGGTCGTTTGTCGCGCGGGTCGAAGGTTATGTGCAGCAATTGTTCGTCACTTCACCCGGGGAAATCGTCGAGAAAAACGCACGGCTCATGTCGATTTACAGCCCGGAATTGCTCACTACCGAGCGTGAGCTGGTGATGCTCTTGCAGATGCGCGACAAGGCGAGGACGCCCGAAGTACGCAACACTCCAGAGGAATTGATCGCCGCGGCCAAAGCGCGGTTGGAACAGTGGAACGTCACCCCCGAACAGATCGCCGAGCTGGAGAAAAGGCGCACGCCTAACGAGCTTTTAACACTGCGCTCCCCTTTCCGCGGTGTGGTTCAAGAAGTGCCGGTGAAACAAGGAGCCGGCGTCGGCATCGGTCAGCGCCTGGTCGAGATCGCGGATTTGTCGGTCGTCTGGGTCTGGGCGGATTTCTACGAGACCGAGCTCTCGATGCTCAAACAAGGCCAGAAAATCACAGTCACGACAAACTCCTATCCCGGCGAAAAATTTGAAGGTCAGATCGCGCTGATCAATCCATTTCTCGATCCCGCGAAACGGACCTCGAAAGTGCGGATTGATATTCCCAATCCAGACTTCCGGCTCCAACCGGGCATGTACGCCAATGTCGAACTGCGAATGCAGATGGGCGTCGGCCTGACCATTCCAGTCAACGCGGTGATGCCGACCGGCGCGCGCAACATCGCGTTTGTCGATAAAGGCAACGGCAAATTGGAGCCACGCGTCGTCGAACTGGGACAGGTTTATGGAAACGATTACCTCGTGAAGTCGGGCCTCACCGAAGGGGAACGAGTAGTCGCGAGCGCGAATTTCCTGATCGACGCCGAATCCAAAGTGCAGGGCGCGTTGAAAGATTTCGAGCCGGAGGTAAACAGCCCCACCGAGACGAAACGATGATCGAGCGCATCATCGAAGCGAGCGCGAGAAACAAATTCCTTGTTTTCATCTTCGCGTTTTTCGCGATTGCCGCCGGATTCTACGGGATCAAGCACGTCCCGCTCGATGCGATCCCCGACCTGAGCGATGTGCAAGTGATCGTTTACACGGATTGGGAAGGACGCTCGCCCGATCTGGTGGAAGATCAGGTCACCTACCCAATCTCCACGCTCTTTCTCGCCGCCCCGAAAGTGAAGTTCGTCCGCGGGGAATCGATGTTCGGGAAGTCGTTTGTTTACGTCATCTTCGAGGACGGGATCGATATTTATTGGGCACGGTCGCGCGTGATCGAATACCTGAATTCGCTCCGCGGCTCGCTGCCGAAGGATGCGAATCCGGTGATCGGTCCCGATGCCACCGGGGTCGGCTGGGTCTATGAATACGCGCTCGTCGATGACAGCGGCAAACATAACCTGGCCGAACTGCGCTCGATCCAGGATTGGAACCTCCGCTACGCACTCGAATCGGTGAAAGGCGTGGCGGAAGTCGCGCCGGTCGGCGGTTTCGTGAAAGAGTACCAGGTCGATCTCGACCCCAACGCGCTCGTCGCTTACCACATCCCGCTCAGTGATGTCGTTAGGCAAATCAAAGCGAGCAACAATGACGTGGGTGGCCGCACCTTCGAAGTCGCCACGACCGAGTATTACGTGCGCGGGCGCGGCTACATCAAGAGTATTAAGGACATCGAAGACATCGTCCTGAAGATGGACAACGGCACGCCGATTTACGTGAAGAACGTCGGCAAAGTGCATCTCGGCGGCGATCTCCGGCGCGGTATCGCGGAGTTGGACGGCAAAGGCGAGACCGTCGGCGGAATCGTCGTCATGCGTTACGGCGAGAACGCGCTCAGTGTAATCGACGGCGTCAAAAAGAAGATCGAGCAAATCAAGCCGTCGTTGCCGGAGGGCGTGCGCATCGTCCCGACCTACGACCGGAGCAATTTGATCAATCGCGCGATCGCGACGCTGCGCGAGAAACTGATCGAAGAGAGCATCGTCGTCGCGCTCGTTTGTCTGGTTTTTCTCTGGCACGTCCGCTCCGCGCTGGTCGCGATCATCACGTTGCCGATTGCAATCCTGCTCGCCTTCGTGCCGATGTTTTACATGGGCCTGACGAGCAACATCATGTCGTTAGGCGGGATCGCGATTGCGATCGGTGCGATGGTCGATGCGGCCATCATCATGATCGAGAACGCGCACAATGCGCTCGAACATTTCCGCCACGAAAGCCAGCGCGAGCCGGACAAGCGGGAACGCGAGGAGGCCATCATCGCGGCCGCGAAGATCGTCGGGCGTCCGCTCTTTTTCTCGCTCCTCGTCATCACAGTCAGTTTCATTCCGGTCTTCTCGCTGACCGCGCAGGAAGGCCGGCTTTTCAAGCCCCTCGCCTACACGAAAACGTTCTCGATGTTTTTCGCGGCTTTGCTCGGAATCACCCTCGTGCCGGTGCTCATGACGCTGCTCATTCGCGGCAAGATCACCCCGGAAATCAAGAATCCGGTGAACCGATTTCTGATCTGGGCTTACCAGCCGCTCTTTAATTTCGTCCTGCGTTACCGCTGGTTCACGATCATTGGCGCACTGCTCCTGCTCGCGGCGACCATTTTTCCATTCGTTAGGCTGGGCAAGGAATTCATGCCGCCGCTGAACGAGGGCACGTTGCTCTTCATGCCGACCGCCATTCCTGGAATGTCGATCACGGAGGCGACAAAAATTCTGCAAATCCAGGATCGAAAACTGAGACAATTTCCGGAAGTCGAAAGAGTTTTCGGAAAGGCCGGGCAAGCCGAAACGCCGACCGATCCGGCGCCGCTCTCGATGTTTGAAACCATCGTCACTTTCAAGCCGTTCGATCAATGGCGGCAAGGAATGACCTGGGAAAAACTGATCGCGGAGATGAACGCGACCATGAAAACGCCCGGGATGGCGAATATTTTCTGGATGCCGATCCAGACGCGGACCGAAATGTTGACGACCGGTTTCCGGAGCGTGCTCGGCCTGAAAGTTTTTGGGCCAAAGCTCGATGGGATCCAGAAACTTGGGATTCAAATCGAGAGCGCGTTGAGCGATTTGCCCGATACCCGAAGCGTGTTCGCGGAGCGTACGACCGGCGGTTATTTTCTCGATTTCACCGTCAATCGCGAAGCGGCCGCGCGCTATGGCCTAACGGTTGGCGACGTTAACGACGTCGTGGAAACGGCGATCGGTGGCAAGACGATCACGACCACCGTGGAAGGCCGTGAGCGTTATCCGGTCAACGCTCGTTATGCGCGCGATTTCCGGCAGGACCTCGCTTCGCTCAAACGCGTGCTGGTTCCAACTCCGACTGGCGCGCAGGTGCCAATCGAGTTGCTCGCCGATATCCATTATACGACCGGGCCACCCTCGATCCGAAGCGAGGGCGGACAGCTGGTTGGCTTCGTTTTCGTTGACCTAACGACAAGTGATATCGACGGCTACGTGCGCAAAGCGGCCGAGCGGATTCGTGAGCGGGTGCAATTTCCTCCAAGCTACTACATCGAATGGGCCGGACAGTTTCAGTATCTCAAGCAAGCCGAGCAGCGTCTCAAGATCGTCGTCCCGCTCACCCTCCTAATTATTTTTCTGCTCCTTTACCTGAACACGAAATCCGTCGTAAAGACTTTGATCGTTCTGTTGGCGGTGCCGTTCTCATTGATCGGCGCGTTCTGGTTTCTCTACCTGCTCGGTTACAACATGAGCGTCGCGGTCTGGGTCGGCTTAATCGCGCTCGCCGGTCTCGACGCGGAGACCGGTGTGGTCATGCTGCTCTACCTCGATCACGCGTGGGAAGCGCACCGCACGCGTGGCAAAATGAAGACGACCGCCGATTTGCACGACGCGGTCAAAGAAGGCGCGGTGCAGCGGATTCGTCCGAAGATCATGACGGTCTGCGCAATTTTATTTGGCCTGATGCCGATTATGTGGTCACCCGTCGCACAGGCCGGCGCCGACGCGATGAAGCGCATTGCCGCGCCGATGATCGGCGGTGTGGTGACGAGCGCCGGACTTGAGCTGTTGATTTATCCTGTCATCTATTTCCTTTGGAAAAGGCGCGGGCTGGAAGCGCTCGACGAGGAGGAGGACCCGCTGCTTCCCCGTCCAATCGATGGGCTGGCCAAGCCGAAAACGTTCAAACGAGTCGTGGCCTTGGCGATCGCCATCGTGTTGGTCGTCGCCGCGATTTATGGCGGCGGATTTTTTTCGCACAAATTCAAGAACAGTGGAGGCGGCGAAAATCCCGAGCCGCCCTTCGCCACTCAAACCGCCAACGGCCTAACGATTAGTTTGATCGCACCACAAAAAGAGCTTCGCAGAGGCGACAACGACCTTCTAATCGAATTCCGCGACGCGACGGGACGACTGGTCGATGCGGGCAACGTAAAATTTGCGACGGACATGAACATGGCCTCCATGGTGATGCACTCGGGTGCCACGATCGAGCGTACGGCGACTGCTGGACAATATCGCGCTCAAATCAATATCGGAATGGCGGGTGATTGGAATGCGACACTTTCTTTCGACGGCCCGGCCGGGAAGGGTCAGGCCAGTTTCAGCGTTAGCGTCAAGTAATGAAAATGGCCGCGACGTGCAAAATGATGATGAAGAAGGAGATGGCAACCATGATTGCAGGATCGCTGCCGGATTCGCCTTTGGTGTGGTGGTGTTAATCGACTTTGGTGCTACTCGGCACACTCGAGATCCAGTGGATCAGACATTGGCACCGAAAATTACAAGCAGGCAACAGTCCCGTAGCTGATTAAACCATCTCAAGCCGAACTGCTTCAACGACTATGGTCACTCTGCTTCGATCCTTACTTTGGATCGGCGCCGCCGGAAACCTGACCGCTTTACGCAGTCACGTGCAAATCTTCTGGAGAAGGAGAGACCGAAGCGCCAAATTCCAGGTGTTACAAAACGGGCGACAGTCGCCCGCGCTAAGGCAAGGC
The DNA here is from genome assembly GCA_051003415.1 of Chthoniobacterales bacterium. Taxonomy (GTDB): domain Bacteria; phylum Verrucomicrobiota; class Verrucomicrobiia; order Chthoniobacterales; family UBA10450; genus Palsa-1392. The sequence goes on along the minus strand of JBPCLI010000123.1, from coordinate 14,768 downwards.
CGAGCCGGATTTTGATTTTACCAGCGAGATGTCGCTGCTGTTGATGTTGCCGTCGATACTGACGTCTTCGCGGAAGTTCGTAACGGTCACCGGATTGCCGGACTGCGACTTGGTCTGGCTGATGTCTCCGGAATTGACCGAGCCATCGGCCGTAGTGTCGCCGATGAGAAAGCTGAAAGCGACACTTCCATCGTTTGGATTGCTGTCCGCGTTGATGTTGCTCAACTGGAGTGCCATGGTCTGGGCATTCGCGACCCCTGTCAGAGGCACGCTCATGGTGTTGCCGCTGAAGGTCGGAATTCCTGCCGTGGCGGTGCCCACCGTGACCGCTGCAGCGCCCGAGGTGACCTGGCCGTCGAACGTCAAGACGGCGTTGTAGGTGCCGGCACTGCGATCCTCTACTCCCGGCGCCCCGGTCAAAGGCATCGCGATGTCGAAAGTGCCGGCCATGCCATGAGTAAGGCGCGACGTCGCACTCAGCAGAGTGACCGCAGGTAACGGAGGTGCGACGCGGACATAATAAATGTCTTCCTCCAGGTTAAATGTGGCGGTGTAGGCGACATTCCCTCCCGTGTTATCGGATACGATCGTGATATAGTCGCCCATCTTGCTCTGGTTTGGATAGCCGAGAAACGGGTTGAAGGAGTTGCTCACTGCGACATTCGGCGACCAGGTCACTCCTCCATCCGTGCTGTAGGAGTAAAAGAGTTGCGAGTCCGTGTTATTCGCGGCGTTGCGCGTGTCGAGCCAGACACTATCGATGCGTCCGTTGGGGGCGACGGCGAGAGTTCCAAACCAATGCCATTTACTGTGATTGATCGGGTCGTCATTTACCCGCACGGGAGCGCTAAATGTATGGCCGGCGTCGCTGCTACGGACGAACATCACGTCGCTCCCGGTATTCGAGCCGGTCGGGGTCACGCTCGCCATCATGTAAACGTTGTTGTTGGTCGCCGTGCCTGAACGGTCCACCGCGATGAAAACCTGTCCGACGAGTCCTTCCGGGTTAATGGACTGGCTGACGGATATGCTTCCGCCGAGACTGACCGCGGTGCTTTGGTCAAAGCTAGGTGTCGTCATGGAGGTCCGGGCGCTGCTCGAGCGCTCGCACCAAACCTGATTGGTGTTGAGGTTAACCCCGCCGATAAAGAGAAGGCCATTCGAATCCACATCCAGCGTTCCCCAGGCAGGGGAGTTAGGAATGCTGATCGGGTTCAGCCAGGTAAATCCGCCGTCGGTGGAGCGAGTAAATTGCCGGTCACCGTAGTTATTGCCGCTCGTGCTCCAACACTGATATTGGAAGCCATGGCCGGTGCTGTTGGTGTTGTCGATCGTGAACCACTGCTTATCGCCACCTTTGGCGGGCGCGATGTTTGCCCAGGAGATGCCACCGTCGAGCGAGCGCCACATGTTATCGAAGAAGGTCTGGAGCAGACTGAGATAGAAAAAGTCTCCGGTCGTATCTGAAGCCAGCACCGGATCGCTTCGAAAGACGTTGCTCTCGAGCACTCCGGGGAATGTCCACGAGGCGCCGCCGTTGCTTGTGTAGCCCCAGCCAGCCTGACGAAAGTTCGAGTCGACACTGTCAAACTGTCGCCAGCCGATGGTCATCTTATTACCGTTCGTCGGATCGACCGAGATAGAAGGCTCGTTCGCGGCATCGCCGGTGATGTTCTGGCCGCTGGCGTTCACATTCACCTGGATGCTCGTGAAAGCGTCGCGCTGCGAGATTATGCGCGGCGAAACTCCGGTGCGCCAGAGAAGGGCAGGAGGGTTGTCGTATTTTTCCAGGGCTTCTTTCGGGAGCGGCTTCTTGGTGAAAGCCTGGCTCGAGGCAATCGCCAGGCTGCCGAACAAAACGAGGTAAGTGAGCGAGCCCACCTTTAAGATTCCAAAAAGATTCATCATAAGAAAGTTCCGCTGGGGCCGACTGGGACTACGTGGCCGAGCGTGGTCGTGTCAAGGTAATAACCTTGAGCCCGCGGAGAAAAGCAGAAGGCACGAGGAAGCAAGTGACGAGGGGCAAGTGGTTCTCCGATTGATATTGGCGATTGTCTCGGAAGCAGAGCAGCGTAATCTTTACCTGCCGGCGGATGTGTGTGGAGAGGTTTGAACGAGCCTCATTGTCTCGCTTCATCTTGGTGGCGGTTGCGGTCTGCGAGGACGACGGCACATCCCTTCGGAAAATATGAGGTGTTGCCATGAACAATGTTTGGAAGGCGGTCTTGATCTTTCTCGCGCTCGTCCTGGCGTTCTTTCTCCTGGGCTTACTCTACTGGCTCTTTCATTGCCATTGCTTCGATAAGAGGGGAACAGCGCAGGGTAACAAGACGAACTCTGCGACCCTCAACGTCGCGACGGCTGAGCCGCAACATCCGCGCGGCCAGTATCCACCATTCGAGGTAAAGGATAAGGAGCCGAACAACGATCGTCCGCGCATTGTCCCAACCGGGCCCCCGCGCGGCACACTGGCGCCATCCGTCCAGGGCTCGAAGCTGCTTCAAATCCAGAAGAACAAGGGAGGCGGAGCGGGTGACCCTGTCGTTCTGACGCAATATAATCCGCAGGGCACTGCCGCCAGTGTCGGGACGCCGCCCGACCCGAACGCCGCACGCAACGGAAACGTGATCATGCTTTCGTATAACACGAGAGTCATGCTCTCGACCAATGCCGGCACGAGCTATGTGCAACTGGATCCCACGACGATCTTTCCTTCCGGCCCGTCCAAGGACTCTGCCGGGAACCTGCTCGACAACGGGTTGTGCTGCGATCAGATCATCCGCTATGTGCCGCAGATCGATCGCTTCATCTGGCTCATGCAATTTTGCGGCACCGGCACGACCAGTTGCCTGGCTGGCATTAACAAGGTGCGCATCGCTTCGGCCAGTACTCAGGACATCGTGAATGGCGCCGGCGCGACCAGTTGGACTTACTGGGATTTGGCCTCCGCGACTTTCAATCTCAGCACGACGACGATGGATTACCCTGATCTTGCGGTGGGTGATAACTTCCTCTATTTCAGCGCCGACGCCGTCGGTCAGGGTCTGCTCGTGGTCCGCATCCCCTTGAATCAGATCCGCGATAACCAGACGATCAACATGGGTTACACCTCCCCATCCGATGGCACCGCCACGGATGGAACTACCGCCTATGGCTCGCATATCTCGCAGAATCCCGGCGACACGCTCTTCTGGGCAGGGAGTCCCAAGACCACTCAGATCCGGGTCTTCTCGATGACCGAGAGCTCCAATCAGTATACTTCGCGCGATATCGATATTGATAGCTGGCCTAACGGGACAATCACTCTGAACGCCCCCGACGGGGTCGACAACTTCTCCTTTGGTTGGCCCGGCAATGCGATCACCGGCGTGACGCGCCGAACAAGCACCGAGGCCTGGTTCGCCTGGAACGCCTCGAGCAATACAAATTTCAAAAATGCGCATGTGGAGATCGTCGAAATCAACACCTCCAATTTTACCAAAGTCGCGCAGTGGCAGATTTGGAATGACAGCTATGCCTTTGTCGATCCCTATCTCGCAACGAACGGAAACGGCGAGATAGGTATCTCGCTCGCATGGGGAGCTGCTGGCACTAACTATTTGAGTAACGCAGTGGGAATCTTGGGCGATTTCATCGTCTGGTATCCCGAGCTCAGCACTGCCTCCCCTGTCGCTTCCCAGATTCGACTGGGCGACTACTTCAGCGTTTCGCGCAACCCGGGTAACCCGCTCCTGTATGATGCGAGCGGTTATGCCGTCCTTACCCAGGCGCCCCCAGCGACGGGCTGGTATTTCGATCCCTACTACATCCAGTTTGGCCGCGATTCGGTGGCAAATGGTGGCTCGTCCGGCATCCATTGATCTCAAGGCCCGGAATCGAACCGGCTTCCTGATCCCTGTGGCGTCGGATTAAGCGTCCGACTGAGCTGACGACCAAGGAGGAGAACAAGAAGTCCTCCGCCGGCTGCGATGGCCGCGTGCATCGTCCAAAATTGAGCGGGAGTCATCTTCTCGTAGAAGCCGCCGATCCAGCCGATCAGGTTGTTCGACATGAACAGGCTCATGAAGGCTAGTCCCATGAGAGTGGAATTCAGTTTGGCAGGTGCCGCGCGCGAAACCAGCGCGAGAAGGGTGGGCCAATAATAGAGAAAAGAGATTCCCAGCCCAGTGCCATAAAGGAATGGCCAGATAGGGTGAATCGGCGCATCTCCCGAAATGAAGATTGCGGCTACCAGGATCAAGTTGCTCGCAGCGGCGATCCACGCTCCCGTGCCGATCTTCGCCAAATCGTCCGGCTCGCGACGTCGCGATGCCTGGCGATCCCAAACCCAGAGCACCAACGACACACCGACGATACTGGCCAGGGCATTGATCGATAAATACCAGGGGATCGGGACACGGAAACTGCCAACCTTTGGTGCGACATGCTGCTGAATCCAGACCGGGGTTACATTGTAGACCTGATAGAATGCCGTGGACTGAAAGATGGTGATAATGATCACGACAATCAGCGCGAAAACGATACGCCGCTCGGCGGCAGTGAGTTGGGTGCCCTCGAATGTTTTTCTCTCTACCCGCGCCGGCAGGTGGCGGTATCCAGCTAGATAAGTGACAAGTCCGAGAAGCATGCAGATCGCGGCGATGCCGAAGCCGTAATGCCAGCCATAAAACTGGGCGAGCAGACCGCAGAGAATGGGCCCGATCACTGCGCCGATGTTGATCGCCGTGGAAAAGATAACGAACCCGCGGGTCCGCCGCGCTTCGTCATTTTCTCCATAAAGGGCACCTACCTGCGCTGAGATATTACCTTTCAGAAAACCCGAACCGGTGACGAGCAAGAGCAGGGCGAGGAGGAATGATTGGTCAAAAGCCATAGCGATATGACCGGCACTCATCGACCCGGCGCCGATCACGACCGCGTTGCGCTGTCCAATCCAGCGATCGGCGATCATACCGCCGAGCACCGGTGTGAAGTAGACGAACCCCGTGTACAGGCCGACAATCTGAGACGCGATCGCCTGGGTGGAGAGCGGGCCGAACAATGTTTCCAACGCTGAACGGAATCCGGAAAATCCGCCGATGTGCTCGAAGTGTCCTGGCAGCAGCAATTGATTCACCATGTAAAGGGCGAGCAGGGCCGTCATTCCATAGAACGAGAACCGTTCCCACGCTTCAGTGAAGGCGAGGTAGAAAAGACCCTTGGGATGGCCCATGAAGGTCGTTCCGCCAGCGCGCGTCAACTGAGCTTTGCTCGTGGCCATCGCATCGTTCTGGCCTTCCATTTGACTCGTACCCTAACAGACGAGCGCGCGGCAGCGAGATAAGTTACCGCGCCGTTCGTGGTTCCGACCACCCGTGGGCCATGGATGAAGACGCGACGAGGCAGCGCCGCGACTACCGACCTCGCCTTTTAACTTAAGGCAGAAGCCTTTTTCTGCCAGACGATGTCTTCGTTGTTCCGTCGATCGATTAGTGCATTGATCTTTCCGTCGGGGCCGGTGATCGGTTGGTCGCCTCGACTCGGCCATGCCACCATGCCTGCCGCCAAGCCTGCGAGGAGAACAGACGTGAGTTTATTCATCCCCGCATTGTCGGCATTACCGGATCGCGCTCAAGGACGAACGCCCGCGATCCGAAACCGAAGCAGAGACCTGCTTCGGAACGCCCGCACCGCCCGGCGTTAGGCCAGCCCCCGATTCTTACCTCGAGTACCGGCCACGCCCGGCGCGACGGCCACCCGATCGCTACAGCTTTCCCATCACCAGCAGGATGATCAGAACGAGGAGGATCAGGCCGCCGGGGCCGTAGTAGTAGCCGCCACCCGCGAACCCGCCTCCACCGAGCGCGAGGATCAAAAGGATGATCAGGATAATTGCGAGTGTGCTGATTGCGAGTGTGCGACGGGCTAGTTTCATGAAGCTTTGCTCTCAGGTCCGCCGGGCAATGTCAAACCTCTCCGCCAAATATTTTGCGGCAAGGGCCCCCGGCGGATTGGCCGGGGTTTTTGTTGCCCGGTGTGCGGCATGTGTTCGATCGAGTGGATCACCGGCGTTGGAAGCGGATCTCGCCAGAGAGGCTGGCCGCCGTCGGGCGAGGAGTCGCCTGGGGTGAGAGCTGCGGGACACGCTTCGAGCTATACCCAAACGAAAGCTCTCTCCCGACAAGCCCGAAACGGAAGACGACAGATTTGGAATTCTCTAGATAGAAGGATTGTCGCGTCCGCTGGCTCGGCGGAATCACTTGAAATGCGCACGCTTTAACGGCAGGCGACGCGACCGCCCTACAGTTTTAGCGGTCAGCGGGATTTCCCAGAGAGTGCGCTTTATACTTCGGGGATGACTTTGTCGTAGCTCTTCAACTTGGCCGGTTCCAGTTGGTTGACGTCGCCGAGATGGACGCTGATGGCAGTCGCCTGCGCTTTGAGATTATCGCTCGAGAAGCTGGCCGGCGAATAGGCGGAGGCAAGATAACTGTTCTTCAGGATCTGGAAGGCGTTTTGCGCGGTGTAAACCTTGGAGATGGCGAAGGCCAAGTCGGGCTTGAGATAGGATAACGATTGGGCGGCCAGGGCCAGGTCCCAGGCCGTGTGTTGGAAAGTAACTGGATGAACGCCGGTGATGTGCACGCTTTTCTCGAAACGCTCCTCGGTCGGCGGTTCTTTGCTCGCGAGAAAGGCCTGCAGCTCGCGCGCGAGGGTGTCGTGATTTTGCCGTTCCCTCTGCGTGGCCTGCCGATCTGATTCCATCTCTCCGGCAAAATTGCGCAGCACTGCCTGGCCGAGCGCGCGATGCTCGCGGTCCTCGTGCCAGTTGTTCGCCCAGAGAGCGATGTTCTCCGTCGCGCAAGCTCATGTAGAGAATGGCCGCCGGAGGCCGGTATTTCAAGCGTCGCATGCGGCCGGGGTCAGCGACCCCGGATACAGTTAGGATGCTCGCGCCGGCCCTTCCCCTTCATCGGCCGCTCGCTCCAGCGGGAAGACTTAGCAGAAAAGGTGAGGCTTTCCAAAGACGCCTGGCGGACCGAGTGTCGAGCGCTTCCTGATTCATTTCTTGGACATGCAGACCATCGTCATAGGCCACAAGAATCCCGATATGGATTCGATCTGCTCGGCGGTGGCTTATGCCCACCTCAAGCGCGTCACCGGGACGCCGAATGTCATTGCGGCCCGGGCCGGAAATACGAATGAGCGGATCGATTTCGTCCTGGAGAAGTTTGCGGTCGAACCGCCGGTCTTCATCAGCGATCTCTCGGATCGGGTCGGCGACGTGATGGAGCGCGACGTGATCAGTGTGCGGGCTGATTCGACGGTCTATGATGCGATTCATCTGCTCGAGCAACGACGACTGCGCGGATTGCCGGTGGTCGATGAGGAAAACCGATTCCTCGGGCTGCTTTCCGCATTCAAGATCAGTCACCATCTTTTCCCGCCGCGTGAGGAAGCGGCGACGGCCCGCCTGATCACCGCTTCCCTCTCCGGCATCGTCGCGACGTTCGGCGGCAAGGTCCTGACGGGCGAATTGCCTAACGAGACGGCGGAGTATCTCCTCATGATCGGGGCGATGAGCCTGGGCACGTTTGTCGAGCGGTTGAGCCAGCAGCGTCCTGAGCAGCTCGTTCTTTTCGTGGGCGACCGCGAGGATATTCAGATGCTGGCGATTAAGGCGAATGTGCGCGCGATTGTTGCGACCGGCGATTTGCCGGTGGCCTCGACGGTGGAGGCGGCGGCGCGCGCGAGGGGTGTTATAATCGTTAGGTCACCGCACGATACGGCGATCAGCGTGGACCTGGCCCGCGGCGCGGTGCAGGTGGGGCGGATGCTGGAACCGGAGAAGCTGACGTTCACGCCGGATACTTTGCTCGATCATGTGCGCGAGAAGGCGGCGCATTCGGCCGCCTTTGTGTTTCCGATCGTGGACGAGTCCGGCGTGCTGGTTGGCATCCTGGCGAAGAGTAACCTGCTCAAAAGGGCGGAGCGGCAGTTGATCCTGGTCGATCACAACGAGCTCTCGCAGGCGGTGAAGGGCGCCGACAAAGTGCGCATCGTCGAGATTCTCGATCATCACCGGATCGGTGGATTCGCGACGGACACGCCGATCCTGTTTTGGAATAGTCCGGTTGGCTCCACGAGTACGATTGTCGCGCTCTGTTATGAGCAGGCCGGGGTGCCGGTTCCGCGAGCGATGGCCGGGTTGCTCATGGCAGGCTTGCTATCCGATACGCTCAATCTCAATTCGCCGACTGCGACGAAGACCGATCGGCTGGTGCTCGAGCAACTCTCGCAGATTGTGGGTCTCGATCCGGCGGTCTTTGCGGAGGAGATTTTCTCGGTCGGTTCGCCGCTCCTCACCTTGAGCGCTGAGCAGGTTATCACGGCGGATTGCAAGGAGTACGAGGAGGACGGGGTTCGCTTCACCGTTTCGCAAATCGAAGAGCTCAGCTTTTCTCATTTTCCCGAGAAACAGGAGGCGCTGCTGGCCGCGCTCGAGGAGCATACCCGCCGCGCGCGGCTCTTTTTTGCCGCGCTCCTTGTGACCGACATCAACACCCAGACGTCGATCCTGCTTTGCTGTGGCGCGCCGGAATTCCTGCACCGGATCGATTTTCCCGCGCGCGGCCCGCACCTGTGGGAGCTCGCCGGCGTGGTCTCGCGCAAGAAACAACTACTGCCGTATCTCCTGCATTGTCTGGCCGCTTTGCCCTCGGCCTAGGATTGCCGCGCAGCGCCTCTCCCGCACACAACCGCGAACGGGGTCGTTTACGAATTCTCCGCGCGTGATGAAACCGGGCAGTCCCTTGGCCCCGAAGCACCGGTGGCGAAAGCCATGTCCGCCAATTGGGCCAGGATCCACGAGCTGGCGGGACGCTGACGCCCACCCCGGCTGAATCTCAGCGAGCGGAGAAATCTCAGTCTAACGAAAAGCGGTCATCGAGTCGTCGGGATGGAAGGTTGTAAGGCTCGACCAAGGCAATGCCAAAAGCCCAGTTCTTCCCGCGTATGAGCACCCAAAGCATCGTGAGTCATCAGCTGCACGGCACGGCTGCTTCACGCCGCGGATAGCCTAAAATCACTGACAGGAGCGCTAGTCCTCGAGCGCGTCCACCAGCTTACCGCGCGCGGCTTGCAACCGTTTCACCATTACTTCGCTCATTCGTTTGAAGAGCTCATGGCCAAAAGTTTCATCGTCTCCGCGATGCTGCCGAAGAACTGCTGCATCGAAGAAAAGCGCAGTCGTCGGCTGAGTCGCTCGTGCGTCATACTGCCAGCGATAGGGCTCGAAGATCCAGGACCACCCGAGCGGTTCGCCCGCGGACACGGTATCAATCGTCACCGGCTTCTTCTTCTCAGTCGCGGCGTCGATTGCCACCTTCCCGCTCTCAACGAGATAAAAACCATCGGCGGGTTCGCCCGCCCTAAACACCATCTCGCCGGAAGCAAAACGCAAAAGCTTCGCGCAACCGGCCAAGACTTTGATGTGGTTCGCTGGCATGCCGGAGAGGAATGGATGTTCGGTCACACGCGCCTCGATTCTTTGGGTTTCGTCGCTCATTCCGCCAATCTACCTGTGATCGTCGCTAGAACCAGCGGCCCGCGGGTGGAAACTGCAAGCGCCACGTTTGCCTTGTTTCGGGCGGTCATTTGATGTCAGTGGTTTGTCAGAGCAGCCCGCTTTAAAAGAAGATGTCAACGCGCAGCTCACGCGAGTTCAATCTGTGGAGCGAATTCTGAACCGCATGGGCCGGGGGCGGCGTTAATCCCGTCACCGGCGACCGCCGCCATCGAGGAGATCGTGGCCAAGCTACACAAGTTGCTTCCTCCGGACACGACTTCGCATTAGTAAGGAATGCTGGGGCTAAAAGACGACCCAGGCTTCCAGGTACAAGGTATTATTATCGCTGGCGTTGCGCCCCGCGTCGTCGAAATTCGAACGTCTTCCGTTGAAACGGTTATAGATGATGTATTGCGCCGAGAACTTTACGTTGCTCTTGGGCCAGAAGGAAGGACCACCAGATTTGTTGAACGGCAGATAGTTAACCTGCAGAATGACGCCATCGCTCAACGGCGAGCCATTCGCGCCGTCCGAGTAGAGTGCGGCATCCCGGCTCCCGTCGGTGAAGAACCATCCGACAGCTCCCCCATAGGTCTTATCATACAGGTAATCCACCGTGGCCTTGAGCGACCAAAGATGATCGGAGTTGTTGGAGGTATTTCCCAGTGGTTGACTCGCATCCCACGAATCGGATTCATAGATTGCGGAGGCGGTTCCTAAAAGGTCATGCCGACCGAACGAGGCTTGATATTGCACATCCGTTCCCCAGTCGAACGTGAAGTCATGCCCCGCGTTGCTGATACGGCCCGGGTAGGTGTTGGCGGCAAGTCCAAAGACGCCCGCTTCGAAGGATTGGCTTCCGACCGATTTTGTATACGCCAGCCGCCAGTAAGGTGCGAGGCCATACACTTCGGGCTCGCCGCTTGGGTCGACTCCCACGGCGCGCTGAAATGGAACGCTTAAGGTGTGATAACCGCCCAGCTCCAGGTAGACCGCATTGGATAACATTATGTAACCACCAACACCAAATACCTCCTGGGCAAGTCCGCCGTCGATCAGCGTGCCTGCGCCTGGAGTTGGTGCGAGCCCAGAGCCACTGAAAGGGAATCCCCAGATGGGCGTGCTGTTCCACGGATCTTGCAGGCCCGGGTTATTGTTCAGATAAAAGCCGTAGAGCAACGGTTTTCCGGCGATCGTCCCGGTGTCGGCATACCGGAACTCGACGTTGTCCCAGAGCAATTGCCTGGCGACGCCATCAAAGGTCAGCTGGCTAAAGACGCCAAACTTATTCAGGAATTCAGCAGCCGACGATCCAAAAAGCTTTTCCGCATACGGGCCAAACAATCTCCCGGCGTAAAACAGACTGGTTTGGCTAACGGCAAAGTTGCTGTTTTCACCAAAGTGCGGAGCTGCACCGCCGGGTTGGCCTTTGTTAGTAAAAGTAAAGGAGGGCTGGGTCATCACAGCCAGCGGCGGAAAGTTGAAATCTCCAGCGCTCATCGTGTAGCCGGTGAGTTTGAAATTACGGCCAAACGGGGTAAGGATGGGGAACTCGGTGTGGCAGACGATGCATGCTAAATTCGTCTGCCGTGCAAAACTCGGAGTAGCTCGAACAGTCTGCGGAACGAGAGAAACGCTTGCGAAGCAAATCAAAGCGACAACAGAGAGCCGATTAACTCTTCTCTCTAGAAATGCTTTTCTCATTAGGGCTGATATAACCATAAGACGACTGAATGATTTGTGTTACTTGCCAGCCAACGACCGGATGTAATTCACTAGCTCCCAGCGCTGCGTCTCTGAGAGCGTTCCCTTCCACGAGATCATCGGCGACCGGCCCTCCGTGATTTTCCAAAAGAGTTCGCCATCGGTTTCACCAGCTCTAATCCGCGCCACCAAGTCCGCCGGTTTTTTCTCCAAGGAAGCCGCCCCTGGGCCGTCACCTTTTCCAGATTGCCCGTGGCAGATCATGCAGTTTCCAAGGAAGAGCTTTTGGCCGATCGCAATCGTGTTGGCGTTTACAGGCACCGGATTTGGACGGTGGACGGAGGTGGGCGGAGCCTTCCAATCTGAGCTTTGCGCCAACAGTGGTCCGCTAATCGAGAGAACTGCCAGTGCGATCAGTGCTCTCAAACAACTGGCGGCGGAATCTCGTGATTTCATAGATTAGGTCACTGACCAAGTCTAGATCACATGATCGGCGCGCTGCTTCTCTCTTTGCGCAAGAGCGCATCGACGCTCCAGCGTCCCGGGCCGTAAAAAATAATGAAGAAGAAAACCCAGCAGTTGATCAGGGCGAGTTCGCCTCCGTTCATGATCGGGAAAAACTTCGCCTCCAGCGTCGGCACGGGCCCGACGTAGAACATGAAGTAAGCCACCGCCATCTCGCCGCTTGCGAAGAACGCGGCGAGGCGCGTGAACAATCCAAATGCAATCAGAAGTCCGGCGACCAGTTCGATGATCCCCGCGACAAATGCGGGCCCGTCAACCCCATGACCGCCACCAGGATATCCGAAAAGCTTTTGCCCGCCATGACACGCATACACCAAGCCAACAATCAGTCGTACGATGCAGTAAACTGGGTCGGCAAATCGATTAAGGGAGGTCATTGCGGTAAGGCTGATCTGCTGGCCGATTTGGTTCATTGCGAGTTAACCCCAGACTAACCAGACCTCCCATACTGGCTCCGCATCCCTACGGAAAAGCTGCGCATCTTTTCGCATGGCGGGTTAGGAGCGCATTTTCCGGTCGCGGCCGCCCGACCGCAACTCGTTAGGCGCGAGCGAACTGCCCCCGATAATCACTCGGCGAGCGGCCGGTGATTTTTTTGAACGTGCGGTTGAATTGCGAGAGCGACTGGAAGCCGATCTCGAACGCGATTTCACTGATGCGAAGATTTGGGTTCTGCAAAAGATTGCGCGCTTTCTCAACGCGGGTGCGGGCGACGAATTCGATGAAATTCAGCCCTGTGGTCTCCTTGAATTTTTCGCTAAAATAATTCGCGCTCATGTTCACCACTCGCGCCATGTCAGGCAAAGAAAACTTTTCTCGATAATGCTGGCTAACGTAATCACGCGCGCGCGCGACGGCTTGAGGCTCGGCGTGGCCACTTTGCAGCGTGAGGTGATCCGCGCACAACGCCAGGTGCTGCGCGAAGATGGTCAGCAGCCGGATGAGCGCTTCGTATTGCCGCCGGGGAAGGACTCGCGTATTGAAGTAAGCTTCTTCGATTTTTTTCAAATCAACGTCCGTGCCCCATTTGATGAGGTTTTTGGCAATGGAATTGAACCGGCTTTTGTCGGGATGGTGCAACAGAATGTGGCCCGTGTGGAGAAATGCGATCAGCTTGTCGCCCACCCGCACCGGCACCGCGGTCTCACACAAACCAGCGAAACATTTCAATGTCTTCGGACGGAGTTGTGCTTTTTTTTCGAGCTTCTGTTGCAAGGCATAACACTCGGCGCAGCTGGTGTTGGTCCTGGCCATTAACGCGCAGAACGGGTTCTCCTTGCCCCGCGCAAAGTGAATCATGTTGAGCATTTCCGGGGCATGGAGAGCCAACGGCAACCCCGTCCCGCGTGTAAACGCGCGCTCATAGTCGCGATAGATCTGCGATTGCGACAATGCATCAAGCATGCGGTTACCATTTTTCTTCATTAGTTGTTGTGACGCTGCGTTGTCGAGGCTGCGATGATCACAGCATCATCACCCGAAGCGTTGATTTCGTCGCGCCGAAACTCATTTGAGCCGATCTCGTACCAGACAACATAACGAGCGCTTCCTCATCAGCTCGACGCTATGCTTGAATGCCACATTATCGCGCCTGAGTTTTTTTTAACCTGAGCCGGCACGAGAGTAACGCCCGGTCCCGCGGCTAGTGCGCGGATCCTTCTTTACAGATTATGAGCACACACGTCTTTTTCGCTCACGTGGTTCTCGCGATTGACGCTCGCGTCATTACTCCGCCCCAAGCGACGGCAAACCTGCTAGTTGAAATCGACGATAGGGCCTTAATATCCGGCGGCAGGGAAAAGCATCTCAAGGTTTCCGCGCTCTCAGAACATCAAAAAGTGGAACTGGCCAGGAAGATTGGCAAAACCGCCGCCCTTGACCACCTGAAAGCAGAACCCGAGTTCAGCAAACTTCCGGTGCAACGATTTGTAGATTTCAATCTTATCCATACGCCGACCTATATTTCGATCGCACCTCTCCCGGACAAAGTTTTGCCCAATGGTTCCAAAGTATGGCGACTCGCGGAGACTGAGGCAGAAAAAGTGAGGTCTAAACCGCTCCCCGGCTAGACGTCATGGGAAGACTGATCCTTCCGCGTCCGCTCGGAATGACGGCCGGCAATTTTTGGGTATCGGTATGAACGCGAAAGAGCACGTCTTCACTCTCGGGATCGAGGAAGAATTTCAGATCGTCGATCCTGAGACGCGCGAGTTGCGCTCGCACATCCAGCAGATCCTGGACGACGGCAAGATAACGCTGAACGAGCACTTTAAGGCCGAGATGCACCAGTCGGTCGTCGAGATCGGGACCGATATTTGTGGCGATGTGGCGCAGGCGCGCCAACAAATAGTGCAACTTCGAACCGAGCTGGCGATGCTCGCAGCGCGCGGCGGATTAAAGATCGCCTCGGCCGGCACGCACCCGTTTTCGCACTGGCACGATCAATTGATCACGGTGCAAGAGCGCTACGCGAACATCGTCAAAGATCTGCAACAGATCGCACGCGCGAACCTGATCTTCGGTCTGCATGTGCATGTGGGCATTCCCGATCGCGAGGAAGGGATCGACCTGATGAATCAGGCGCGCTATTTCCTCCCGCATCTCTACGCACTCTCCACCAACTCACCGTTCTGGCTCGGCGAGAACACCGGTCTCAAGGCATATCGACAGATGATTTTCGAGCGCTTCCCGCGCACCGGCATTCCGGATGCGTTCGAAAGCTTGTCCGAGTATGACGATTACCTCGAGCTGCTCGTGGCGACCGGCTGCATCGATAACGCGAAGAAGATCTGGTGGGACATCCGCCTCCATCCATTTTTCAACACCATTGAGTTTCGGATTTGCGACGCGCAATCGCGGGTCGACGACACGATCGCGCTCGCCGCCATGATGCAGGCGATCGTCTGCAAACTGCGGAAGCTCCACCGCCAAAACACCACTTTCCGAAGCTATCCCCGCCGCTTGCTGGACGAAAACCGCTGGCGCGCCTCAC
>JBPCLI010000122.1:0-3642 GCA_051003415.1 Chthoniobacterales bacterium | reverse complement strand
CCTCCTGGGGACGGGGTCGGTTTTGGCGCCGGTTCGTTTGTTCATCCGTTTTTCCCGCGCGCGACAATCTGAAGGCGAGCCAGAACGGCCCGCGGCCGTTCTACGGGTGCACACAGGCTTTTTGCCGAGGGCGCCAAAAAGTGCGGGCGAGGCGTCCGCGCTCCCCGGAACAATTGCGAAGCCTGGCCTTACGGTTTCGCCGACGAGGCGGGCGAAGCAGTCGGCTTCACCGAGACTTTCGGCGGCATCGCGGCGCCCGGCGGCTTGCCCTGTGGGCGGGTCAGGTCGGAGCCGGCGGGTTTCGGCGTCGGAGTGGTGCCGGCCGGTGTGATGCCGAGCAGTTCCACGTCGAAGATGAGCATCGCGTTCGGTCCGATATCGGAACCCGCACCACGCTCGCCGTAGGCGAGATCTGCCGGCACGAAGAGCTGGTATTTCGAGCCGACCTTCATGAGCTGGAGCGCCTCGGTCCAACCCTTAATGACACGGTTCACTGGAAACTCAGCCGGTTTCCCGCGCTTGTAGGAGCTGTCGAACTCGTTGCCGTCGATCGTTGTCCCACGGTAATTCACTTTGACGGTGTCGGTTTCCTTCGGCGTCGGGCCGGTGCCTTCCTTCCGGACCTTGTATTGCAGCCCGTCGGCCGTGGTCTTCACACCTTCCTTCGTCTTGTTCGCCTCGAGGAACTTTTTGCCTTCGGCGCTGTTCTTTTCACCGGCTGCTTTCTTCGAGGCGGCTTGTTTTTCCATCATCTCCTTCTGGAAGGTCGCCATTGTTTCTTTTGTTTCCTCGTCTGTCATGAGCGGTTTGGCTGAACTTAAACCGTCCTGGATTCCTTTATTTAGCAGCTCCGGATTGACCTCGATCAACTGCCGTTTCAGGGTGGAACCAATGTCGAGCCCGATGCTGTAGCTGACTTTATCCTTCTGATCCTTCAGTTGGGAATCAGCAGCCGGAGAGAGCGAGGCAAGCGCAAGAGAAGCAGCGACGATGACGAAAGAAGTTTTCATAAAATATCCCGATGAATTTAAATGCGGCCGGTCCGGTTCTCGGCCTGCCGCGCCCCATTCATCCACGGGGATGGCGCTCGCGTCAAGCGGAGGAACTGCGATGCGCACCGGAAGTCGGTTGCGCGTAAAAACCGCCGCGCACGCGCTCTTCCTCGCGCTCCTGTTCCCGATCGGCTCTCCGGCCGCGATTTCGCTCTCGCACCAGGACGCGATGCGGGTCGGGCGCAAGATCTGGCAAAACGAATGCGGCGGATCGGTCGCCGGGCTCACTTCCTGGAACGCGGGCGAAAACTTTGCCTCGCTTGGGATCGGGCATTTTATCTGGTACCCGGCGGGCGCGCGCGGACCCTTCGAGGAAAGTTTTCCGGCTTTCGTTCGCTATGTCGAAAAACGAGGCGCCAAGCTGCCAGATTTGGTGCTCGAAAAAAAAGGCGAGGCGTGTCCATGGAATTCGCGCGCCGAATTTATCGCCGCCACCTCGAGTCCGCAGATGAAAAACCTGCGGACCTTTCTGACGGACACGATCGATTTGCAGGCCGACTTCCTGGTTCAGCGCCTGCGCAACGCATTGCCGAAGATGCTGGCGGCCGCACCGGCCGGTGAGCGGGAAAAAATCGAGCAGCGTTTCAACCAGCTCGCGAACCGCGCGCACGGTTGTTATGCGCTGATCGATTACGTGAATTTTAAGGGCGAAGGCGTCCTCGAATCGGAACGCTATAAGGGACGCGGCTGGGGACTGTTGCAGGTTCTGAAAGGAATGTCGGACGATAGCGGCGCTTCGCCTCTCGGCGAATTTGCCGGCTCCGCCGAGCGCGCCCTGCGGGCACGAGTGCAGAATTCGCCGCCGGAACGCAAGGAACAGCGCTGGCTCCCAGGCTGGCTGGCGCGCGTCCAGTCTTATCGTTAGGGCGGGCCACGGTTCGCGCGCCAACGAAGAACGACCAACACCACCAGCGCCAGCCCGAGGATGAGCATCCAAGTGCGGGTGCGATGCGAAGGTTCGGCCGGCGGCCCGATCACCACAAGCGGCGACTCCCACAAAGTTCCGCCATCGGGTCCGAGTGCGATCACTTTAAGGGAATGACTCTGCTTGGGATCGAGTCCGCCAATCTGTGCCGTGACGGTGTCGCCGCCGATCGCGATTTTCGGGTCAGAGAAGGCGCGCCAGTTGATCTGTAATTCGCCCGCACCATCGAGCGCGAGAAGACGCTCCTCGATACGATAGCGCGCGACCGGCTCTTTCGGGCGGGCCCAGCGCAATTCCCAGTGCGCGCCCTCGAGCCGCTGACCGCGAACCGCCTCAAACCGGGTATGCGGCGAGACTGACGGGAGGGCAGGCGCCGGGGTCGCTTCTGGTCTAACGAGATTTGCCTGGATTGGAATCGAAGCCACCGGCGTCGAGTTCGGCGTGGACGAAGCAGCCGCAACCCTCGCAATCGGCGATTGATTCGAAGGAGTCCGTGGCGCCGCCAAGCCTTCTGCGTCGACCGGCAATCGCGCACTGAACCCGTCGCTGCGGATCATGATTGTCTCATGTACCGGGACCGTTCCATCCGCCGCCATGACGATGGAAACTTTCTTTTCCTCCGATGGGGCCAACGTCACGTCCGCAATCGGCTAGATGTCGCGAGAGGAATAGAATTTCAGCTGCAACGGCCGGTCGGTTCGATTCGTTAGGGCAACCGACGCTGCACGCGGTTCATCCTTTTTTGCGGGAGACGCGATTCGTAACTCGACCGGTTCGAGACGGATCGGCGACGTCGCACTGCCTTCCAGCACGACACTACTTAGAGCGCCGTCGTTTCCGCGGAGCGTGATTTGGCCGATAAACTTGCGCCCTTCGTCCGGCCGAAAGACGACCGCAATCGTGGCGGTCTTTCCCGACGCCACTCGGTATTCGGACGAAGCCAACCGCCACGGCGCCGAGACCGTGAGACGCCCTTCCAGCACTCCGCCTCCGTCGTTCGTGATCGTGAGATCCCGCGTCTGGCTTTCGCCGCCCACGAGCGGATCAAACTCGATTCGTCCCGGCACCTCCAAATGAGGCGGCGGTTCGTCGACCGCGATTCGCACTTCGGCCGGCGAGGAAACGCGATCGCCGCTCGCCTTTACGAGGTAACTAAAGCGATCGTCCGCGGCGGGCTCCGCTCCGTCATTTTGATAAACGATCGTCGCGCGATTATCCCCGAGCAGCCGAAGATCGGAAAGGCTACCGTGGGTTGGGGCGTCGACAATCCAAAACGTCAGCCCGCCGCTCCCACCGTGATGGCCGCGGAGCGGAATGGTCACCCGCTGACCTCGCGAAACCCGAACCGGCTGGGCATCGGCCTGGGGTGGCAGCGAAGGTGCCGCTGTGGGAAGCGTAATGTCGGCCTGAAGCGGCATGGTCAACCCAAGGAGGAACAATGTAGCCGCGCCCCACAGTCCAAAGACCCATCGCATTGGCCGGGAGCGTGCTGGAAATACAAAGCGGTGGCAAATCAATGCGCTCCGGGCGTCTTCGCGGCCGCTTCTGCCGCAGACGTTTTCCTGCCAGTCACGTTATGTTTGCTGCTTAACGATGACAAAGATTCGCCGGCGTGCGACGATGCGAGCCAATTTCCACGTTGCCACCGGCTGACAAATTATCCAT
>JBPCLI010000121.1:0-36182 GCA_051003415.1 Chthoniobacterales bacterium | reverse complement strand
AGGATTTCGGCCGGGGTCTTCCGTTGTTCGCCTTCGCGAACGGTTGGCGGTTTGATTTTCTTCACGCCGATCACGGTACCGGCAACCCTGCGAAGATCTTGTCGATAATAGTCTCGCTCGTCATGCTTTCGGCCTCGGCTTCGTAGCTCACGATGATGCGATGACGCAGCACGTCCGGTCCGATGCTCTTGATGTCCTGCGGCGTGACGTAACCGCGACCGTTCAGGAAAGCGTAAGCGCGTGCAGCGAGGGCGAGATAGATCGTCGCACGCGGCGATGCGCCGTAGCGGATCAAGCCATCGAGTTCCAGCCGATAAGAAGCGGGTTCGCGCGTCGCCCAGACGACGTCCACGATGTAATCCTTCACCCGATCGTCGATGTAAATCTGGTTCACCAACTCGCGTGCCCGGATGATTTGCTCCGGCGCCACGACCGCGTCGACGTGCAAATCCGGCGCGGAGGTTGCCATGAGATCGAGAATGCGACGCTCTTCCGCTTTCGCCGGGTAGCCGACGTTTAGCTTCAACATGAAACGATCGAGCTGCGCTTCTGGAAGCTGGTAGGTGCCTTCCTGCTCGAGCGGATTTTCAGTCGCAAGGACAAGGAACGGATCGGGCAACGGATAAGTTTTGTCGCCGATCGTGACCTGGCGTTCCTGCATCGCTTCGAGGAGCGCGCTCTGCACCTTGGCCGGGGCGCGATTGATTTCATCGGCCAGGATCAGGTTGGAGAAAATCGGCCCGAGCTTGGTCGTGAACTCGCCGCTCCGCGGATTGTAGATGAGCGTGCCGATGAGATCGGCAGGCAATAAGTCCGGCGTGAACTGCAAGCGCTGGAATCCCGTCTGGATGCAGGCGGCCATCGTCTTGACGGTGAGTGTTTTCGCGAGGCCCGGGACGCCTTCGAGCAGGATGTGGCCGTTGGCGAGCAAACCGAGCAAAAGCCGATCGACCAGATATTTCTGGCCAATGACGACGTGGCCGACCTGCTCGCGCAGCGGCGGAATCCATTGCCCCAGCTCCTGCACCTGCTGGGTAATTTCCTGCGTTGATCTCATAGGCATGGTGAGACAAACCCGCACGGAATGCGTTCGAAGAAAAGGGTGGATACGCGTTCAGTCGGGTCATCTGACGGTGTCAATGAGACTTGTTTTACCGCTTCCGAATTTTTTTTCAGAACTTCATCCCGCGGATCCCGTAGAAGGATGATGAGGCCACAGCATTTTCTCCAAAGAGCTCTCGCGCGCCGGCTCCCGACGGCGCACCCCCTGCGAGAGCCTTTTTTTTGGTTTGATGGCGGGGCAAGCTCTTCGGGGGAAAGGTATTAATGTATTGAAGAAAAATGCACGCGTCCGCATCCTGCAAGGGTATGACCCCACATACAGCCAGGAGTGCGCCCGAAAGCAGCGGCCATTTTCATACGACGCGCTGGAGCCTGATTCTGTCCTCGCTCGATGGGAAAACCGACGAAGCCCAGGCGCGCGAAGCGCTGGCGCAGCTCTGCCGGATCTATTGGCGGCCGATCTTTGCCTTCGTCTGTCGCAAGGGGCACTCAGAACAGGATGCGCAGGATCTCACCCAGGATTTCTTTCTCATGGTATTGAAAGGTAATTTTTTCCTGCGAGCCGATCCCGAGCGCGGCCGGTTTCGCTCTCTTCTGTGTACCGCGCTGCAGAATTTCTTGCGCGATGCTCATGCCAAGGCTCAGGCCGGTAAACGCGGGGGCGACCAGCATTTTGTCTCATGGGACGATTGGATGGCGGAAGCACCCTCGCGATTGACGATCCCGGCAGCCGCGCTCGTGAGCTGGCCGGCGGAACGGATCTTCGATGTCCGCTGGGCTGCGACGTTGGCGGAGCGGGCGCTTCGGCGTCTGCAGGAGGAATGCGAAAGCCGCGACCGGCGGCGCGTCTTCGATGCCTTGAGCGGCTCGCTCACGGCCGAGCGAGAGGAAGTCTCCTACGACGCGCTGGCGCGCGAACTCGGCGCCGGCACCGCGGAGATCAAGCGCGTCCTGCACCGGTTGCGCCAGCGCTATCGCCAGCTCCTTCGCGAGGCGGTGGCGGAAACGGTCGCGAAACCGGAGGAGGTCGAGGACGAATTGCGTTACCTCGTCGCCGCGCTGGCCGCGGGAAGGGAAAGAGAACAGTGAAACAAGAGTCGAGATTAGAACTTCGTGAATCCGCAATCTGGCCTGCTTTTCCGAGGCGGGATTCACGACGTCATGCGCTACGCATCCTATGAACCTCTGTGGCCTCACTGATTCGCTTGCAGCCCTGCACGCGCCGGGCGAGTGCCCGCATTGCCACACCGAGTCCCGCATCGGGCATGGCCTTTGCCTTTCCTGTCTCCTTCGAGGCGGCGCGGAAGATGAGGAAAACCTCGCCCCAGAGGAATTCGATGCGGCGCTCGCGGCCCTCGCCGTTACCGATACGCACTGGAGACTCGGCAACTATGAAATCCTTGAAGAGATCGGCCGCGGCGGCATGGGCGTTATCTACCGGGCCCGGCAACGCCACTCGCGCCGCATCGTCGCGCTCAAGCGCGTCCTCGGTTACCACGCCGACTCGCGCGAGACGCTGACGCGATTCCGGCGCGAAGCGGAAGCGGTCTCGAGCCTCGATCACCCTAACGTCCTGCCCATCTATGAAGTGGGCGAGAGCGAAGATGGACTGCCCTACTTCAGCATGAAATTTGCCCCGGGCGGCAGTCTCCAGGAGGTCGCCCCTGTCCTGCATGACAATCCGCGCGAGATCGTGCGTCTGATGGCAAAGGTGGCTCGCGCGGTTCAGTATGCCCATGGCGAGGGCATCCTTCACCGCGACCTGAAGCCGGGCAACATCCTGCTCGATGGTCGCGGGGAGCCGTTCGTGAGCGACTTCGGGCTGGCCAAATGGCTCGACGCTTCGAGTGATATCACAAGAACGCTGACCATTTTCGGCACGCCCGGCTATATCGCGCCCGAGCAGGCCAAAGGAGCATCAACCGGTGCCAGGCCCACGGTAGATATCTACAGCCTCGGAGCGATCCTCTTCGGTTTGCTCGCCGGCCGGCCGCCGTTTTTGGGCGAACACGCGCTGGCCGTCATTCAGCAGGCGGCGGAACAGCCGGCGCCCAAGCTTCGTTCGTTGAGCAAGGGAGCCGATCGAGATCTGGAAACGATCTGCGCCCGGTGTCTCGAGCGGGAACCGGAGGCGCGCTATCGCTCCGCCGACGAGGTGGCCGGAGACCTCGAGCGCTGGCTGGACGGGCGGCCGATCAGCGCGCGCCCGGTTCCTCCACCGGTGCAGATGTGGCGCTGGTCGCGGCGCAACCCGGTCCTGGCGGGTGGAGCGGGGGCTCTGGCCGCGTTGCTCATGCTCGTTGTAGGCGTGTTTACCTGGCACTGGCACGCTCAGGCCGAGGCAAACGCGGAGATCGCAAAGCTGCGGCAGGGCGTGATGAAATTTGTGCAAATGGAAGCGCAAGTCTGTCAGCCCGGTGAAAAGAAAATGCAGCAAGATGTCTACGCCGAGCTTGCCCGGCAGCTCGGGATCGACGTGAAACTATTGCGGGGAAAACTGCCTCCCTTCGCCGCCTATCTCGCACGAGCGCCGAACATTTCACCCTTTGAGCGAGCCAACGCCGCCTATGTGGCGGAGGACTACGACGAAGCAGAGCGATCGGCCATGCAAGCAGCACGCGAGGCACGGAAAGTCTCGCCAACGAAAACCAAGGCGATCATTCAGGCTCTGGAGTTGGCCGGTCTTTCAGCTCAGGCCGCGATTCACTATCCCCAGGCGATGCAGCACTTTCGCGAGGCTGAAAACTTTGCCAGCGCAAAACGCGATTCGGAAGAATGGGCCAGATTACAGGATGCAATTGCCGATCTGTTGTTCGCGCAGGGGAAATATGGCGACGCTGAGAAACTGTTTCGCAGCGTGATCGAGGTGCGTTCCCGCGGCCTGGGACCGGAGCATCCCGAGACGCTCGCCAGTCGCCATCGGCTGATCTATGCGCTGAACGAGGAGGAGAAGCATGCCGAAGCCGAAGCTGAAGCCCGGCAGGTGGTGGCGCTGCGAGAAAAGATCCTCGGCTTCGAACATCTCGACACTCTTCTCAGCCGCTATAATCTTGCCAACGCACTTTATCACGAAGGCAAGAATCCGGAGGCGGAGCGGCTCTACCGCGAAGTGCTCAAGCTAGATGAAACCGTGATCGGTCCCGAGCACCGACGGACGCTGGCAGCCCGCATTGGCCTGGCCAATACTCTGAACGATCAGGGCAAGTATACCGAGGCGATTAAATTTTACCGGGACGCGATCAAGCTCGACGAAAAAGTCTATGGGCGGGAGCATCCCGTGACGCTGAATGACCGAATGGATTTGGCCACGGCTTTGCAAGCCAACAGTAACAATCCAGCCGCCGAAGCCGAATACCGGACGGTCATCAAGCTGCAGGAGAGGGTCATCGGTCCAGAACACGCCCATACGCTGAACACGCGCAACAATCTTGCCGAACTGCTCGACGATGAAGGACGGTTTGCCGAAGCGGAAGCAGAGTGTCGTCAAATTATTGGCCTCGAAGAAAAGGCGGTGGGACCGGAACATCGCCTGACGCTGAATAGCCGTGGTAACCTCGCTGTTGCACTACTTGGCGAGGGAAGAACCGCGGAAGCCCAGAGCCAAATCACAGAGGTCATGCGGTTGATGGAAGAGAAATTTGGCCCGGACTATCCCGACACGGTGAGTTTCACGCTCAAGTTTGCTACCGGCCTCGCGCATCAAGGCAAGGTCCAGGACGCTGTCAAGATTGTTGGAGGCGCCGAGGAACGCGCGCGCCGGACGTTGGGCCCGAATCATCCGGTCGCACAGAAATACGCCCGGCTTTTGCATACTCTGGAAAAACCAAAGTGACCACCAATTACCCGCCTCGATGAGCGTCGTAAACTTTTTCGAATATTCTTGACGGCTCCAATCATAAGTCCCTAAAACAATACGAGAAAGACCCTGCATGAACCCTCGAACGTATCGTGACCGCACTATGGTGCGGTTAGGGCTCGGACTGGCGACGTTGAGTTGCCTGTTCGAGGGGGTCGCTGTAGCCAACGCGCAGGCTCCGGTAATCACAGATCCCGGCGACCTGAAGATTCTGAGCGTCAACACGGGCTTCGGCCCTCTTGATCTAAAGCCGGCGTGGAAGTCGATGGCTCCAATGCCGACCGCCCGCGTAGGTTTCGCGATTGCCGCCGCCGACCAGAGAATCTACGCCATCGGAGGAGCAGTCATAAATGACCGGATCCCCACATCGGCAGTGGAAGCCTACGATCCGGCGCAAGATCTCTGGATTACGGGCCTGGCCGCGTTGCCACGGCCAATTCGCTGGCGGCCGAGTGGTGGCGCGCTCGGCGGCACGGTTTACGTGATTGGCGGGACAGAGGCGCTTCAAGGAAATCCCGGAGAGCCCCTCCGGACTGTTCAGGCCTACGACCCACCGAGAGATAGATGGTCGCAGAAAAAAGATATGAACATCGCCCGGACTCAGGTTGGTGTTGGCGCGGACCCGACAAACAATCTCCTCTATGCGGTCGGAGGCGCCACCGGCAGACCCGATTTCGAAGTCCTCACTGCGGTTGAGGTATTTGATCCAACGGGAGGGGATAACGGGGAAGGGTCTTGGACACAAAGACAGGATCTGAATACCGCTCGGGCGCTTCCCGCTGTCGCCGCCGTCAACGGTAAAATCTATGCGGTCGGCGGGCAAACACCGGACAACGGCGTCGTTGACACGGTTGAGGAGTTTGACCCGGTGGCTAATACCTGGACCATAAAGCGCTCAAGGATGCCGCATCCACGACTCAATCCGGGCGCTGCTGTCCTGGATGGTAAAATCTATGTCGCGGGTGGGATGACTGACATTCTGCTCTCGAGCGTTGATGTTTATGACCCAGCTCTAGATCTGTGGACGACGGGACTTCCCCTGCCAACGGCTCGACGAGGTCTTGGCGCCGCAGTGGTCGACAATAATCTTTATGCGGTTGGCGGCGAGGCATTGGTAACCACCGTCGACCAGCGGTTCACTTATCAAGTCACCGGGGCGAACAATCCCACCAGCTATGACGCTTTTCCTCTGCCTGACGGGCTCAGCATCGACTACGAGCGCGGCATCATTTCGGGTACCCCGATAACTGCTGACGACGCCTTTGACCTGACATTCGAGATAACCAATAGCAGCGGGTCCGATTCCAGGAACGTCAGCTTTTACATTGCGCTTCACCCTGCCGACCAACTTTCCAGTATCGTCAGTAGCACCTGCGTGACCGGGAGAGCTGGCCAGCCGTTCGCCTTCCAGGTCTTGACCAAGAACGCCAGTTTTGAAGCGAGGCTCACGGCTACTGGTTTGCCGTATCAAGCAGGCGCGGGTCCGGAAATGGCGATCGACCCTGGAACAGGGCTCATCTCCGGCACGGTGCCTCCGACACTCGACGGTTCGGCCCAGAGTTTTGGGGTAGGACTGAACCTGGCGGATGGATCTTCTGCACAATCATTCCTGCAAATGACCTTCGTCTCCGACCCGTTGTTTCCCGTCATCACGAGCAGCTCGAACGCGACTCTGGTTCTAAATCAATTTTTTTCCTATACGATCGCAGCGGACGCGCCGGTTAGCTCTTTTGACTACCTTGGGCTGGATGGAATCCTGAACGGGCCGCTGCCCGCGGGATTGAGTTTCGACGGCGCAACGGGAACGATCTCCGGCATCTACCGGGGCGATCTCGCAAATAAGGCACCGGCCGAACATTTCGCCCATGAGAATCCTGTCGCAGGTTGCCCTAACACGATCGAGACCATCAAAAAGGAGCCGCCACCTCATATTCAGACGCTGGTGATGCAAGACGAGGTCGGCACCGGAACCGCACCGCTGAATTTCTTTATCAGCTTGCACGACTTCGAAGTGGAGGCGTTGCCCGTCGTCGCCTCAGGCGGGACAAATTACGTCATCTTTACAGACGATCCGCTCACGAGCGGCAACGGAGCTGGGCTGTTTGAGTCCGTCAAGACAGGCGACTACATCAATTATGCGGTCTCCGTCCCTGCGAGCGGCACTTACGACCTGAAGGCGGGAATTAGAACAAGCAATAACCAGGGTATTTTTCAGCTCTCGATCGATGGCACGAATGAAGGATCTCCCCAGGACCAATATTCCCGTGACCCCGTCTACGAAGTCCGTGATCTTGGTTCAGTCACATTTCCGAGCGCCGGGGACAAAACCTTTCAATTCCTTGTCACAGGCTGCAACCCTGCCAGCGCCGGTTACCAACTTGTCTTTGATTACCTTGATCTGGTCCCTCACTTCGAAGCCGAGACCCTCGTAGTTAAGGCGCGGACGGCGCCCTATGAGAGGATCCATGATCCAGGCCTGAGCGGCCGCGCCGGTACATTTTTCAAGGCAATCCGAAGCGGCGATTACCTTACCTACACTGTGCCAATAGCCACCGCGGGCATTTACAACGTCCAGGTAAAGACGAAAGAGGACGGCCATGCAGGTAGTTTTAGTTTGACGATCGACGGCGCAGAACAAGGGTATCCTCAAGGGCAAGATTGCTCATCCGGTGGTGATGGCGCTTTTGACCTGGGATCAGTCTACTTTAGAAGTCCGGGCGACAAATCTTTCCAGTTCCTGGTGAACGGATGTGGTCCGAGCAATACCGGTAACGACTTTATCCTGGATTATGTGGATCTGGTTTTGGCCACGCAACTCGAAGCGGAAAACTTGGTGGCGGACGCATCAACGCAGTTCGTTCACGTGACCGATGCTCATATGAGTAAACGGGCCGGTACTGTCCTCAACGCGCAAGCCGCGGGCGACTATGTCACGTTCCAGGTGACAGCGCCCGTCGCGGGAACCTATGGCGTGAAGCTTGGCGTTAGGACGAGTGACAAAAGCGGAATCGTTCAGCTTGCGATCGATGGCGTCAATCAGGGCGCTGCGCAGGACGGGTATTCGACCAAAATGGGTTACAGAGTCGTGGATCTTGGTCGGGTGACCTTTACCCAACCCGGTGAGAAAGCGTTTCAATTCGTCGTTACAGGACAGAATTCCAGCAGTAGCGGGTATCAGTTCGTTTTGGATTACGTCGACTTGGTTCGCTGACTTCATCCGGTTGCCTCGGGCGGAGTTGGTTCGCGTGAAGTGGCAACAGGTTGTTTAAACGGGACGCCGTTACGGACGCGACGCCGGGCGTCTTATCCCGCCGGCGTCGAACTCGCTCTGCCTGCGCGCAGGGCGACAGACTCCTCGATCGCCGACTCGGCATCCAAATATTTTCCGGATCGGCGCAACTTCGACTCCCCGTTCCCGTAGAAACTTAGTGAAGATGAAGTCCTGGAGATCAAGACGGGCCTCCCGACCGGATTGGCAATGTGGCGCCTCAGTGGCGCTAATGAACGTTTTCGATGATTTGACCGCGCCGAATTTCATCCGCGCTTTGGTCGCGATCCTGTTTTGGTCGCTCCTGATCGCAACCGTCTGCGTCTGTTACGAGCTCTGGCGCCTCAATCACAACTGGAGATTGGGTATAGCATGATCGGTTTGTATCGAGTCGCACCGAAATCGAACCGTGGCCGGAGCGCACCAAGATTCATGAAACTTTGGGCCGCGCTTTCCGTAGAAGAAGATAGAGCCAATGAATCCGCCCGTAGATGAAGGGTTCCTGTTTTTGCGACGGGGTGATTATTGGATCATCGAGCATCGGGGTCAGGCTGCATTCCTTAAGGCCTCGCGTGGTCTAGGCTGTCTTGCCTTGTTGCTACGTAATCCCGGGCGTGAGTTCCACGTGATGGAGTTAGTTGGGCAAGTTATGGGAGAGTGCCGGGTATTGGCCAGAGCAAGCCACGCCGCGGATTCCTGGCAGGGCGGACCCCCGTCTGACACCGGTCCGGTCCTGGACGCAAGGGCCAAGGTCGAATACAGGCAGCGCTTTGAAGATCTCCGAAATGACTTGGAGGAGGCTGAGCGTTTCAACAACTCCGCTCGCGCCGAGCGAGCCCGGAACGAGATGGCCGCCGTTGCCAAACAGCTCTCCCTGGCGGTAGGACTCGGCGGCCGAGATCGAAAGAGCGGATCAGAAGCGGAACGCGCACGCTCCGCCGTAACCAAGCGAATCAAGACCTCTATTAACCGAATCGGCGAAGTCGTTCCCTCGCTCCGCAGCCATCTGGCCGTTCGGGTCAAGACCGGATATTTCTGCTCCTACAACCCGCATCCGGAGCGCCCGGTCGCGTGGAGGTTTTGATCTTTTCATCTGCCCATTATTTGGGACCTAAAAAATCACAGTGTGACCTAAAAAGTCACGCCTACCCAGTTATGAACATACATACATCAAGTCAGCTAATAAATGCAGCAAATCTAACAAGCAGGTCGCCGTTTCGGCGTGGCTTAGTTCAAACCGCGCTTGCGCTCGCTTGTCTTGCGCTTTCGTCGGCGGCCTGGGCGCAGAGCAGCGCAAAGGAATCCCTGGCGCCTGCCTTCTGTTCTCCTGCGACCCTGAAAGGTGCTTATATGGGTCGCTCGTCTGGAACCCTGATTGGCTTGCCCTACACGACACTGAATCGGATTGTCTTCGATGGAATCGGGGGGGCTACCGGTAGCGGGACTTCCGTCCTGAACGGCGCTGTCAGTTTTCCGGTCATTACGGCAACGTATACCGTCAACTCCGATTGCACGGGTACGCTGTCCTCTGTGCCGGCGGGCTTGGACGAGAACTTGGTTGTCAAGAACGATGGGAGTCAAGTCTTCTTCGTCCTGACAGCGCATCCGGCTGGGCTTGTTACGGTGTCGGGAGAAGCGATCAGATTATCGACCAGGTAATCAGACGACTAACACGCAGCTGGCCTCCGGTTGATTAGAGGTTTCAAATATGAAAAGAAGTGCACTTCCTCGATATGAGTCCTTGCTCTGGGCTGCGCACGCCTCGAATCAGGCATGGAGTTCGCCGGAAACGACCCACGCTTCGAGTCGGACGTCGAACGGACAATGGTTCGATTCGCCGCTGACATCGACAGTCCAATCGGAGGTCACTTTACCTGCGTTGGGTTTCGCATCTGATAGTGGCGATGGGATAGGCCACGCCGACGTTGAAGCCTATTACTAGATTGCGAGCCGCCGCTTCAACCGATCCTTCCGCCCCCAAGCGAAGGTAAAGTTGAAGCGGCCGGCTCTGCCGACACGGAATCCGCTGATGGGTCCTGAGAACCCGGCCTTCCGAGGAAACGTTGATGCTCAGGGCGAAACACGACGATTATTCGGGGCACGACGGGGAAAACCGGGTCGGCTTGGTCGAAGCCTACGGTCTACGGCCTCGATAGAGCGGCCGACTTACAACTATCTAATATCAGCACACGCGGTTCGCCCAAACCGGCGATGACGCGATGATCGGCGGCGTGATACTGACCTCCCCGCTTCCTTCCGCGCGATCGTTCCAGTCACGCGAATTTCGTCAAACTTCACTATTTGCCGGCGCCAAATCGACGGCGAGATCGGCATCCTTTGTGGACCGCAAATAACCGTGCGCGTTAACCGCCATCCGCCCACCACCGTCGAGAATCGTTGCGACGCTCGCGAGTTTCATGGGGTCTGCCTTTGGTCGTAGGCGACGCGCTTCCGATCGCCAAGCAGCCGCACTTAGCCCCAAATAGAACAGGCGGGAAGCTTGCGCCTCCCGCCCGTCGAGATTCAGAGGATTCGCTGTCTTACTTCTGCGCTGCGGTGTCGCGCAGGTTGCGGACCTTGTCGTGCGCGGTTTTCACTTCGGCGGACTGCCGGGCGACGATATCTTTGATCGGGGCCGGCAGATCGTGTTCCATCGCGTCTTTGTAGGCGGCGACGGCGGAATCCTCACCGCGCTCGGCTTCGGCGAGAATGGCGTGGCGGTCGCGATTGGTGACCGCGCTCTTCACGTTGATCCAGGCGCGATGCATGGCTCCGCTTGTGCTGCTGGAATCTTCCGGGTCGGGATCACCCAGCTTCACGACTTCGCTTTGCAGTTCGCCGGCGAATTTGGAACGCTGCAGCGAGAGAGTATCGAACATCGTCTTCAGTTGCGGATCGTCGACTCCCTCGGCTGATTGCTTAAATCCTTCCTGACCGTCCTTGAGGGTTTCAATCAGGTTATTCAGGGTCGAAATGATTTTTTTTTGGCTCATGCAAAAGAATCGGACGTCGCGGGCCGGTTGCGTCCACCGGGTGCGAGAAAACCCTTCGCTGGTTGCCCGATCCGGAGCGCGCTCGTATCTTTCCGGATGGAACAAAATGTAAAAGGAAAAGATTTGACGAAGGAAGCTCCCCGGAGCCCGAAAACTCGCGTTGGCGGCTATGTCATTCTCGGGCGCACGCTAGATAAATGCCGCGCCCTGCTCGCGGGCGACATCGGCGAATATCATTTCGACTGTCCGCTCGATAACATGCTTTTTGGCTGGAAAGGAATCAAAGGCGACGATTTCAAAGCCGAAGTCGAGAAGGGAAAAAGCGACGAGGAGATGGTGAAATGGGTCGACGCCAACGGCACGCCCAAGAGCGACGAAGAAAAGGCGGCATGGTGTGAGCAAATGCTGGCCGCGAATCCGTATGACAACCCGGAAAAACGTGAGTGGTACGCGGACTCCGTCAAGCCGCTCGGGCTCGATCCTGCGACCACCCCGCTTTTCGACTGGCTCGAAACGGACGACGCAGCGAGTTACCAGGTTGCCGCGTAGCGGGAAGCGACCCTGCCTAACCTTCAGCGTCAGCCTCGCCGGCGCGACCCTCGAAAGTGAACGGATGGCGGCGGCGTCGTTAGGTCACCTCCCTCCTCATGCGGGTCGAAACCTCTTTCCGCATCTGGGGTCATCCCGGGCTTGCGATCATTTTCTTCCTCGCCGCGGCCGGCGGGTGGTATCGCGCCTCTGATCGACATTCTCTTCCACGGCAAGCCCGGGCCGGATTGAGCAGGCGGCGATTTCGCACCGCAATCGGACCGCTCTTTCGTCCATTTCGCTGGCGTTTCGCGCTGGGAAAAGTCTACTACTTCTCAGCATGCTCGCGCGCTTCTTCCTTTTTCTCTCCTTTTTCTGTGCCGCCCTTTCGTTAGGGGCGGAAACTCGCCGGCCGCTAAAGCCAGAAGATTTCGCAGCCATCCGCGACGTCGACGAGCCTAATCTCTCGCCCGACGGCCGGAGCGTCGCCTACGTCGTCGGGACGGTCGACCTGAAGAAAAACAAGCAGCCGAAAAATCTCTGGCTCGCGAATTGGGACAGCTCGGAAAACCGCGCCCTCACTTTTGGCGACGACGCGCAGACTCATCCGCGCTGGAGCCCGGACGGGAAATGGCTCGCCTTCCTTTCCAGTCGCACGGATGAAAGCGATAACGATCAGCTCTGGATTCTCGCCAGCGCCGGTGGGGAAGCAGAAAAGCTGACGACTGAAAAAGGAAGCGTGAACGACTTCGCTTGGTCTCCGGATTCGAAACGGATCGTGCTCGTGGTGTATGATCCCGATCCGCGCGAACTTGAAGCGAAGGAGAAGGAGAAAAAGACCGTCCCGCCGATCGTGATCGATCGGTTCCAGTTCAAAAAGGATATCGACGGTTATCTGACTGACCGCTGGTCGCATCTCAAGCTGCTCGACCTGGCCGATCGCAAGGTTGCAGACCTAACGAGTGGCCGACACGACGACGGCCTGCCGTCCTGGTCGCCAGATGGACAACAAATCGCCTTCGTCAGCAAGCGCGGCGATGATCCCGATCGCACGGAGAACTGGGATATTTACCTGATCACGCCGGAGCCCGGTGCAAAGGTGCGGCAACTGACGAAGAACCCTGAGGCAGATGCACATCCCGACTGGGAGAGCGCTCCTGCCTGGAGCCCGGATGGAAAAACGATCGCCTACATTCACGGCGGCGACCCGAAGAAGATCGGCTACGCGACCCATTCACTCGCCATCATCCCGGCTGTCGGCGGCGAGCCGAAATTCCTGACCGCGGCGCTCGACCGCAATTTCGTCCAGCCGCATTGGGCGCCCGATGGCAAATCCATCTTCACGGTTTTGGAAGACGATGGTACGAATGCCCTCGTGCGCGTTCCGGCAGAAGGCGGCCAGCCGGAGCCAGTCGTTGGCGGCCGCCGCAGCGTGACAGCCTACGATGTCAGCAACGAAGGCAAAGTTATCGTCAGGGCGAGCACGCCGGATCGGCCCTTTGAAATCTTCGCGGCCGAGAGTGGCGCGCTGCGTTGCCTAACGAAGCAAAATGACCCGCTCCTGACCCAGGTACAGCTTGGGCGGGTGGAGGAAACAAAATTCAAGAGCCCGGATGGGACCGAGGTCCACGGTTTCCTGATTCATCCGCCTAACGGAAAGGGGGAAAGCAAGCTGCCCGCCATTCTGCGCCCGCATGGCGGTCCGCAATCACAGTTCGCGAACGAGTTCGATTTCGAAAAGCAACTTTTCGCCGCCCACGGCTACCTCGTCGTGTTTCCGAATCCGCGCGGCTCGACCGGCCGCGGGACCGATTATGCGATGGGCATCTACGCGGCGTGGGGCAGCGTTGATGTGCAGGACGATCTCGCCGCGGTCGATGACGCCATCGCGCGGGGCTTGGCCGATCCGAATCGGCTCGGCGTCGGCGGTTGGAGCTATGGAGGGATGTCGACCAACTACCTCATCGCTTCGACCACTCGCTTTAAGGCCGCAGTCAGCGGCGCGTCGATTTCGAACGTCCTCGCCGGTTATGGCACCGATCAATACATCCGTGATTACGAATACGAACTCGGTTCGCCGTGGGCTCACCCCGAAGTCTGGGCCAAGATTTCCTATCCCTTTTTGCATGCTGATAAAATCAAAACGCCCACCCTTTTCCTCTGCGGGGAGAGCGACTACAACGTGCCACTGCTGAATAGCGAGCAGATGTATCAGGCCCTGCGAACGTTAGGCGTGCCGAGCGAACTGGTGATTTATGCGGGGCAATTCCACGGGATCAAGAAACCGAGTTACCTCCTCGATCGTTACCAGCGTTATCTCGGCTGGTTCGCGAAATATCTTCACCAGTGATCGCGGGAAGGGTAGCGCAAGCTTCTAGCTTGCAATTTTTTGCATCCCGCAAGCTGGAAGCTTGCGCTACCATCCGGCAATGAACGCCGAGCAGCGCCGCCTGCAGCAAAACGACCATCGCGAAGAGCCCTGGCATTTGTGGGGGCCTTACCTGAGCGAGCGTCAATGGGGAACGGTGCGCGAGGATTACAGCGCGAATGGTGACGCCTGGAATTATTTTTCGCATGAGCACGCTCGCTCGCGTGCCTATCGCTGGGGCGAGGACGGGATCGGTGGGATTTGCGATTATAAGCAGCGCCTTTGCTTCGCCTTCGCTTTCTGGAATGGTCGCGATCCGTTTCTGAAAGAGCGACTTTTTGGCCTGACGGGTCCGCAGGGAAATCACGGTGAAGATGTGAAGGAGATTTTCTTCTTCGAGGATAATACCCCGACCCACTCCTACATGCGGATGACCTATCGTTATCCACAGGCGGTTTTTCCCTACGAAGAACTCGTTAGGCGAAATGCCGGGCGTTCGCGGCTGGAATCGGAGTTTGAGCTTTGGGAGACGGGAGTGCTCCGCGAGAACCGCTACTTCGACATCACGCTCGAGTATGCGAAGGCCGATCCCGATGACCAGCTTATCCGCGTCACGCTCACGAACCGCGGGCCGGAGCCTGCCACGCTGCACATCCTGCCCACGCTTTGGTTTCGCAATACCTGGAGTTGGGCGGCCGATGTGCCGCGTCCGAATATGCGTGTCGGGGACGACCACTCCGAGGCCGCCGGAGTCATCGAGGCGAGCCACGTCACGCTTGGTGAATATCGACTCGTCGGCGAGGCAGCGGACGGTCTGCTCTTCACCGAGAACGAGACGAACCTGCAACTTCTCTACGGCGTTCCCAACAGCAGCCGCCACGTGAAAGACGCCTTTCACGAGGTGGTCGTTAGGGGAAATCCCCAGGCGGTAAACCAGGATCGAATGGGCACGAAGGCCGCGGTGCATTACCAAATGACACTCGGCCCCTCCGAGGCGCGCGCCATTCGCTTGCGTCTGCAAGCGCAACCTGGAGCCGGGGTCGCTGACCCCGGAGTCGATCAGCGCGGCCGCGCGCCAGCCCGGCCGGGGTCGGCGCCCCCGGCTACAACGGCGCCCCTGGCTACTGCGGCGACAGACGCGTTCTCGGATTTCGACGGCGTCTTCATGCGCCGCCAAGCGGAAGCGGATGAATTCTACGCTTCGCTCGCCCCAGGTTGCTTGAGCCCCGAACATCGCGCGATCCAGCGCCAGGCTTTGGCCGGAATGCTTTGGACGAAACAGTATTACCACTACGTGGTGGAGCAGTGGCTGGAGGGCGATCCCGCGCAGCCGCCCCCGCCTAACGAACGTAAGACTGGACGAAACGCAGCGTGGACCCATCTCTCCAACGAGCGCGTCATGTCGATGCCCGACGCCTGGGAATATCCCTGGTATGCGGCCTGGGACCTTGCGTTCCATTGCATTCCGCTCGCGCTGGTCGATCCGAAGTTCGCCAAGAGCCAACTCGATATCATTCTGCGCGAATGGTATCAGCATCCCAACGGTCAGATCCCGGCCTACGAGTGGAATTTCAGTGACGTGAATCCGCCGGTCCTCGGCTGGGCTGCGTGGCGGGTTTATAAAATTGAGGAGCGCGCCACCGGGAAGGGCGATCGCGCTTTCCTCGAGACGGTTTTCCACAAGCTGCTGATCAACTTCACCTGGTGGGTCAACCGGAAGGACTCGGGCGGCCGCAATATTTTCGAGGGCGGCTTCCTCGGCCTCGACAACATCGGGGTTTTCGACCGGAGCGCATCGTTTCCCGACGGCAGCCGGCTCGAGCAGAGCGACGGGACGAGCTGGATGGGGATGTTCTGCCTAACGATGATGCGAACCGCCCTTGAGCTGGCGCGGGAAAATCCGGTTTACGAAAACATCGCAACCAAGTTCTTTGAGCACTTCCTCGGGATTGCCGCGGCCATGAACAACGCCGGCGGGCAGGGGATCGGCCTCTGGGACGAGGCCGACGAATTTTTCTACGATGTCCTGCATACCCCGGGAAATCGTTTCCTGCCCCTGCGGGTGCGTTCGTTAGTCGGGCTCATGCCACTGCTCGCGGTCGAGACGATCGAGCCCGCGCTGCTCGCAGCGATGCCGGGTTTTGCGGGGCGCCTCGAATGGTACCTGGCCAACCGACCTGACCTGGCCGGGCTCATCTCGCATTGGACGGTCCCGGGCGCGGGCCAGCGGCGGCTGATTGCCCTGACCCGCGGGCACCGGATGAAAAGTCTCCTTCGCCGGATGCTCGATCCGAACGAATTCCTGAGCGACTACGGCGTGCGTTCGTTGAGCAAATTTCACCGGGATAATCCCTATGTTCTGGATGTGCGCGGCGAGCAGAAAGTGGTCGGCTACGAACCGGCGGAGTCGCAGACCGACATTTTTGGCGGGAATTCCAATTGGCGCGGGCCGGTCTGGTTTCCGATCAATTTCCTCCTCATCGAATCGCTCCAGAAGTTTCATCATTACTACGGGGACGACTTCAGGGTCGAATGCCCGACCGGTTCCGGGCAGTTCCTCACGCTCGACCAGGTCGCGAATGAACTTTCCAATCGCCTGATCAAGCTCTGGCTCCCGGACGAAAAAGGGGAGCGGCCTTTTGCGGGTGCTTCCGGCGAGTCGTTAGGCGGGGTGGGCGATCACGAGCGTTACCTCTTCCACGAATATTTCCATGGCGACAGCGGCGCCGGCCTGGGAGCGAATCACCAGACTGGCTGGACCGGACTGGTCGCGAAACTAATTCAGCAACAGGGCAGCCGCGGAACGATCACGAAGCAGGACGCGTTTACGGATCTTTGAAAGGCGGGTTGTCGCTTTCCGCTCCCTTCTTTAGCATGGCGGCATGAGTGAGCTGAATCCGCGTCGCACCATCGACGAGCTAAAAGACCTGCGTGCCCTAACGAGTGACGAAAACGGCGCGCAAAGGGTCGCTTTCACCGAGACATGGGCAAAGGCGCGGAGCTGGCTGGCCGAGAAAGCGAAGGCGGCCGGGGCCGAGGTCGAGCGCGATGCGGCGGGAAATCTTTGGATGACGCTGCGCGGCAAGTCGGATAAGGTGCTCCTGATCGGCGGGCACATCGATGCTGTGCCTAACGGCGGCTGGCTCGACGGTTGTCTGAACACCTTGGCCGGGCTCGAGATTTTGCGCCGGATCGCGGCGCAAGGTCAGCCGCCGGTGACCGTGCGGCTGGTCGACTGGGCCGATGAAGAAGGCGCTCGTTTTGGCAAAAGTTTATTTGGTTCCTCGGCCTGCTCCGGCCGCCTCGACATGGACGAAGCACGCGGGCTGGTTGACCGCGATGGGATGACGCTGCCCGCCGCGTTGAAAGAGCAGGGGATCGAGTTTGAGCAGGTCGGGAAAAGCGGGGAGCAGTTAAAGAACGCCGCGGCATATATCGAGCTGCACATCGAGCAGGGTCCGGTGCTGCTCGATCTGGGGATGTCGTTAGGCGCGGTCCTGGGAACCTTTGGGGTCGAGCGGCACGCCATCACTCTCCATGGGCAGGCGGCGCATTCGGGGAGTACGCCGATGAACCGGCGCAAGGACGCCTTCCTCGCCGCCGCAAAGATGAGCCCCGAGATTTATCGGATCACGGATCGGCACGGCGGCGTCTGCACGATCGGTTCTTGCCTAACGAAACCGGGAATCGTCACCAGCGTGGTGGAGGAATGCCGAATCACGCTCGATCAACGCCATCTCGACGGGGCCGCGCTTGCCGCCATGTTCCGCGAGGCACGGGAGGCGAGCGAACGCTTCGCGCAGGAAGGAAATGTGACTGTCTCCTGGGAACGCCTTTGGCAAATTGTGCCGCTGCCCTTCAACGACGAGCTGATCGGTTTTTGCGAGGCAGCGATCCGCGAGACCTGCGGCCGATCACATCGTCTCCCTTCCGGTCCGCTGCATGACGCAGCCGAAGTGGCCCGGGCCGGCATTCCGACGGTGATGATGTTTGTCCAGAGCCTGCACGGGATTAGTCACAATAAGATCGAGGATACCAAAGAAGAGCATCTCGAGCTGGCGGTGAGGGCTTTCGATCGACTGGCGACGAAAGCCATGGAATGGATTGCCTAATGTGGGAGCCGCCTTTGTGCGGTGCTCGACTGTGCTCGCCACCAATCGGGGCACAC
The DNA here is from genome assembly GCA_051003415.1 of Chthoniobacterales bacterium. GTDB lineage: Bacteria > Verrucomicrobiota > Verrucomicrobiia > Chthoniobacterales > UBA10450 > Palsa-1392. The sequence continues at coordinate 17,939 of JBPCLI010000121.1, read as the reverse complement.
AAGGCCCCTCCCACATCAAGCGCCGATTGGTTCCAATTCGGCTTCGTGCTTTTTCGCCTCGGCTTCGTGGTGGGTGTGCGCGCTGCGGAGGAAGGGAACGCGGTCGAGCACGCTTTCCTGGAACCATTCTAGCGCGAGGTAAATCACCGGCGTGATGTAAAGGGTGATCAATTGCGAGAAGACCAGTCCGCCGACAATCACCAGGCCTAACGGACGGCGTGAGGAGCCGTCTGCGCCGAAGCCGAAAGCGAGCGGGAGCGCGCCCATCAGCGCAGCCAGCGTGGTCATGATGATCGGCCGGAAACGTTCCACGCTCGCTTCGTGAATCGCGCTCCGCCGATCGTAGCCTTCATCGAGCCGGTGGAGAGCGAAATCGACAATCATGATGCCGTTCTTTTTCACGATACCCATGAGAAGGAAAAGCCCAATGACCGAGTAAAGCGAAAGCGTGGAGCGGAAAATCCAGAGCGTCATCAATCCACCGACGACGGCGGGAAAGAGAGTAGAGAGGACCGTGACCGGATGCACGTAGCTCTCGTAGAGAATGCCGAGAATGACATACATGACGAAGAGCGCCGCGATGACGAGGAAGGGCAGGGCGGCGAAGAGTTGCTGCAGGACGAGGCCTTCTCCCTGTAATTCACCTTTCACTGTCGGCGGCAAAACCTCGGCAGCGGTTTTGTTGATGAAGTCGGTCACGTCGCCGAGGGCCACGCCCGGTTTTGTGTCGAAACCAAAAGTAACGCTGGTGAATTGATTGGTGTGATTGACCGACTGAAGGCCAAGCGACTCGGTCGCCTTCGTTACTGCGCGGATGGGAATGAGTTTGTTCCCTCCGGTCGGCTTCACGTAAATCTCGCGAAAGTCTTCCGGACCTGTCCGCGCCTTATCGTCAGCTTCCACGATGACCTGGTATTGATCATCCGCCTGCTTGATCAGATAGACGTAGTTCTGTGAATAAGCGGCGCGCAGAAGACTCTCCACTTGCGTGGTTGAGATGCCGTAAAGACTTGCCTGCGAGCGGTCGATATCGATGTCGAGATTTGGAGTGTTACGGAAAAGATCGGAGCGTGGCGGGCTGGCGAAGCCATCGTAGTCGCGCAGCTTTTCCGTTAACCTATCGGCGGCGGCATAAACCTCGTCGGGGTTGATTCCACTTAAGACATAGGTGTAGCGGCCAAACGAACTGCCGGTCGCGCCAATATCGATCCGCAGGACGGGCTGGGGATTGAGCGTTGGGAAAACACCGGGAATCTCGCCACAAGCCTTCCGCAGATCCGCCGCCACGCTGTCGATGTCGGCGCGCTGGTTCGCGTTTTTCAGGAAAAGGACGGTAAAGACGCCCGCCCCCAGACCGGACCTTCCCGCGACGGTAAAATATTTATCGACCGCCGGATTCGCCTGCAGAATGGGATCGAGCTTTTCCTGCAGCCGTCGCTGTTGATCGGGCGACGCGCCTTCTTGAACAATGAAAAATCCGCGGATGACGCCGCTGTCGCCCGTCGGCAGGAGGGTGAAGGGCAGATGATTGAAAAAAAACCAGACGCCGATCGCGCAGGCGATGACGATGGGAGCGGCGAGCCAGCCGACGTCGAGAAAGCGATCGAGCGAACGGCCATAAAAGTCGCGAATCGGATCGAAATAGCGGCTGACGAAACGTTCCGTCCAAGTCTTGCGATGGCCCGGCCCGCGTTCCGCGAGGATGCGCGAGCACATCAGCGGAGTCAGGGTTAACGAGACCAGGCCGGAAGCGAAAATGGCGACGATGATGGTGATGGCGAACTCGCGGAAAATCCGGCCTAACAAACCCGGCATAAAGGCGAGCGGAATGAAAACCGCCGCCAGCGACAAGGTCATCGACAAGATGGTGAAGGAAATTTCCCCGGCGCTGTTGAGCGTGGCGCGATAGACCGACTCGCCCGCTTCCGCTCGCCTAACGACATTCTCGAGAAAAACGATCGCGTCGTCGACGAGGAAGCCGATCGCCAGAGTCATCGCCATGAGGGTGAGATTGTTCACCGAATATCCGAGCACCCACATCGCGATGAAGGTAATGAGAAACGACATCGGCAAGGCGACGATCGGGATGAGTGTGTCGGAGGCGCGCCCGAGGAAGACGAAGATGACGAAGATGACGAGGACGAAGGCGATCGCGAGGGTGGCCTGCACGTCGTGCAGGGAATGGACGATTGTTTGCGAGCGATCGAATGTCGGGATGAGGCGGATCGAGCCCGGCAGTTCCTTTTGCAATTGTGGCAGGAGATCGCGGACCGACTTTGCGACCGCGACTGCGTTCGCCCCCGCCTGTCGCGAGACAGCGAAGACGATAACCGAGGCGGGCGGCTCGAAGTCGCGCGCGAAAAAATGCCGGGAGAGCCGCTCGTTTTCCACCCCGTCGATGACCTTCGCGACGTCGCGCAGATAGACGGGCGAACCGTTACTGCCCTGTTTGACGATGAGATTGCGATAGCCCTCGGCGTCGTCCACCTGGCCGTTGGGCCGCAACGTGATCGACTTGTTTTTCCCATCGAACTGGCCCGCTCCCGAGTAGGAGGTGCCGCTCCGAATCGCGCTCGACAACTCGTCAAAAGTCATGTTCCGCGAAGCGAGCGCGCCCGGATCGACCTTGATCCGGATGGCGCCTTTCACGCCGTAGATGGCGACCTCGGAGACGCCGGGCAAAACGTTGATCCGTTGCGAGACCTCGGTCGTGCCGTAGCGGTAGAGCTCAGCGTCAGTCAGCGTGTCGCTCGTTAGGGCGACATAGACAACCGGCTGATCGTTCGGGTTCGTTTTGGTAAATGTGGGCGGACTGGGCAGGTCGTTAGGCAGCTGGCCGGCGGCGCTCTGGATGGCGGACTGCACGTCGGTCGCGGCGGCATCGATTCCTTTGCTGAGCGCGAATTGCAGGGTGATCTGGGTATTGCCCTGCGAACTGGTGCTGGTCGACAACTCGAGTCCCGGGATCTGAGTGAACTGCTTTTCGAGCGGCGTCGCGATCGTGTTCGCCATCGTAATCGGATTCGCGCCCGGGTAGTTCGCCTGCACGCGGATGACCGGGTAATCGACCGCTGGAAGATCGTTCACGGCCAGTTGATTGTAAGTCAGGACGCCGAAGACGATGATCGACGCCGTCAGCAGCATCGTCATCACCGGCCGTTGGATAAAGGGACGCGAGAGACCGGAAGAAAACTGCACGAGCTTGGCTCCGGTTGTTTTCTCGGCCTTAGTCTGCGCGCGATGCGCCGGCATTCCTTTCTTGGAGCCGTTGCCGCCCTCGTGGCCGTTCTGGTCGAGAGTCGGCATCGTTAGGGTGCGGCACCGGCGGATCCGCCGCCGCCCGTTTCGGAGGTTTTCTCGGTCGATTTCACGACGACCTTCGCGCCCGGGGCGAGTTGGAGCTGGCCGGCCACGACGACATTTTCGCCTGGCTTCACGCCCTCCTCGATGACGGTTAGGTCGCCCTGCTTCTGGCCTGGCTTTACCTGACGAAGATCAAGCGTGGAGTCCGGTTTCACGACAAAGATGTAAGGCCCCTTCTGGCCCACCTGGACGGCGCCGTTAGGCACGAGACGTGCGTCTTTCAATTGGTCGAGGATGAGGCGGACGTGGACAAACTGCAATGGCCAAAGGGCATGGTCGGGGTTGGGCGTTTGGGCTCGCGCCTGCACCGTGCCGGTTCCGGGCTGCAAGGTGTTCGCGATGAAATAGAGCTTCCCTTCGCGCGGAGGAATATTGTCGCCCTCCGCATCGGTCAGCACTTGCAGGTTTGGCCCGCCGAGATAGCGCCTAACGAGTGGCAGATCCGGCTCCGCGATCGTGAAGTCGGTGTAAATCGGGTCAAGGTTGTCGATGCTAACAAGGACGGCGCTGTTGCTCCCGGCGCTGACTGTGTTACCCACATCGACCTGACGCAGCCCGATCCTGCCTTTGATCGGCGAACGGATGGAGCAGTAATCGAGATTGGTCTGGGCAGCTGCGACCGCCGCCCCGGTCCGCATGGCATTGGCTTTCGCGGTATCGAGGTCTTGCGTCGCGGTCACGCCCTGGGTGCGCAACTCTTGCTGGCGTTTCAAGTTCGCCTCGGCCAGGATCGCGTCGGCCTTGGCCGCATCGAGGACGGCCTGATAGGGTCTCGGATCGATCGTAAAAAGAAGCTCGCCCTTCTTCACGTCGGCGCCGTCTTCGAAGTGGCGCTCCATGATTTGTCCGCTGACTTGCGCCTGCACCTGGACGCTTTCAAATGCGGCGCAGGTTCCGATTTCGTCGAGGTAGAGCGGAACGTCCTTGGTGATAACTTTTGCGACCGAGACCGGGCGAGGCGGCGGGTTCTTAGGCGCGTTTCCCTTTCCGCAACCGGCGAAGCCAAGAAGCGCCGCCGCGCAGAGGGCGCTGCCGATGGTCCGGTGGATTTGGTGGTGCATCTTTTCGAAACGAGACAGTTAGCGGACGCGAGCTGTTCGCTTTATTTTTGCGCCGTTTGTTTTGGGCCCGACTTTTACGCCTCCGCCGTTCGAGGTTACGGCATCCGCCCTTTTCCGGATGCGCGTCAGGACGCTCATACAGGTTTGCAGATCGTCGTCCGGAATATCCGCGAGCAATTCGTGTCGCAGCTTCTGGGCGGTAGAAAAAATCTGGTCGAGAATTGCCGTGGAGTTGCGGCGGAGGTGGACGGTTTTGCAACGCCTGTCGCTGCGCGATTCTCTGCGTTCGACCCAGCCGTCGCCTTGCAGACGATCGAGAATTCCGGCGAGCGTCGGGCCCTCTATGCCGACGCGCTCCGCCAGTTGCCGTTGTGTGAGCGGCTGCCCGGCATCGGCGAGATGCGCGAGCGTGATCCATTTCCCCTGGCTTAAGCCGAGCGGACGCAGGCGCCGATCGAGCTTGTTGCGCCAGTCGCGGGCGGTCCCGGTGAGCAGGATGCCTAGTTTTTCGGGATCGAATGGAGTCACGGCAGCGGATTCGTTAGTACGCTAACGAATGTCGTTTTCCGAAAAAGTCAACGCGTTGGCGCGGGCAGAGGAGGCACTTGGAAAAGAAGGATGCGGTGCCCGCGATAGTCTTTCTTTTCGAGGATGGCGTGAGCCTGGCGCGGGGTCCAACGCCGGGATTGCTCGATGGCTTCCTGGTTCGCCGGCTGGACGAGAACGTAGTGCGCCTCGGACGGCAATTCGTCCACGAGATCGAGATAAACGATCGGCCGCTCGACGTAGAACAGGAATGGCTGGTAATCCGGATTGACGGCGAAGAGGGTTTCGTTAGGCGGAATAACCGCATTCAGGGCCTGGCCGATCGGCCGGATTTTTTCGCGCCGCTGCAGCAGCCGGATCAGCCCGAGGGTGTAAATGAGCATGCCAACGACCACCGCGATGGTCGTCCAAGTGACGACTTTTCGGAGCGGCTTCGGCCAGACGAACGCGTGTTCGCGGATGAGGATGGCGAGCAGCCAAATGGCGGGCGCGAGGAGCGGCATGGTATAGCGCGGAAGCGCGCCGGGCAGGAGATTGACGACCAGGAAGGGAACCGCCACGCCTAACGACAGGGCGCGGCAGTCGGTCCGATCGGTCTCATTTTCAAGAAGCGCAAAGCGCGCGAACGGGAGCAGGGCGACCCAAGGCAGGAGGTAGGCAATACCGCGCGGGATGTTGAGAATCCAGTCGCCGAACTTGAAGTCTTCGCCAGTCACGCGGCCGGAGAATTGTTTCGTCCAGACGCTGGCGGCGTGGCCGGCCTGCACCATTTGCAGGCAGGGAATTGCCCAGGCGGCGAAAATTCCCAGCATCAGGACGACACCCACAAAATGCGGCCAGCTGAACAAGCGCTTCAATTCGCGCGTCGGCCAAAGGATTGCGATCACGACCGCGTAGAAGAAAACCAGGTGGAGCGGTCCTTTCGCCAGCAGGCCAAAACCGAGAAAAATTCCCGCAGTAATCCAAGCGCGCCAGGGGCAGTCCTTCCACCAACTCAGCCAGCAGATGAAAGCAAGTGCGGCCAGCGACACGTAGAGCGCTTCGATCTCGATCATCCGCCCCTTTTCCAGGAGGCCGAAGTTCGTTAGCCACAAGAGGGCGGCGGCGATCGCGCCGTTCGCCCCGAGGGTGCGTCGCGCAATGCCGACAAAGGCCAGCGCGACCGCCAGCACGCAGAGAACGGAGGGCAAACGCGCTGCCCATTCGTTGCGCACCCCGAAAAGCTTGAAAGAACCCGCGACCAGCCAGTTGACCAACGGCGGCTTGCGTAGATACGGCTCGCCTCCGACCTGGGGCACAATGTAGTTGCCGGTCTCGAGCATGGTCACGGCTGGAAGGATGCGCCGGCCTTCCTCGCTCTTGATCTCGAGAGAACCGAGCCGCGGGAGGTAGATTGCCGACCACACGATGAGGACCAGAATGAACGCCCGTGACTGCGACATTGGTCGAATTGTAAGCGCAGAGGACGCAGAGAGCGCGGAGAAAGATTAGGATTCCGGAACTCGGCGATCTGTATTGTTAGGATCCACGGAACGCCCTCCTGAGCTCAACCCTCCCTTGACGAAGGCCCTCTCCAAAAGTAAGTTCCGCGCCTAGTCCGTTGTGGATTGGAGTGGGAGCCGGTGTCCCACTCTTTTTTGTCGGCGGACGCTAATTTTATGAACGCCGAATTCATTGCCATGCTCGATTACCTGGAGCGGGAACGTGGTATCAAGCGCGAAATCCTGATCGAGGCGGTCTCGAACGCCCTCCTCTCGGCTTCCAAGAAAAGTGTCAGCGCCTCGCGCGACCTGCACATCGCCATCGACCCGAAGAGCGGCGAGATCCGCGCCCTGGCGAATCTCCTGGTGGCGGAAAAGGTAACCAACCCACAGGACGAAATCTCTCTCGAGAAGGCGCGCAAGATCAAACCTGACGCCGCCGTGGGCGAAGAGATCGAGGTCGAAGTGACGCCGAAAAATTTCGGCCGAATCGCCGCTCAAACGGCGAAGCAGGCGATGATGCAACGCATCCGCCAGGTCGAGAAAGAGATGATCTACGAGGAGTTCAAAGATCGCGCGGGCGAGATCGTGAGCGGCACGGTCCGACGCTTCGATCGCTCGGACGTCATCCTCGATCTCGGAAAATTTGAGGCGATCATGCCGCAGCGCGAACGCGTTGTAGTGGAGGACTATAACGTTGGTGACCGGTTGCGTGCTTATGTCGTGGCAGTCGAGAACGGCGCCCGCGGCCCGGAGATCATCATCTCGCGTAGCCATCCCAATTTCGTCAGACGTCTCTTCGAGCTGGAAGTCAGCGAGATCGCTGACGGCACGGTTGAGATCCGCGGGATTGCGCGCGAAGCCGGCTATCGCACGAAGATCGCGGTTTTCAGCGACAATCCGAAAGTTGATCCGGTCGGCGCCTGCGTTGGCATGCGCGGTTCGCGGGTGAAAAATATCGTGCGCGAACTGAACAATGAGAAGGTCGACATAATTCGCTGGAGTTCCGACCCGAAGGAATTTGTCCTCGAAGCGCTCAAACCGGCAAAGGTGAAGAACCTCGTTTTCAATCTGGAGAAAAAGAGCGCCACCATCTCAGTCGACGAAGATCAGCTTTCGCTCGCGATCGGGAAAAAGGGCCAGAACGCACGGCTCACTTCGCGCCTGACCGGCTGGGAAATTAACATCGAGAAGGAAGCGCCGAGCACGACCGCGGTCGAGCAAAAGGTGGCGCACGCCGCCCAGACGCTCTCGACTTCGCTGCCAATTTCCGAAGAGCAGGCGATGACCCTGGTGAAAACTGGCTTTACGAATCTGGAAGGATTGCGCGATGCTGAGATGCAGGATCTCGTCGACATCCTCGGGGTGGACGAAGAGAAGGCGCGCGAAATTTTCGACGCGGTGCATCGTGAAGCAGTTTCTCCCTAACAATATGGCCTCGCCTAACCGCTCACGGCCATGAGCACAATTTTAAGGAACTTTAATGCCAACGAAAACGACGACCAAAACCAAGGCGGCCAAAGCGCCTGCCCGCAAAGCGGCGGCCAAGTCCGCCGCGCCTGCTAAGTCGTCGACCGCTCGTTCCCGCATCGCCGCCGTCAAGAGTTCCAAGTCCGACGCGGCCGAAGAAACGCCGGTCGCTGAGAGTTCCAACAATAAGCCCGTCACGTCCGTGCCTGCCGCTACCGCCAAACCCGTCGCCCCGCACAAGTCCGCCGTTACCGCCACCAAGTCCGCTTTCGCCCCGATCACCGCGAAGCGACAGCCGGCCAAGCCAACCGCCCCGACTACGCCCGAGCCGGCTCCTGCGCCCAAACCGGTCGTCGAAAGCGTTTCCTTGATTGAGCCCCATACTCCCAAACCGAAGCGCCCGCCGGCGGCTGAGGGTGCGAAGCATACTTTTTTGCCTCCGATTTCGCGGATTCGCGCGACTCCGGCTGCGCCCGAGCCCGTGCGCGAAGAGAAACTCGCGGCCGCTGACGTCGCTCCGGTCCAAGAAGCGGGCGAGATCGCGACCGAAACCGAGGACGGCCGCAAAATCATTCACATCAAGCCCCCGATCATCGTCAAGGATCTTGCGGCTCAGCTCGGCCTGAAGAATTTCCAGCTCATCAAAGAGCTGATGGACGAATTCAACATCTTCGCCAACCCGAACCTGACTGTTGAACCGGAAGTTGCCACAAAGATTTGCGAGAAGCATGGCTTCGCGTTTGAAATGGAACGCCGCGAAAAAGGTGGCGGTGTCCACAAGGTCGTAGAGACCGTGGTTGCGCCTCCGCCGCCCGTTATCGAGAAGGAAGAGGAGCTCAAGCTTCGCGCGCCGATCATCACGTTCATGGGGCACGTTGACCACGGCAAGACTTCGCTGATGGACGCGATCCGCAAAACGCGGGTGGCGGCCGGTGAAGCCGGCGGCATCACCCAGCACATCGGCGCCTACTCGGTTGATTACAAAAGCACCCACATCACTTTCCTCGACACTCCGGGTCACGCGGCCTTCACCGCTATGCGCGCGCGCGGTGCGAACGTCACTGATATTGTCGTTCTCGTCGTCGCAGCGGACGACGGCCTAATGCCGCAGACGATCGAGGCGATCAACCACGCCAAGGCCGCGCCTCATGTGAAAATCATGGTCGCAGTGAACAAGATCGATTTGCCTTCGGCGAACATCGACCGCGTCAAACAGCAGCTCCAGGAACACGATCTAACTCCGGAAGATTGGGGTGGCGAGACGAGCGTCGTGCCGGTATCGGCGACAAAAGGAACTGGTATCTAAGAGCTGCTCGAGAATATGGTCGTGCAGGCGGAAGTGATGGAGTTGAAAGCTTCGCCGACCGCTACCCCGCGCGGGACCGTGATCGAGGCGCAGGTCGAAGCCGGGCGCGGACCGACCGCCACCGTCATCGTCCAGATGGGCACGCTCAAAGTGGGCGAGCCGTTTATCTGTGGCGATTACGGCGGCAAAGTGAAGTCGCTCGTCGACGATCGCGGCAAGCCGCTCAAGTCGGCCGGCCCCTCCACTCCCGTGAAGGTTCTTGGTTTTACCGGGTTACCGAATGCCGGCGACGAATTTCTCGTCATGGAGTCGGAAAAATCGACCAAGGTTTTGAGCGAGGAGCGACTTGCCGACCGCCGCACCGAGAAATTGAGTGTGCCCCAGCGGGCCACGCTCGAGAGTCTCCTCGAAGCAGCCGACGGAAAAAAGGTGCTGCGTCTCGTTTTGAAATGCGACGCGCAAGGCTCGCTCGAGGCGCTTGTTGCTTCGTTAGGCCAGATCCAGAGCAAGAAGATCGATCTCGAGATGATTCACTCCGGCGTCGGACCGATTTCCGAGTCGGACATCCTCCTTGCCAGCGCTTCCAATGCGGTCGTGGTCGGGTTCAATATCAAGGTCGAGAGCAACGCCGTCGGCGCCGCGAAACGCGAGGGCGTCCAGGTCAAACTTTACAGCATCATCTACGAGCTGATCGACCAGATGAAGGAAGCGATGGCCGGCCTGCTCGATCCGGAGCATCGCGAAACGGTCATCGGTCACGCCGAAGTGAAGCAGGTTTTCCAGCTCAGCCGCGGCATCGTCGCCGGTTGTCTCGTGACCGACGGTCGCATCAGCCGGACCGCGCGGGCGCGCGTGCTCCGTCGTCGCCAGCCGGTTTACGATGGCGGACTGTCCACGCTGCGCCGTTTCCAGGACGACGTGAAAGAAGTTCGGGTTGGCCTGGAGTGCGGCATCAAGCTCGGTGACTTCAACGAATACCAGGTCGGCGACATCATCGAGTGCTACCAACTCGAGCAAGTCGCCCAGAAGCTGTAGCGCGAGCTTCCAGCTTGCGATTTTAAACCATGCAAGCTGGAAGCTTGCGCTACCATGAAACATCGACTGCTACGCGTGAACGAACTCCTGAAACGGGAGTTGAGCGCTTTGTTGGTGCGCGAGCTGACATTCGAAAATCTGCTCGTAACCGTGAACCAGGTGGACGTCACGCCCGACCTGAAGTCGGCTCACGTCTTCATCAGCGTGCTTGGCTCGAAGGGCCGCAAGGAAGTGCTGCCGAAATTGGAGGCGAGTCGCGTTGCACTCCAGTCGGCCCTTTCGAAACACGTGGTCTTGAAATACACGCCGCATCTCGTTTTTCACCTCGACGATTCAATCGAACGCGGCGACCGCGTACTTGAGATCCTACAGGAAATCGAACCTCCACCCAGCTCCGATCACGAATGAACACAGCCACCGCTGAACCACCGAAAACTTCCCTAACGAACGCCAGTTTCGCGGAAATCGCGCAAGCCCTGCGCGGCCACGAGAGCTTTGTCGTTATCAGCCACGTCCGGCCGGACGGCGACGCGCTCGGAAGCGAAATCGCGATGGGCCTCGCCCTGCAAAAGCTTGGAAAAAAAGTGAAGGTTTGGAACGAGGAGGGATTGCTCGAGAAATTTTCTTTTCTCCCGGGCGCAGAGCTGGTCTCGAAGCCACCTGGCGAGCCGGAGGATTTCGATGTCGTCATCGCGCTGGATACCGCGACCCGGCAGCGCCTTGGAGAAAACTGTTTGACCGCGGTCGGCCGGGCGCAGCTTTGGATCAACATCGACCACCACCCGAGCAACCCGCGCTATGGCGACCTTGTGCACATCGACCCGATTGCGCCCGCTACCGGCCAGATTATTTTTGAGCTGCTGCAAAGCCAGGATTTGCCGCTCGACGAGAGGATCGCCGAAAATCTTTTCGCTGCCATTTCGACCGACACCGGTTCGTTTCAGTATCCGAACACGACCGCGCGCACTTTTGAAATCGCCGCCGATGTTTTGCGTTGTGGAATCAAGGTTGGCGAGTTGAGTCAAAAGCTTTACGAGAGCTATCCGCGCCGCCGCATCGAACTCCTCCGCGTTCTGCTCGATCGGATGCGTTTCGATGCGGTCGGCAAAGTGGCAAGCTTCAGCCTGCCCCTCGCCATGGCTGACGAACTAGGCGTCATCCCAGAGGATAACGAAGGTCTAATCGATCATCTCCGTGCCATTCAGGGCGTCATCATCGCCATCTTTTTCGAGGAACTGGAAGGCGGAAAAGTCCGCGTCAGCATGCGCTCGAAGGACGAGCGCGCCGATGTCTGTGCGATCTGCGTCAGCTTCCACGGCGGCGGTCACAAACTGGCCGCAGGCATTCGCATGCCGGGCCCGCTGGATGAAGCTTCGGAGAAAGTAATCGCAGCGGCCGTCGCGACGGTCGCTGCAATCAAGAGTTAGCCACCGCCATCGTGTCCCTTACTGCCACACCCGACGGAGTTCTCCTCGTCGACAAAGCCGCCGGGATGACGTCGCACGACGTCGTCGCGCTCGTTAGGCGGCAACTCTCGATCAAGAAAGTCGGCCACTGTGGCACGCTCGATCCGATTGCCACCGGACTGCTCATCCTCACCCTTGGGCGCGGGACCAAGATCCAGGACCTGATTATGAGTGAGGACAAGGAATACGTCGGAACACTGTCGTTAGGCAAAACCACCGACACCCAGGATAGGGCCGGGCAGGTCACGCAAGAGCGGACAGTCCCGGAATTGACCGAGGAAAATGTCCGGGCGGCTTTCGCCAAATTCCGCGGCGATTTCTACCAGATGCCGCCGATGGTCTCGGCCATCAAGCAGGGTGGTGTGCCCCTCTACAAGCTGGCGCGGCAGGGGAAGACGGTCGAACGCGAACCGCGCTTGGTGCACGTCTATCGCTATAGCATCGATCGCATCGCCGCTCCCGAGATCGATTTTACCGTTATGTGCAGCAAGGGCTTCTACGTTCGTACCTACGCGCACGATATCGGGGAACTTCTCGGTTGCGGCGGCCATCTCCAGGAGTTGCGCCGGACGCGTTCCGGCCGCTTCGATCTCACCCGCGCCGTGACGGTGGAAGAAATCAAAACCGCCAACCCGGTCGACATTATCGAAAAAATTTTGACCCTGCCGGAAGTCTCACGGATGCGCGGCGCCTAACGGGCGAATTTCATGCGCATCCTGCGGTCGATTCCGGAGTTGGCGCAGATTCCCGGCCCGGTCTTTCTCGCGATCGGCGTCTTTGACGGCGTCCACCGCGGACATCAGGCCGTCATTTCTACCGCGGCGCGGCACGCGGAGGAGGCCGGGGGAACAGCGGTGGTAGTAACCTTCGATCCGCATCCCGCAAAGTTTCTGCGCCCGCAGGAAAGCCCGCGCCTCCTCACCGCCACGCAACACAAGATCGAACTCATTCGCGCGCTCGGGGTCTCGCAATTGCTCATCCTCAAGTTCGACCGCGAACTGGCCTCGACGGCGCCTACTGATTTCGTTAGGCAGCTGGTGGAGGCCGCCAAGCCGCTGCGCGAAATCTGCGTCGGCCAGGAATGGTCCTTCGGAAAAAACCGCACCGGTAATCTTGCGCTCCTGAAGGAGCTCGGGGCGGAGCTCGACTTCAATGTCGTCGGAGTCGAGCCGGTCACCTCGGAAGGCACAATAGTAAGTAGCACTGCCATCCGACGGGCTGTGGAAGCGGGCGATTTCGCGACCGCGGCGCGAATGCTTGGCCGCAATTACACAATTCTAGGGACGGTGGAGGAGGGGAAGCATCTTGGGCGCAGTCTGGGTTTTCCGACAGCGAATCTCAGTGCGCACAGCGAGCAATTTCCGCCTAACGGCGTCTATGCGGCGGAGGGATTGCTCGAGGGAAAAATAATGCGCGGAGTAGTTAATCTCGGAGTCCGCCCGACGATCGAGAGCGAAGTGCCGCAGCGCGTGCTCGAGTTTCACGTCTTCGATCTGGACCAGGATCTTTACGGGAGAGACATCGAGCTGCGTTTTCTGCAATATCTGCGGTCTGAGCAGAAATTCGAAAATCTGGCGGCGCTCCGCGAGCAGATCGCGCTCGATGTAAAAGCGGCGCACGAGATTTTCGCGGCGATTCCGGCGGGCTGAATTGGATCAGGTTGCGAAGTCTTCCGGCCGAATGGGTAATTTCCGGAGACGCTTCCCTGTGGCGGCGAAAATGGCATTCGCGACGGCGGGGGCGATTGGCGGAACAGGTGGTTCGCCCATTCCAAAGGGGCGCCCGATGTCGCTCGCAACGATGTGCGTCTCGATGATCGGCGCATCGCACATCCGCGCGACTTCGTAGTCGGCGTAATTGTGCTGTTCGACGGCGCCGTTACGGAAAGTGATCTCGCCCTTCAGTAGGGACGAGAGACCCCAGATGACGCCGCCCTCAATTTGTTGCTCGATCCCGATGGGATTGACTGCCAACCCGCAATCGACCGCGGCGATGACTCGCTTCACTCGGGCGTGGCCATCTTTTACTATCACGTCGACGACATACGCGATGTGGGTGTCGGCGTCGTAAACGTTGCAGGCCACACCGCGGCCTTCGCCGGCTTTCGGCTTTTCTTTCCAATCCCAACCGGAACGATCGCGCACCAGCTCGAGAACCCGGCGAAGGCGGCGGCGATCGATCGTTAGGTTGCCTGCTTTCAATGGATCGTCGCTTTGCAAAAGAGAGAGACGAAACTCAAGCGGATCGACTGAGCGCGCGTCGGCCAGTTCATCGATGAAAGACTCGCGTGCGAAAACGCTGCCGGGCGCGAAGACCGCCCGCCATGGTCCATGTTTCACTGGGAGATCGACCGGGACGTAAGCCATCTCCAGGTCTGGGATTGTGTAGGGCAGGTCGTAAACGCCCCAGGCGTAGCCCCGGTAAAACGGGGCATCGTTAGGTGTGGGCGGCTTGTCGACACCGCCGAGATTGTGCAAGGAGCCAGCCTTGGTGTGCCGCCAGCGGATGACTTTGCCTTTGTCATCGAGCGCGCCACTTAGGCGATGAACGGAAGCGGCTTGGAAATGGCCATGACGAGTATCGTCCGGCCGGGTCCAAAGTAGCTGCACCGGCGCCTTCACCGCGCGCGAAATCTCAATCGCTTCGAAGGCATAATCGTTCGCCAGACGCCGGCCAAATCCGCCGCCAATAGTGGTCACGTGCACCTTCACATTTTTGAGCGGGCATCCGAGCATTTTGGCCGCCTCGCGCTGCAGGTCGTTCGCGTCCTGGGTCGGAGCCCAAAGTTCGCAATCGTTAGGCGTGACGGCCGCCACGCAGTTCATCGTCTCCAGCGGAGCGTGAGCGTAGAAGGGATAATAGTAAGTCGCCTCTAGGGTGCGCGCGGCGGTGCTTGGTGCATTGGGCTTCTCACTTCGCAAGACGATGCCCGGTTCGCGTGACGCCTTTTCCAATTTTTCGCGATGCCGAACCGAATCGAAACGAATCGTGTTCGTTTCGTCCCGTTCAACCCTTAGAGCAGCCCGTCCTTTCATCGCGCCCCAGGTCGAATCGGCCACCACCGCAACGCCATTTGTCACTGCCACGACTTTATGCACCCCGCGCACGGACCGCGCGGCTTTTTCGTTCCACTTCCGCGCCTTCGCGCCTAATAACGGCGGGCGCTCGAGCGAGGCGTAGAGCATTCCGGGCACGCGGGTGTCGATTCCATATTTGGTTGCCCCGGTGACAATCTCGCGCGCGTCGACCCGCGCAGTGCGCTGACCGATCAGATGGAAATCCTCCGTTTTCTTGAGGCGCGGCTTCTGCGGGACAGGCAATTTCGCGGCCGCTTCCACAAGCC
Source organism: Chthoniobacterales bacterium (assembly GCA_051003415.1). GTDB lineage: Bacteria > Verrucomicrobiota > Verrucomicrobiia > Chthoniobacterales > UBA10450 > Palsa-1392. The sequence continues at coordinate 2,868 of JBPCLI010000121.1, read as the reverse complement.
GGCCAAACTCCAGGCTCCGGCCACTCGCGGCATGCCGGACCGAGCCCGCCTCGGTGGAACAAGTCGCTGAATCGACCTGCCACTCTTTGGCCGCGACCTGGGTCAACAACTCGCGGGCAGCCGCAGCTGCCTCGCGCAACGGTTTCCAGCTTCCCTGAACGCTACCGCTTCCGCCTGTCCCGAGACGCTTGAAGTCTGGACCGGGCATCGCTTGCACAATCTTTACCCGCGACCAATCGGCGCCCAACTCGTCGGCGAGGATCATTGGAAGCGCGGTTCGCACACCCTGGCCCATCTCGGATTTTCCTAGAGTGAGCGTGACGACATCCTCCACATCGATCCGGATCCATCCGTTAGGCTGAAACTTTACAGCGGCCTTTTCCGCGGTGAACAAGTTCCGTCCGTCGAAGCCGATCACCAGAGCCGCGCCGCCCAAGGTCGCCGTCTTTAGAAAAGTGCGGCGCGAAGTTTTCATGTCGTTTTCTCGCGCATCATGGCGGCTGCGAGATGAATCGCTTTGCGCATTCGTGGGTAGGTGCCACAACGGCAAACCGAGTCCGACATGACGGCGTCGATCACTTCATCGCTCGGATCGGGATGCTCGCGGAGCAGAGCGCAGGCGTTGAGAATCATTCCCGGCTGGCAGAATCCGCATTGGGCGACATCTTCTTCTATCCAGGCCCGCTGGCACGGATGACTTCCCTCGGGGGAAAGACCTTCGATTGTCGTGAAGGAACGGTCCTTTACTTCGCGCGCCGGGATTTGGCAGGAACGGACGGCCTTGCCGTTTTCCAAGACAGTGCAGGAGCCGCAGACGCCCACCCCACAGCCAAATTTCGTGCCCGTCATGCCTAACGAATCGCGCAGAATCCAGAGTAGCGGCGTGTCGTCGTACACTTCAACGGCGCGCGGCTCGCCGTTGATGGTGAAGTGGAGCGCGGTCATCGGCTGAGCCTTAGACAACTCACTGGCCGGACGCGTTCATCCCGGGGGCGGAAGCGTCTAACGGGTTCGGCGATCGTTCGTCCAGGCCGCTCCGGCCGCGGCCGCGGTCATGACCACGGTGCAGCCGATCGCCACCAGACTAACGAAAAGGAGTGGCATGGCGGCGAGACGATAAGCGGCTACCACGAGGAAACGTCCGCCATCGGAAGCAAGATAGGTCACGATGCTGGCGAGCAGGGTAATACCGATCAAGATGAGGGCGCGATAGGAATGGCGGCGGGCGGCGGGCAGCTGGCGCACGACTCGCGCGGTGAAGCCCCCGTCGTCGATGTATGCCATCTCCTCGCGCAAGCGCCGTTCGAGCCAATCTTCCTGAAGTTGTTCGTCCATCGTTAGGCTGTGCTCCACGCTGCGAGCGTTTTCTTCAGTTTCTCCCGACCCCGCAAGACGTTGGTCTTGACCGTGCCGAGCGGAATCTCAAGGACGCGCGCTGCCTCATCATGCGATAAGCCATTCTGGCAGCAAAGCAAAATGGCCGATCGCTCGTGCTGAGGAAGAAGTTGGAGCGCGTGCATGAGATCGTGTTTTAGCGCGGGGTCAACGGTCTGCGGGTCCTGCTCAGCTTCGAGCCGTGCTTCGTCGATTCCGACCAGTTCCTTTCGTTTGCGAGCCTCTTCGCGAAAACAATTATAGGCGATGCGGTAGAGCCAGGTGGAAAATTTCGCTTCACCCCGAAAGCTGCGAATGTTTTTGTAAGCGCGCAGGAAAGTCTCCTGAGCGAGGTCATCCGCGAGGGCGAGATCGCTCCGGGTGAGCTGCCGCAGAAGGCCGCGCACTGCCGACTGGTGATTGCGCACCAGTTCGGCGAAAGCGTGGTGATCATCGTCGACCAGGACGCGGGCAACGAGATCGGCATCATTGAGCGGCACCCGAGGAGTTTACACCTTTGGGGAAGTGTCACCGCGATGCACATCCAGTCTCCAAACGAGCAGATAGCCCAGGCCTATGAGGAAAGGGATGACGCCGATACTCCAGGCGCCGCCTTCCCAATCGTTACACGCGCTGAAGAAGACCATCAGCCCGGCACCGACCATGAGGAGGACAATGCCGCGGCGCAGATCTGAGCGCTGGCGAATGACGGGCGGCGGATTCAGGAGCGCTTCGGGAACGGGTTGGCCTTTCTCGACCATCATGCGCACCGTTTTGTGCATGGCGCGGCTCTTCGAGAAACTGAAATAGAGGATGATGCCCACGACCGCGACGGGCAGGCCGAAGATCGTCAGGAAAACAATGAAGACGATCGGGATCGCAATCCAGGGAACATCTTCACCGGAATGGCCTCCTCCATTGAAATCGACCTGAAGATGTTTTCGGATTTTTTTCTCGATCGCCTTGTCGAATTCTTCCTCCGTGTCGGGACTGGCTGAAGGCGCGACCGTCGGAGAGGTGGCCACGACGGGTGCCATGGTAGGAGCCGTGACCGGAACGACCGTCGCAGCGGTTATGGGCGGAGTGGATTGGGGCGTTATCGTGGCAGCGGGTGTTGCGGCCAGGCTCGCGGTGTCTGGCGCTGGCGTTGGGGTTTGTCCGAGGACGCTCACGGCCATGGCAGCGGCCCAGGAGCAGATGAGAAAGGTAGTTTTCATGTTCATTGGTTTGTCAGTGAGATGCCTCCTGAGGCCGATTTGGATTCAACAATTTGCCGGAACAGTCAAAACCCCCGAGCAGTGAGCCCATCCGAACCCCCGGCAGATACATCCGAAAATGACGGAGATCCTCGGGAAAGTGGAGCGGGTGACGAGACTCGAACTCGCGACGTCCTCCTTGGCAAGGAGGTGCTCTACCACTGAGCTACACCCGCAGCCCGCCGAATTTGGCGGACAGCAATAATGTCCAGTGGCCCCGGGCGCGCAAGGTCTATTT
>JBPCLI010000120.1:0-7193 GCA_051003415.1 Chthoniobacterales bacterium | reverse complement strand
CCACGATCGGAGTTTTGCCGGTGCCGCCGACGGTCAGGTTGCCGATGCTGATGACGAGGCAACCGAGGGCGCGCTCCCGCAGGATGCGTTTGCGATAAAGAAAGAGCCGCAACTGAACGATGCGGGCATAGACTAACGAAAGAACAAAAAGCAGGCCGCGCAGCATGGCGGCGCGAGCCCCATGACGACGCCCGAGGATGACGTCGATCGCGAATTGCTCGAGATTCTCAAGCCAGCGGCGCATCGGGAGCGAGGCTAGAAATAATGCGTACTCCGTCGTTGTCGGCCGCCATGATCCGCGTCTCGGCGTCGGTCAAACCGGAAGCCTCGACCATGGCCGCGGCGACTTCTTCCGGCGCCCGGAGCGTGAGGCAGGCGATGGTCGAACCGGAGCCGCTCAGGAAACCGCCGAGCGCACCGGCCTTTTCCGCGGCAGCGACGACTCGGTCGAGAAAAGGAACGAACTTTGCTCGAAAAGGCTGGTGCAGATGATCGACCAGCGCCCCTCGCAGATTTTCGTAGTGGCCGCTCGCGAGCGCGGCTGTGATGAGGCAGGCGTTGCCGCAGGACTCGACCGCGCGCAAGCGATTAATTTCGTTAGGCAAGACCCGGCGCGCTTCCGCGGTCTTGATTTCGAAGCTCGGAATCAGGAGGACAAAACGGAGCCGCGGATCGATCGGAAATTTCTGGTGCCGATTATTCCGGGCCACGACAAAGCCGCCAAACTCGGCCGGGGCGGCGTTGTCGGGATGACCTTCCAGTTCGGCGCAAAGTCCAAAAATCTGAGCGCGCTTGAGGGGGCGATCGACGAGCGCGCTAAGGGCGTGGAGAACGCCGGCGCGGATCGTGACGCTGCTCCCAAGCCCGCGGGACCGAGGCACTTCACCTGCCACGGTGCAGGAAAAAACAAACGGTTCGCAGTCGGCCGCTTTGAAAAAGCGCCGCGCGGCCTGCTGCGCCATCGTCCCGGCCTCCATTCTTTCGCTCCGGGCGACCGTCACGAAATTATAGATCTGCAAAGCGACCCCGAGGCAGTCGAAGCCGGGGCCGAGATTCGAAGTGGTGGCAGGAACGCGCACCGTGATCTGTTGCTTTTTCAAAGGAAACCGCCTGAGAATACCGGCGAACCACTAGTGGCCCGCCTGATTCTAACGCGGGAGGTTCAGGCAGCAAGACGGGGCGAAGGGAGAGATGAAAGACTGGATCGATTTCGGACTGGTGCGCGACTTTGCCAAGGAGAACACCGCCGCCTATCGCATCTGCTCCAAGCCTGACGGCTGGGTCGAGCGTTACGGCGGCGATGCGCTGGTTTCTTACAAAACCGAGTCCGCACGCGAAGAAATCCTGCATGAACTGAACGAGTGGGCCCTGCTCGTCAGCGAGCCATTCCAACGCGTCTTTGGCCGATTCCTGCCGAAACAAAACGCCGAACGAAATCCCCCGATCCTCCTCTCCGGCCAAGCGAAGGAATCGCTCCAGACCACCATCCTGGAACGCGGTGTTTGTTACGGGCTCGATTTCGCGGCCGGGTATTCGACCGGATTGTTTCTCGACCAGCGTGAGAATCGCCAGTTCGTCAGGCGGGCCGCACCGCGCCGGACGCTGAATTGTTTCGCCTATACCTGCTCGTTTTCGGTGGTCGCTGGAATGGCCGGTGCGGAGACGCTCAGCATCGATCTTTCCAAGAAATCGCTCAACCGCGGCCGCGACAATTTCATCCTCAACCGCCTCGGGACCGAGCGGCACCGCTTCATGGCGGACGATGTCGTTTCCGTGCTCCCGCGTCTCGCGCGCAAGGGTGAACGCTTCGACGTGATCATCCTCGATCCTCCGACTTTCTCGCGCTCGAAGACCGGCCGCGCCTGGCAGGTCGAACATGATTTCGAGAAGCTCCTCCTCTCCGCGCTCGAAGTCGCGGAGCGGGATGCAAAGATCCTGCTCTCGACGAACTGCACGCGCTTGAACGAACGGGCGCTGGAGGTGATGGGCCGCTTTTGCCTCAAGGCGACCCGGCGGGCCGGGAGCTTCCAGTCGACAGCGAAGTTGCCCGATTTTCCGCCCGGAGTGGAGGCCCGCTCGATTTGGATGATATTGCGCTAACCACTTTCAGGACGCGCAAAAAGCCGTCACCATCCGAAGGATACTTATATGGACGAGGAACAAATGACCGGAGCTTCCGGTGACATCGCCGAAAGAGGGCTGCAGTACACCAAGGACCAATGGGACGAGCTCCTGTCGCAGACGGAAGACTTTGTCCGGGCCAACCCGACCCGCTCCCTTCTCTACGGCGTGGCGGCCGGGTTCATTCTCGACCGGTTGCCCATCTTCCGACTCCTTGGAGCGTTCCTTCGCCTTTTCCTGATGGCGTTCAAACCCGCCATCCTGGTTTACGGCGCGATGAAGCTGTATCAGAAGGCAAAAGAAGAGTGATGTAGCGGCGGGCGTGTCGCCCGCAGGGTGAAGGCCCGCGAGATTTCCCGCGCAAGAATTTCCGCGGTCGGAAAAGCGGCCGACAGGGCCGCCGCTACAGCTTATTTGTCGAGCGTAAAACCGACCTTTACCGTCACCTGCCAGTGGTTGATTTGGTTCTCCTCGATGTGCCCGCGTGTCTCGATCACTTCGAACCAACGCATCTGGCGGATCGTCTTCGCCGCCAGGGAAATCGCATTCTGGACTGCATCCTCGATGCTCGTCGTGGAGGAACCCACCAATTCGATTTTTTTGTAAACGTGTTCGCTCATTCTCGATACTCGCCGGGCACGATCAGAACTCAAACGGGAATCCTCCTGCTTGAACTTTGCGTTGAGCCGCTCGGAGCGGCTTGATAGCGTGCGGTTCTGCTCATGGAAAGAAATATCGAGTCCCACCTCAAGGAAACCCGCGTTTTCAAGCCCGCCCGCAGCTTCGCCGCCAAAGCGCGCATCGGCAGCCTCGAGCAGTATCGGCGGATGCATCGGGAATCGATTCGCGAGCCGGAAAAATTCTGGGCGCGCGAGGCGCGCGAACTGACCTGGCAAAAGCCGTGGACAAAAGTCCTCGAGTGGAAACCGCCTTTCGCAAAATGGTTCGTCGGCGGAAAACTGAACGTCTCGGAAAACTGCCTCGACCGGCATTTGACCGGACCGCGCCGGAACAAGGCCGCCCTCATTTGGGAAGGCGAACCGGGCGAGAAGCGCATCCTCACCTACCAGCAACTGCAGCGCGACGTCTGCCGTTTCGCCAATGTCCTGAAGCGAAATAAAATTCGCAAAGGCGATCGCGTCATCATTTACCTGCCAACCATTCCTGAGGCGGCCATCGCGATGCTGGCCTGTGCGCGGATTGGCGCGATCCATTCGGTCGTCTTCGGCGGCTTCAGCGCCGATAGCATTCGCGACCGAATCGCCGACTGCGGTGCGACCGCGGTCATCACGGCCGATGGCGGCTATCGGCGCGGGTCGATCGTCCCGCTCAAACACAACGTGGACGACGCGCTGAAGGGCGAGACGACGATCAGACGCGTGATCGTTTTCCGGCGTGCCGGAAACGACGTCCACATCGAGGAAGGGCGCGATGTCTGGTGGCATCGCGAGCTGGAATATGTCGACGCCCATTGCCCGCCGGTGGCGCTCGAGAGCGAGCATCCGCTCTACATTCTCTACACCAGCGGCTCGACCGGAAAACCGAAGGGGATTCTGCACACGACCGGCGGTTATCTCGTCGGCATTCACAGCACATCGAAATATGTTTTCGATCTGCGCGAGGAGGACATCTATTGGTGCACGGCGGATGTCGGTTGGGTGACCGGTCACAGCTATGTCGTTTACGGACCGCTCGCAGCCGGCGCGACGACGCTGATGTACGAAGGCGCGCCGAACTGGCCCGAACCGGATCGTTTCTGGCGGATCATCGAGGAGTATGCGGTCAGCATTCTCTACACGGCGCCGACCGCGATCCGGGCGTTCATTCGTTGGGGCGACCAGTGGATAAAAAAACACGACCTTTCATCGCTGCGATTGTTAGGCACGGTGGGCGAGCCCATCAATCCCGAGGCCTGGATGTGGTATCACAAGGCGATCGGCGGCGGCCGTTGCCCGATCGTCGATACCTGGTGGCAAACCGAGACCGGCGGGATCATGATCACCCCGTTACCCGGGGCGATCCCGACCAAGCCCGGGAGCGCAACCCTTCCCTTCTTTGGAGTCGACGCCGCGGTGGTCGATGCAGAAGGCAAAGAAGTCCCGCCGAATGTCGGCGGGAAGTTGGTCGTTAGGCGACCGTGGCCCTCGATGCTGCGTTCGATCTACGGCGACAAGCCGCGCTACAAAAAGCAGTACTGGAGCGAGTACAAGAACAATTATTTCACCGGCGACGGCGCGCGGCGCGACAAGGACGGCTATTTCTGGATCGTGGGGCGGATCGATGATGTTCTTAACGTCGCCGGCCACCGCCTCGGCACTTCAGAAATCGAAAGCGCACTCGTTAGTCACGCCCAAGTCGCGGAAGCCGCAGCGGTCGGCCGGCCGGATGAACTCAAGGGCCAGCGCGTGGTTGTTTTCGTTACTCTGAAAACCGGGGTCAAACCAACCGAAGCCCTCAAGCAGGAATTGCGCGCTCATGTTGGCCAGCACATCGCCGCGATCGCCAAGCCGGACGAAGTGCGTTTCGCGGAGGCCCTCCCGAAAACGCGCAGCGGCAAAATCATGCGCCGGCTGCTGAAGGAAATCGCGAGTGGTAAAACCGTCACGGGCGACACCACCACGCTGGAGGATTTCAGCGTTTTGGCAAAGTTAGGCAGCGCGGAGGAATAACCGGGCTTACTTTATCCCGTGAGTTTCATCTCGACCGGTCTGCGGGAGCTGGCGCTGAAAGTGCGCCGGCAGAAAACCCGCATGGCGCTCAAGCACGAAAAGCGTCTCCTGCAAAAATCCGAGATCGCCCTCGGGCGCGAAGGCACCTCCGAGGCGGCCAAATTCCCGGAAGTTCGCAACGAGATCGTTGCCCTCAAGAAACTCGAGCAGGAACAAAAGGAAGTCGCCGTCCGGATCGCGAAAATCGAGGAAGCGCTCAAGCACATTGACGGCCAGCGCCAGGAAAATTCGAAAGAGCAGGCGAGCGCGCTCGCCAAACTCGAGGAAGAACGCCGTCCCCTGGCAGACCGACGCGACGAAGCAAAGGCGACAGCCGAACGTTGCGAGAAGGAACTGACGGCAGTCGATCGCCGTATTTCCGAAAACGACGCGGCCGACCGCGAGCTGCTGAAAAAGGTTTCCGCCCTGCACGAGACCGAACCGCCGCCGGCGGACCTGCAGGCGCAAATGAACCGACTGGGCACGGAGCGAGCCCGCCTGCCGCGCGAAAAAGCAGAAATGTCTCAGGCCCGGCTGGGGAGCGCTGATGCGTGCCGGAACGCGCAGGAGAAACTAAAGGCGGCCGAGGCGCTCGTCGCGCAGCTAGAAAAGAACATTGCGCGCGTCCGAGGCGAATTTGAAACACGTGATCGCGCACTAAACGAAAACGCGCGGGCCCAGCAGGAGGAAGTGAAACAGGCGCGTCAGCAGCATCAGACGGTCGAGGAAAAAAAGAACCCGGCTTATCTCAACATCGGCCGTCATCTTGCCTCTCAGGGTATCGCGCCGCCGAGCGCGCCCCATCTCCTCACTGAAGTGCAACAACGGCGTGCGACGGTCGATCGTCACGCCGCGCACAAAAAGGAACTGGCCGAACTTTCGGGCCAGATCGACAAACAGGAGCTGCGGAAGTTCTACTTCACCATCATCTCGATTCTTGCGCTCCTCGCGATCATCCTGCCACTCGTTTCCCAGTCGCCCACGAAGCGCGATTGGCTGCCACGGGAAACACTCGCCATCCTTTCGTTCGACATCGAGCAATTCAACCAGGCGCCGCTGACCAATCATTGGCGCAAGGACCAGACCGAGCTCTGGCAAAAAGTCGCCACCGGACTACTCGGACCCGCCGCCCGCACCCCGGCCCTCAACCTCGCCGAGAGCGGCCGCCGCGTGACGCGCGCGCTTGCGACCGACGAGCGCGGCCCCGTTCGCGAGTATGTCCTGGTCGAAGCAAAAAGCGACCTTGCCCCGGTCGTCCGCACCATGACGCAGGATGACAGCTTCGCGAAAAGCACGGTCGCCGGTCTCGTCATCTGGCAGCGGCCGGATGTGACGGTGGCGCGCGTCGGTCCGCGCACTCTGGCGGTTGGCTCGTTAGGCGAGGTCGATAAGCTGGTTCAGGTGCGACTTGGGACCGAGCCCGACTTGAAGATCACCGATCCCCTGCTCGAGCTGTTCCAGCAGCTCGATCCAGGGAGCGCGCTGCGTCTCGTCGCGCGTACTCCGAGCGATCTCGCGACTTTCTTTGGCCCGATTTTTCCGGCCGAATTTCTCCAGTCATCCTCGCTCCTTGGCCTGGAACTGAGCCTCGCTACGCCCAGTAAGGCGCACCTCATCGTTAGGGCAGAGGACGCGGCCAAGGCAAAAAACTGGGCCGCAAGCCTGCAAAACGAACCGGCTCGCTGGCTCACCATTCCCGGCTCCGATTTCCTTCTCTCGACCGAGGCGCCAAAAGTAGAGCAGAAAGACGAGAAGCTCGATTTGCAATTCGACATCCCGGAAGGCACGGCGCGTTTGCTCCTGCAACGGCTCGCCAAGGTCCAGGCAACTCCAAGTCCCGCTCCCACGCCGGCGCCCGCCCCCCAATGAAGCATTTCGTTAGGCTCCTCCGCTGGTCGCTGGGCGTTCTCTTTCTTTCCTCCCTCGCCTCCGCCGCGCCGACCTACAACAACCTGATCGACATCCGGTCGGTTGACCCGACCATCGTGGTCGAGTTGCGCTACGCCACCGTCCGCAACATGACTGGCCACGCGCTTTACCCGCCGGAGATGCCCGCCCTCGTTAGGCCAACGACCGCGGCGCGCCTCGCCAAGGCGCAAAACTTCCTCCGCGCCCGCCATTACGGGCTCAAGATCTGGGATGCGTATCGCCCGCTTGCCGCGCAGATCGAACTCTGGCAGCGCACCCACGACGCTGCCTTCGTCGCCGATCCTCTCTCGGGCAATAGATCGCTCCACTGCTGGGGCGTCGCGGTCGACGCCACGCTGGTCGATGACAAAGGCCGCGAAGTGGTCATGCCGACGGCATTCGACGAATTCACATCGGACGCGAAACTGCATTACCATGGCGACGACCCGGAGGTGA
>JBPCLI010000119.1:0-3705 GCA_051003415.1 Chthoniobacterales bacterium | reverse complement strand
GTGAAAACCGACATCGAAATCTGGATCGATCTCGCCGCCGCGATGGCGAAGCTCGACCGGAAGAATCCGCCGGAATACTGGACCGACAACCTGCGCGCGGAATGGAAATCGTATCCGAAACTTTGGGCAGAATTTGTTGCCCGTACTCCGGGCGTCGGCGGGATGAGCCAGGCGCGGATGGAAAAGCGAGCGGAACCGCTGCGCTGGCCCTGCCCTAACGAGAAGCATCCCGGCGTGAGCACGCTCTATCTCGATCACCCATCGTGGTACGAAGCGGCCGAGTCGCTCGATCCGAAGAATAAAGGCAAGCGTTTCCTAACCGCGAGCGGCAAAATCGAAATCTTCACCCCGGAGCTGGACGCGAAACTAGCCACGGCCGGTCATCACGCGCTCCCGATCTTTTACACCCATCCGGAAGTGACCGGAAAAAACCCCTCGATCGAGTATTCGACTGAGCTTGTGAAAAATCCGATCAATCCCGGGAATGTCACGCCTAACGTAAAGCTGGGGGTGCTGAGCGATGGCGCGGTGCACGAGAAATTTCCGCTCATGGGAATGGTCGGGCGCCCGAGTGTGGTCCACTTCGCGGGCGTGACGCAATGGACATACGACGGCAAACAGATGAACGGAATTCGCCTGGTGCAAATTCATCCCAACGCCGCCATAAAGGCCGGCGTTGAGCAGGGGGACAAGATCGTGGTCGAGAGTCCGCGCGGGTCGGTCACGGGCACCGCACTTCTCTGGGATGGAATCCGCGAGGATACCATCTTTGTTCCGAACACTTTCGGGCCGGCGCAAGTGATGGGAGACGAGTTCGGCGATCCGCGCTACGAGCCTGCGAACCTGCTCCTGGACGATCGCTATTTCGATAATCTTTCCGGGCAGCAGGCTTACAAATGTTTCGCCTGCCGGGTGCGGAAAGCGTGAGCGTCTTTCGGTAGCGCAGGCTTCACCCGCAGGCGCGGGACGCGGTAGATTCTGCAAGCTGGAAGCTTGCGCTACCTAGCAGCAGCTGCCGCCGTCGCAGCAACTGCTCGCGTCGGTCGTGACGTTGTAGTCCTGGCCTTTGGTTTCTTTCGGGTGCCGTCGCGTGGTGCGCGAGCAGTCGAAGGGCTGCGCTTCGCCTAACGGAATGTCGACGCGCGGTTCGACGAAGTCGAAGAACTCGGCATAGGGCGCTTTGCGGTAGAGGTTGTAGGTCTTGTCGCACACGGCATAACGAACGCCGCGCTCCATCCGGTGGTTGTCGTCATCGAGGACTTCGCGGAAGGGGCCGCGATAAATCACCGCCTGGTTGCGCTCGAAGCAGGCGCCTTGTTTGCCCTTGAACGCCTCGATCGTGAGGCTGCGGAACTCGAAGCCCTCGACCGTCTGCCACGGCTGCTCGTCGCGCTTCAGAATCTGGATTCCGTAGAAGCCGGCTTCGCCAAAGGCCTGGAGGAATCCTTCCTCGGTCAGCGCGCCCGAGATGCAGCCGCTCCAGAGTTCCGGGTCGGTCTGCAAATGTTCCGGCACTTCTTCGTCGGAAACGATGTCGGAGATGACGGCACGACCGCCTTTTTTCAGGACGCGAAAGATCTCCTCGAACAACTGCCGTTTCGACTTCGGCTCGACCAAGTTGAGCACGCAATTGGAAACCACGACGTCGATCGAGTCGGTCGCGACGAGCGGATGTTTCACTCTCAAATCCTGGGCCAGCTCGTCGGCGCGTAGAAACGAGGCCGCGTCAGTGATAGGCCGCGCCTGCAATTCCGCGTCGAGCTTTTCCAGATCGAGCGCCAGATCCTGGATCCGGCCTTTGCGGAACTCGACGTTGTTGTAACCGATCCGCTCGGCCACGATCGGGGCGTTGGTGCGCGCGACCTCGAGCATTTCGTCAGTCATGTCGATGCCGATCACTTTCCCTTCGCGCCCGACGACCTGCGCCGCGATAAAACAAATCTTGCCCGTGCCGCTCCCGAGATCGAGCACCGTTTCGCCCGCTTGCAGATACTTGCTCGGGTCGCCGCAGCCGTAGTCGCGCTCGATCACTTCCTGCGGGATGACCTTGAGATATTCCGGGTTGTGATCGACCGGGCAGTAAAGCTTGGTCTCGGCGGCTTTCGCTCCGGCGGCATAACGTTCTCTGACGGCGGTTTCGGCATTGATGGTGCTCATGTGGATGAAGAGGGGTCGGTGCTTATCGGATTAGATGAATGAGAGGGCTTCACGGGCTGAAGAATTCCTTTCGTGGAAAAGATATCTGCATCGAGCCTTTTTGCTACGCTCGGCATACGGGAAAGGATGCCGCTCAGCAAGATTTTTAAGAGGCTAGAGCGTGGCGTCACGGGTCCGTAACCGCGCCCTGATCAAGGCGATTTGAACGAAACCGCCTTCTGTGGGACTAATAGACCGTGAGATTCCGGCCCGCATTGCATATCGCTCGCGCACTCATTGCCGTGTTGACGATGGCTGCCTGGCTGGTGGCCTTCGATCATTGCGCGCTCGCCGGGGTCCTGCTCCAGCCCGTCGCCACTGCCGCAGTTCAGGAAAGCTGTCCCGGGCATTCGCAGCCGGAGAAACAGCAACATCAAAGCGAGTTGCCCTGCTGTAAATCGCTCTCCGCTACCATCGCCCCGCTCAAGATTTCCGCCGGTTATGACACGAATTCGTTTGTCGTGCAGCTTTTTTTCCCGGCTGACTCTCTCCTGATGAGGGGGAACTCCGAGCCGGGCATCGATGAACTGGATACCGGCCCGCCGGAGGCGGAAACTTTCGCGGAATCTGTTTTGCAGCGAAGCCTGCTCGCGCACGCTCCGCCCTGCTTGAGCTGACGACCTGACGCGCTCGCCCTTCGCGAGCTTTCGCAGGCCGTTTCGTCCGGTGCCCCAAGGGCTTCCTGCCCTTGGTCTGCACGCGCACTCTCTTCGCTCAACCAGAACCTTTTTATGCCTGACAAATTTTCATCTCCAAAAATCCGACTCCTCGCTGTGACCGGTGTGGTCGCCTTGGGCGGGTGCGCCGTCCATTTGCCGCCCGCGCCGGCTTCCGATCCGGCCGATCCGCATGCCGCCGAAGCGGCCACGGCGCCGTTGCGGCCGAAGCTGCTCGCCACCTCCCGCACCTTTGTTTCGCCGCAGGCCGACGACCGCGATCAAAAAGCGAAGCAGATGGACATGAGCAAGATGAAGGATGGCGCCATGGAGCACGACATGTCGGGCATGTTGCAGCAAGGCCACGACATGAGTGGGATGACGCCTAACCAAAAGCCGATTCCGGCCGCGGGAACCTATTTCACCTGCCCGATGCATCCCGAAATCCACGAAGCCGGCCCGGGTCAATGTCCGAAGTGCGGCATGACGCTGGTCAAGAAGTCCGGTGCGCCGGAAGGAGCAAAACCATGAAGAGACCTTTCCTCTTAACCCTCGTCGCCGCCCTCGTGACCGGCTGCGCCACTCCCAGCGCTTCGCTCGACCGCGTTCAGGACACGGTCGGGGCGCGCACCGGCAAACGCGTGCACTGGAATCGTGGCGGCCCGGAAGACGCCCAGATCGAGCAGGGTGTGCAGGCGCTCTTGCGTCGGCAATTAACGGCCGGAAGCGCAGTCCAGATCGCGCTCCTCAACAATCGCGAGCTGCAAGCGCGGTTCGAGGAAATCGGGATCGCGCAGGCCGACGTCATCCAGGCGGGGTTGATCACGAATCCGAATTTCTCGGCCAGCTTCCG
>JBPCLI010000118.1:0-5223 GCA_051003415.1 Chthoniobacterales bacterium | reverse complement strand
CGGTTGGGTTTGATGGTCTGGATGTGTTCACACCCTCCACTCTGCCAAATCCTTCCCCGCATGAACAACCTATTGAAACATCACAGCGACGATGCCGTCGGTTCGCGCGAGCTCGGCTGGCCAGATTTCCAGCTGGACCCGGCTTCTTTCCTTATGAGTAGAGATACTCGTCGTGATATTCGCGCTGCGGTGCGAACTGCACGTTCTCGTTCCCCGTCTCAGGATAGTCGAAGATCTTGCCTTCGTAGTTGCGGATCACGATTTTTTCGTTGTCGTGGTAGAGGACGTAGCCCGGATTGATCGGCACCTTGCCGCCACCACCGGGGGCGTCGATGACGAATTGTGGAACGCCGTAACCGGTGGTGTGTCCGCGCAGGCCCTCGATGATCTCAATGCCCTTCGCCACCGAGGCGCGAAGGTGGGAGGAGCCGTTGATCAGATCGCACTGATACAAATAATAAGGACGCACCCGGCACATCAGCAGCTTGTGCACGAGGTTCTTCATCGTCTCGAGATCGTCGTTCACCCCGGCCAAGAGGACGCTCTGATTGCCTAACGGGACTCCGTGGTTGGCCAGCATCTCGAGTCCGGCGCGGACTTCCGTCGTCAATTCTCGCGGGTGATTGACGTGGATGCTCATCCAGAGCGGATGATATTTTTGGAGCATTTGGCAAAGCTCGGGCGTGATCCGTTGCGGCAGGAAGATCGGCACGCGCGTGCCGATACGAAAAAACTCGATGTGCGGAATCGCGCGCAACCGGCTGAGGATTTTCTCGAGCTTGGAATCGCTGAAGAGCAACGCGTCGCCACCGGAGAGGAGGACGTCGCGCACCTCGGTGTGTTCTTCGAGATACTTGAAGGCGGCCTCAAATTCGGTGTGCAGCTCCTGTTCCCCGACGCCGCTCACCACGCGGGCGCGGGTGCAGTACCGGCAGTAGCTCGCGCAGCGATCCGTTACGAGAAAAAGAACGCGATCGGGATAACGATGCACGAGACCCGGCACCGGCATGTGCGAGTCCTCGCCGCAGGGGTCGGCCATGTCGTAAGGCGAAGCCCAGGTCTCTTCGACCCGCGGAATCACCTGCCGCCGGATCGGGCAATCCGGGTTGTCGCGTTCGATCAGATTGAAAAAATGAGGCGTGACGGCGAGCGCCAACTTGTCGCCCGAGAGCAGAACGCCCGCGCGCTCTTCTTCGGAGAGCACGAGATGTCGTTCCAACTGCGCCAAAGTGGTGACGCGATTCTTGAGCTGCCATCTCCAGTCAGTCCAAAGCTCCGGCGCAACGTCCGGGAAGTAACCGGGCGCCATGGAAGTGAACGTTTTTCCGTCTTTTTTACCTTCGAGAAGAGTAACCATTTTAGTTTTCGAAGAAAAGGTTAAGGGCCTTAACTATTGTGTCAATGAAGGCACCTTTTGGTGCGCCTCACCCCTGCAGGTTCCCTCTTTTCACTTCCCCTTTGTTCGTTGCTGGATGCGCCACGAAACGCAGGCAAGGACGGCAAACGAGGGCGGAGGAGGCCGAGCGCGCCTTGCCGCCCGCACGCTTCCCGCTACTGTTTGAACGGCGCACCGCGCGCTTTGTCGAAAACCGCCATCTATGCGTCGCTTTTTCTGTAGCCTTTTTCTTGTCGCTTTTGCCGCCCCGAGTGGGCTGTTCGGGCAATCATCTCCCGCGCCCGTCGCGCCCGCCGTTCAACCGACGCCGACCATTCCCGCCGACGCCGCCGCGCCCGGGAAGGACGTAGTTCACCAGCTGAACAGCGCCTTTGCCAAAGTCTTTGAGGTGGTCGCGCCGAGCGTTGTCATCATCGAGGTGACAAAAAAGAGCGACGGAAACGACACCGCGCTGGACGATTTATTTTTCCAAGGACCGGATGACAACAATTCGCAGCAGGGCCGGCGCGCGCCTGAGCCCATACAGAGCGAAGGATCCGGTTTTATCGTTAGGCAGGATGGATTTATCTACACCAACTTCCACGTCGTGGAAGGCGCCGACAAGGTGGTGGTGAAATTGCAGGACGGTCGTGAGTTCCCGGGAAAAGTGGTCGGCACCGATGAGAAAACCGACATCGCGGTCGTCAAAGTCGACGCGACCAACCTGCCGGTCGTGCAACTGGCCGACAGCGACGCGGTGCGAGTGGGGCAATTTGCCTTCGCCATCGGCGCGCCTTTCAAGCTCGATTACACCTTCACCTACGGCGTGATCAGCGGAAAAGGGCGAAGCAAATTGATGGCGACGAGCGGCTACAACATCGCGGATTATTTACAGACTGACACCTCGATCAATCCCGGTAACAGCGGCGGCCCGCTTTGCGACATCGACGGAAAAGTGGTCGGCATGAACACGTTGATCAACGGCCTGAACCGCGGCCTTGGTTTCGCCATCCCGAGCAACCTGGTAAACGAAATTGGCCAGCAACTGATCGCCGGCAACAAGATCGTTAGGCCGTGGCTCGGCATCCGGATCGAAACGTTAGGCGAAGATTCTTCCATCCGCGATTTGTTCAAGGGCATCGACAAGGGGGTTGTCGTGCGCACGATCGAAGCCGACGCCCCGGCTTACAAAAGCGAGCTTCGGCCGTTTGACGTCATCACGCAGATCGACGGTGCGCCAGTTACGACCGACACGCAGTTGCAGCATGAGATTTTGAAAAAAAAGGTCGGGCAAAACGTCCAGCTTAACGTTTGGCGGAAAGGCCAGATGATGAAAATTGCCGTCACGACGGGCGAATTGCCTAACGAGATCGATCGCGCCGCGGCCCAAACCGCGCCGCAGCCCGAGCCGCGGGAGGAAGACATCAACCGCTTCGGTTTGCAGGTGCAGGAGCTGACGAAAGAGGTCGCGACTCGTTTGAAATTGAGCGTGCAACAGGGCGTGATCGTGACCGACGTAGCCGACAACAGCCTCGCGGCAGCCCAGGATATCCGGCGGGAAGATGTGATCACCGAAGTGGACGGCAAACCCGTGACGAGCGTGGCCAGTTTCCGCCAGGCGCTGACGAAAGCGGATCCGACCCGCGGCATCCTGCTCTACCTCGATCGCAAAGGCAGCCGCACTTTTGCCGTGTTGAAGGTCGGAAACTAGGTCATTGCGCATCTACCCTGGCAACGCGTTCGACCTCGTGGGCGAACGGACCCGGACCAATTCCATCGCACCGACCACACGATCGACGAGACCTACGAGATCATTTTGCGCAATCACAAGACCCAGCCGGCCGAGATTCGTGTCGTGGAACATCTCTTTCGCTGTAGGAACTGGGAAATCATGGCCGAGTCCGACGCCTTCAGCAAAACAAACGCGCAAATGGCCGAGTTTCGCGTTTCGCTCAAACCGGATGAGGATAAGAAACTGAGCTACACCGTGCATCATTCATGGTGAGGCGGCGCTGGCGGCTGAGTGCCGCGGCCGTGACGCTCGTTTTGCTGGCCAGTCTTGCGCCAGCCGCGCGGGCCGAGTGGACGGTCAATTCGCTGGAGCGTTTGGCCGGAGCGGACGGGGCGATGGAGTATCGTCACTACTCGTTAGGCAAAAGTGATTCGGGCACTGAAGTCGAGGTGCAACTAGCCTTGTTCTCGAGCAAGAGCGCGACGCTGCGCGTAATCGATCAACCCGATTCCAGCCGTAGCCTGGCCGAGATCATGACGAGCAAAAACTTTCTCGCCGGGGTGAACGGCGGTTACTTCGATCCGGACGGCGCGCCGGTCGGCCTCTTGATCAGCGCTGGAAAAACAATCGCGCCTTTCCGAAAAGCACGTCTGCTCAGCGGAGTGCTGGCGGCGCGCGCGGCAACGGTCGAAATTTTCCGCGCGACCGAATTCCCACAAAAGCGCGCGTGGCGCGAAGCCGTCCAGTGCGGGCCCTTCCTTATCGACCGCGGAAAATCCGTCGCCGGCCTCGACGACACCCGCTCAGCGAGGCGGACATTTGTTTTCATCACGACGGATGGACGCGCTGCGATCGGAGATTGCGAGCCGGTAACGCTCGCGCGCCTCGCCGAAATTCTCTCCGCCCTCGCGCCGCTCAAGGTCGCACGGGCGCTTAATTTGGATGGCGGATCCTCAAGCGCTTTTTGGTGTCGCACAAAAGAGAAAACGGTCTCGATTTCCGAGTATAAAAACGTCCGTGATTTTGTCGCGATTGCGCCGCGAAATTAGTCGTTAGGCAAGATTTTGCGTTCGACGCGCTTGACGAGTCTGCGCACTGCGCCAAGACTCCGTCCCTTATGCGGAGTTTCGGCGGCTTTCTTTCCAATGGCGCACGTGTCTACGGCGAAGTGCGCGGCGAGGAAGTGCATCTGCTGACCCGGCCCTTCTGGCTCGGTCTCGATTTTAGCGGCGAGATGCGAGCACTAAACGAGCTTGAAATTGGTCTCCCGGTGGACCCGAGCAAGGTGATCGCGGTCGGCCTGAATTACAGCGATCACATCAAGGAAATGCAGCGAATCGAGATCGGATCGCCCCTCATCTGGTTCAAGGCGCCGAGTTCCCTCCTTCCGCATGAAGGTGCGGTCCAGATCGCGTTTCCCGAGCACAAAACCGATTTCGAAACCGAGCTCGCGATCGTCATCGGCACGACGGCGAAGGATGTGAGCAAGGAGCGTGCGCTCGATTATGTTTTCGGTTACACCATCGGAGAGGACATCAGCGATCGCGATTTGCAGAAATCGGAAAAACAGTTTTCGCGCTGCAAATCTTTCGACACCTACACACCCGTCGGGCCCTTCATTTACGCGGAGGTTGAAATTGACGATCTCGAAATTTCGTTGCGCCAAAACGGGACAGTGAAACAGCAGGCGCGCACCAGCCAGATGATTTATTCGGTGGCCGACATCATCGCCTTCGCCAGCCAATCCCTCACGCTTCTCCCGGGCGATTTAATTCTGACCGGTACTCCTTCGGGAGTCGGCGCAATTGCCGCCGGCGACGAATTGGTGGCGACGGTGGGCGATTGGCCGCCGCTGCGCAACCGTGTCGAAAATTGCCGGCCCGCGAAAAAAAATCTTGCCTAGATGCGATTTGCGACGCTTCCTCTACATCCCACTGCAAAAGTGAATCCGAATTCATAGATGACTCTGTATGAGGGACCGGCGCGGAAAGTATTTTAAAAGTTTTGCTCGACGCGCCGTCATCTGCTTTGTGATAACAACCGCATCAACTTCGCCGGAATCTTCTCTGTCGACCATCAAACCTGCCTAATATGAAAAAAACGCTAATCGTTAGTC
>JBPCLI010000117.1:0-10293 GCA_051003415.1 Chthoniobacterales bacterium | reverse complement strand
TCTTGCATTCGGGAGGTTCGGTTGGTAAGTCAACCCCAAAAAGGGTGGTGCGATGGGAGGCCCCCATCGCCAAAGGGTGGGCAGACCGTGCTCCCTGGAGTTTTCCGCGCGGCCTTGGTCCTGTTATTCGTTGCACGGCCCACCGCATGCAGCGCGAAGCGGAGAAACATCGCGGACAGTAACCTCTGGTTTCCACTCGTTAGGCTGAGAGATTAGTCGGGGCGTAATGGCGATACCAGGCCATGAAACAAAGCAGCGGATAAATCTGTTTCCGATGATCACAGCGGCCGGCAAAGTGTTCATCGAGGATCTGACGGACGAAGACCGGGTCGAAAAGGCCGGTCTCGGCCACGGCCGGGCCGGAGCATAACTCTTCGATCGTGGGCCGCATACTTTTCTGGAGCCAAAGAGCGACCGGCATCATGAAGCCGGCCTTGCGGCGATTGATGATCTCGTTAGGCAAGAGATGGCGCACGGCGCGCTTCAGGACATATTTCACCGTCAGGCCGCGCAGTTTATCCTCCGGCCGGATGCGGGAGGCAAACTCGACGACGTCGCGATCGAGGAACGGCCCCCGGACTTCCAGGGAATGCGCCATGCTCGCCCGGTCGACCTTGACCAGGATGTCGTCCTGCAGGTAGAGCTTGAGGCAAAGATATTGCAGGCGCTGAAAATCACTCTTCAACCCACTCTGGCGAATGTAGTGCGAGATATCTTCAAAAGCGTCTTCCCGCAGGAGGCTCTCCTGCAGGCCGGCCGAAAGGAGCCGCTTCTTTTCCGCGTTGCCATAGCAGCCTAACCAAAGAAGAAACCGCACTTCGGGCGACAGGCCCAGGCCCTTGACGAACTGCTGCATGAGAAACTCCGCGCTGGCATAACGATGGGAGACAGGGAGGCGCTGCACGATATGGCGCAGCCAATCGCGCCAGCCGGCCGGAAGAAAGGAGAGGTTCTGCATCAGCTTGTGGGCCTGGAAGGCCGCGTAACCCGCGAAGAGCTCATCCGCGCCGTCGCCACCGAGCACGACTTTGACGTGCTCAGCCGCGAGCTGGCTCAGGAAGTAGGTCGGAATCATCGAGGCGTCCGCCAGCGGCTCGTCGAGCCTTTGCATGATCTCGGGGAAGAGATCGGTCGCGTGCTGAAGAGTCAGAATCTTTTCGTGATGCTCCGTCCCGCAGAAGGCCGCGAGCCGGCGCGCGTGAGGAGATTCGTCATAACTCGGATCGTCGAAGCCGATCGAGAAACTGTGCAGTCGGTTGCTGGATTGCTGCGCCGCGAGGGCTGTCACGGTGCTGGAATCGAGGCCGCCGGAGAGAAACAAACCGACCGGGACATCGCTCCGCAGGCGCTTGGCTACCGAGTCGCGCAGGAGGGCGAGCAAGTCCTCGGCCCATTCGTCGACGTTGCGGTCGCTGACCGGATTATCCTCGAGGGGGATATCCCAGTAGCGATCGAGATGGAGGCCGTTTCGATCGAAGAAGAGATAGCCGCCGGGCTCTAGCTTACGGATTCCGCTAAAAATGGTGTGCGGCGCCGGGATGTACCCGTAGGTAAAGTATTTGCTCACCGAAAGCGGCTCAAGGCGACGCTCGATCTGCGGATGAATCAGGAGCGCCTTGAGTTCCGAGCCAAAAATTAACTCGCCCGCCCGCACCGAGTAATAGAGCGGCTTCACCCCAATTCGATCCCGGGCAAGAAAGAGCCGCTTCTCGACTTCGTCCCAAATCGCGCAGGCAAACATCCCGTTGCAGAGCTGCAAGGCACCTACGCCATCGAGCGCGAATTGTTCGAGCAACACCTCGGTATCGGAATGAGTGTGGAAAACGCAGCCGCGCGCTTCGAGCGCAGTGCGCAGCTCGAGGTAATTATAAATTTCGCCGTTGTAGACGATGTGGTAGCGGCCGTCGCGGCTCCGCATCGGTTGCGCGCCGCCTTCCAGGTCGATAATGCTGAGACGACGATGACCAAGGGCGATGCCGCGCGCGAGATAGACGCCTTCGCCATCCGGGCCGCGCGCGGCAAGCGTCGCCATCATTCGTCGTAGGATTGTTTCTGCATCCTGCGCCGGCACGCCTGGCTGAGTGAAACCCGCGATTCCGCACATCCTATTCTTTCCTGTCGGTCGGACGGAGATCGTGCATGATGCGAAGCGGAATGCAAAAGAGGACTCGGGGCGAGCGGTGACAGGATGAAAACCGGAGAGTCATCAGCGGAAAAATTTCTCGAGGACCGGCGCACGTTAGGGCTGATCGCGCTCATCGCCATCTGCTTTTTTGCCCTGGCGAATATCCCGTGGAACCTGGACGACTACGACCAGGCGCTCCAGGCTTACACCTCCTTCGAAATGGTGCAGGACGGCCATTGGTTTTTCCAGCACACACCGCACGGGTTGATCGCGCAAAAACCACCGCTCGTTGGCTGGGCCTCGGCGGCGACCTTCCTCGTCACCAGATCGTGGAACGTCGCCTGGCGCCTTCCTGGTTTTCTCGCGGCCGTCGCGATGGCGATCATCCTCTTCCGCTCGGCCGGCAACGCCTATGGCGCAGCGCCCGCCCTCATCGCTCTGAGCGCGTTTTGCCTGAACCTGCTCAGCGTGCGCCTCGCGACTTTGGTGCGAACGGATATGCCGCTCGGACTTTTCCTTTTTTTGCCGGGGCTTTTAATCTGGGAAAAGATCCGCCGACGGGAAGCCTGGGAGCGGCGTGATCGTTGGACGGTTTTCGCGCTCTTCGCCGCCTCCATGCTGATCAAAGGGCCGATGAATTTCGCCTTCATCCTGCCCGGGATCGTGCTTTTCCAATTGCTCGTCGCGAAAAGAAGCGGGGCGACCGCCTGGTGCGGCTGGTGGCCCTGGCTGGCTTCGATCGGAGTCATCCTGGGGTGGACGATTTGCGGGATAAAATTCGTGCCGGCGTTTTATCAGGTCGTTTTTGAAAAGGAATTTCTGGGGCGATTTGGGAGCACGATCCATCGCGCACAGCCGCTCCTCTTTTATCTGCCGCATCTCATGCAAAAGTTCGCGCCCTGGTCGCTCCTCATTGTCCTCTTCGCGTTCTTCGCGGCTCGCGGAACGAAGGCACGCGCGCGCCATTTTCTGCGGAACACCGCGCCTGAAACCCTTTGGCTGGTTTTTTGGAGCGTGGGCGGCATTATCCTCATGTCGCTCGTCCCGTCGAAACGAGTCGACCGGATTTATCCCGTCATTCCGCCGCTCTGCCTGCTGCTCGCGGCCCAGATGGCGCAACTTTTGCAGAACGACGCGACACGCTCCCGGGTCTTGAAATGGGGCGCGGCGGGATTGGTTTTCTCGATCGTTTTCAGCGGCGGTTATGCGGCGGGAAAGATCGTTTCGAATTACCGCGATCACGCCGACAACCTGGAAAATTTCAGCAACCAGGTGAACGCCGAGGTCGCGGCGCATCACTGGCGTTTCGAAGTGATCGAAGGGAAAGGCGGCGGGAGCCAGGGAATGCTCCTCTATCTGCAAAAGCTCCACTTCATTTCTCCCGATGAAGCGGTCGCGCGATGGAACGCTGGCGCGCTCGACGCCCTGGTGGTGCCGAAGAACCAGATTGACCAGCTGCTCCCGCAATTGCACGGCGCGACCGTCGCTCCCTTACGCACGGTGAAGCGCAAATCGATTCCGCACGTCGGCTTCCTGCTCGTGACGCGCCCGGCTTGAATCGCTTGCGCCGATGCGATCCTGATTGAGATGTCTTCTGGCTAAATGGGCAAAGCGAACTTCCGGACTCGGCTCTTCAGGCGTGCTGGCCGCGATCGCGACTAACATTTCATATTGGAGTTAGTACGACTTCCTACTGTCCACACCGCCGCTTATGTCGTCACGCAGTTGGTCGGATTCCTTTGCGCCGGCCTGGTCGCGGGTCTGGTTTTGAAAAAGCAACAGTTCACCGCCTGATCGAGCAATGTCTTCAGCTGCGCTGGCCGGCTTCGTACTCCTTCGTGCGCAACGCGTAGACGACGAAACAGATACCGCCCACGATGAGCATCCCCGAAAGCGTCTGCCCGCGCGTGAACGGTCCGGTTAAGGGCGCGTCCGGCTCACGGAAGAATTCCACGATGATCCTAACGAACGCATAGAGGAGCAGGAAAAGTCCGGCCAGCATTCCGCGCGGCTGCTTCGTGCGAACGCGGAGCAACCAAAGGCAGCAGAAGAGAAACGCTCCCTCCAAGAGCGCCTCGTAAATCTGCGATGGATGCCGCGGAGTCAGCGTTTGATGGAAGGCGCCCTGCAGAGCTGGATCTGTCCGCGCTTGTTCGATGATTTCGTTAAGGCCGCCGATCTCGGGCCGCACGGCATGGGCCGCGGCAAGAGTGCGCGCCCCGATCTCCGGCAGGTCGAGCGCTTCCTTCGGGAATTGCATCGCCCACGCCATCTGCGCGGCGCGGCCGTAGAGCTCGCCATTGATAAAATTCGCGCAGCGCCCGAGGAATAATCCGACTGGCGCGACCACCGCGATGTTGTCCGCCAGGCTCAGCCAGGAGATACGTTGCGAGCGGGCGTAGAAAAATGTCGCTAATGTTAGTCCGATCATTCCGCCGTGACTCGACATTCCGCCATCCCAGACCCGAAAGACGAAGAACGGATCAGTCAGGATCTGGCCGGGCCGGTAAAAAATGACGAAACCGAGCCGGCCGCCGGCGACCACGCCTAACGACGCCAGCAGAATGAAGTCGCCCACCTTGGCGGGAGAAAGCGCGCAGTAGCGATGTTTCGCGAGCCAGCGGAGGAGCAGAAAACCACAGAAAAACGCGAGGAGGTAAGAAAATCCGTACCAGCGAATGCCAAAGCTCGGCCCGAACTTGACCATGAACGGGCTGAAATTATCGAGGTAATACGCGATCAAGCCGGCAAGTTAGATCAGGGACAGTCGCCGCGGCGAAGAAAAATTTTGCCGCACGCCCTTCGCTCGAGGCAATGTACCGCTCTCACGTGAGATCGCTTCTTTCCTTCCTCGTCGTCGTCGCCGTCGCAGTGAATCTCCGCGCCGGGGACTTCGACCCGGCCGCGGTCCGAAAAGCGGCGGAATATTCCGCCAAACATCGCGGCACTTCCTTTCTCGTTATCCAAAACGGCAGAACGCTGCGCGAGGAATATCCCGGAAGAGCAAACGCAGAGACGCCGCAACGAATTTACAGCGGGACGAAAGCGTTCTGGAATCTCGCCGCCCTCGCCGCGGCGGAGGACGGCATCTTGGATCTGGACGAAGAGGTGGCAAGAACGATCGCGAGCTGGCGAAAAGATTCGCGCAAGTCGCGCATCACCATCCGGCAATTGCTCGATTTCTCGTCCGGACTCGCGCCCGGTTTCGGGCTCCAAGTGAACGACTACGGCGATCGCGATAAGGCGGCGCTGAAATTGCCGATCGTGGCCGAGCCCGGGAAAGCGTTCATCTACGGGCCGTCGGCCTTGCAGGTTTTCCATCAGGTGCTGAAAGAGAAATTGAAGAAAAAATCGCCGACCGAGTATTTGGAGCGGCGGGTCTTGAACAAGATGCGGCTCGGGCCGCAGCGGTATCTCGACGACCGCGCGGGCAATCCCCTTCTCGCCGCCGGTTTCGTTTTGAGCGCGCGGCAGTGGGCGAAGATGGGCGAGCTTGTTCTCGCCAAGGGCAAGCCGGTGCTAAAATCGGAATCGCTCGCACAATGCTGGCGCGGTTCCGCCGCCAACCGCGCCTTTTCGTTAGGCTGGTGGAATAATCGGGCCGCGCCCGGCGGGCGGGAATTCGATTTTGAAAACATGTTGACACCGAAATGGCCGCGCCAGGACTGGCGGGACGCCTGTCTCTGCCGCGATGCCCCGCGCGACCTTGTCGCCTGCATTGGCTCGGGCTATCAGCGTCTTTACATCATTCCGTCGCTCGATCTCGTGGTCGTTAGGCAAGGAGCGGGCGGGAGATTTTCGGATGCACGCTTTCTGCGCCTCCTCCTCGGAAAATAGGCGCGCTTTGGGGTGGCGTAGCAGAGAGCACGGAGCACCTGCTGAAGAAGAGAATACGTGCGCCCAAGAGTGGGATCGATTTCATGTTGGTAGGCCAACGGTTCCGAGGTTTGTTGTTCCCCATGCAGGAGCTGTTCCGGCGAAACGTTCTCGTCTGGCCAGGCTCGTGTCTTCGCGTTCGACGGTCGTCGGCGAACCTATTAGCCTTGCGCGAGAAACTCGAGAGCGCCGTCTGGCTAGCGCACCTAGTCTCGAGTGCTAGTCGCGGCGTCTCGCCGCGGCGGACTCGTCTGCGCGAGGCGGCGATCCCGAGATGGCACGAAAAAACGAAAGTTCGCGACGGTGGGACACCGCCGCCAGCACTCGAGACGAGTACGCTACCCAGAGGCTCTTCTTCCGGGCGAAAGAAAATAGATCAGCAAACCCAGCACGGCCGTTGCCAGACCCCAGAGGGAAGCGGCGCGCGTCGCAGGATTCTCGAGCAAGTGCCAGAGCATCCAAAGGCTCACCGCCAGAAAGATCGCCGGCGTCACCGGATAACCCCAGGTGCGGTAAGGACGCGGTAAATCGGGACGGCGCCAGCGCAGCACGAAGACCCCGAGAACGGTTAGGGCCGAGAAAAGGGTGAGGCTGAACTGCACGTAATTGACCACCTTCTGAAAAGTGGTGACGAGGATGAGTAGATTAACAATTGCGAATTGGACTAGCGTCGCGCGCACCGGGATGCCGCGATGGTTGCGCCCGGACAGCCAGCGGAGCGCAGTTAGATCCTCCCCCATTGTCACGGTCACCCGCGGGCCGATCCACATCATCGCGCCGACTGCCGAGACCAGCCCGAGGGCGATAAATACCGCCATCACTTTGCCGCCCGCTTCGCCAAAGATATGCTCGCCGGCGATCAGCCCGACCTCCTGTTTTCCGACCATCTCGGCGATGGGAGTGGTGCGGAGGAAAGCGGCGTTGATCCCGAGATAAAGCAGCGCCACCACGAAGGTCCCGATGCCTAACGAGAGAGGGATATTGCGGACTGGGTTACGCATCTCCCCCATGATGTAGGTGGAGGCGTTCCAGCCCGAATAGGCATACATCACCCAGTAAAGACTGACTGCGAAGGGCGTGCTCACCAGCAGCGGCAGATCGTTCTTGGCCGGGAGAAACGAGATCGTCTGCAAGCCGCGGACGTAGAATCCCGCGCCTACGATGGCGAGGATGAGGGCCACTTTGAGCAGGGTCGAAATATTTTGGAAGCCACTGCCCAGTTGCAAATCCCAAAGCAAAACCAGCGTCGTGACGGACACGACTGCCAGCGACAGAAAAAGCGGGTTCAAGCCGGGGAAAACGCCTGCGAGATAAGTCCCGAATGGAATCGCGGCGATTGCGACCGGCGCGGCAAAACCGACCGTGGCAGAAATCCAGCCGGCCATGAATCCAACCGCCGGGTGATAAATCTCGCGCAGGAAATGATACTCGCCCCCGGAGCGAGGAAGGGCCGCGCCCAGCTCCGCATAAGAAAGCGCACCGCAAAGCGCGCAGAGGCCGCCGACAGCCCAAAGCGACATAATCGCAAAGCCACTCGGCAGATCACCCACTTGGAAACCAAGGCTGGTGAAAATCCCTGTCCCGACCATGTTGGCGATCACGATGCAGGTCGCGGTTAGGAGCGAAATCGTTCGGACGGGATAAAGAGGAGCGCTCACTGGCGCATGAACTAGCGGCTTCCGCTAGACGATTCAAATGGAGAAGAACCGCGCCACGCCGGCTGACGCCAGAACAAAAAGAGCTGCGGAAATTCTCCGCAGCCCTTTTGCTCTCCGTTCGGAGCCGACCTACTCCGGGCCGTGCAGACCGGCGCCGTGCAGTACTTCCATCGCATCGAGCCGCTTTTGCTGCTCGGGTGTGAGGAGTGGCCGGATCTGCCCGTGAAGCTGCTTCAGGACCGCGTCCGCGTCGGCGCGCGCTTTCTCGTGAATCGCCGTGAGCTGCGGGCGAGCCGCGGCCACGAACGGTTCGACCTGGCTCTTTTGCGCCTCGGTCAATTGCAGCATGTGGGTCAGCATGCCGGTCATGTCCGGCGCGCCTTTGTGGCAGAACGGCGGTGGGCTATCGGGAGTTTGCGCGCCGACGAGCTGTGTCCCGGCGAGGAAAGTCGCGAGGCCAAGGGTGACTGGAATCAATTTCGTTAGTTTCATTTTTCTTTCATTAGTTAGGCGAGAGCGGAATTGCTCAGCCACCCTCAGAGACACTGCCGACAGCAGCCGGTTACGCTTCTCTTGTAACCGCGACTCACCCGTAGTGTCTTTAACCGTGATGTGGACCCGCTGTGCGACCGCCCATGCCGGATGAGAGTTTTGACGAAGAGTCGTGCCTGCGACGAATTGCAGATGGCGACGAGAATGCAGCCCGCGAGCTTCTCCGCCATTATCATTCCTTCGTCCTGCGCCTGGTGCGCTCCCATCTGCCGCGGCGGATGAGCGAGGAAGACCTGACCCAAATGATTTTCATCAAGATTTTCCAAAACCTCGAGCGCTACGCGGGCAAGGTGCCGCTGCAGCACTGGATCTCGCGCATCGCGGTCAACACCTGCCTGAATGAATTGCGCGCGGAAAAACGGCGCCCGGAATGGCGACTGGCCGATTTCGACGGAGAAGCATCCGCGGCCATCGAGCGATTGGCGCGCACCGAAACCGATCTCGCCACACTGGACGACGAGCGCGCCGCGAAAGAGTTACTTAATTGGATGCTGGCCCAACTCTCACCGGAAGATCGGCTGCTCGTAACCCTGCTCCACCTCGAGGAACGCTCGATCCAAGAAATTCATCTCCTGACGGGCTGGAGCCGGGCAGCGATCAAAGTTCGCGCTTTCCGCGCGCGGGCGAAAATGAAAAAGATGCTTGGCAAAGCCGGCTCGATCATCCCCGCTCTCGCTTTATGAACACGGAACAACTTCTCGATCGCATCCTGCGCCTCGCGCGCCGCGTCCCCGCTCCGGCCGCGGCTGAGTCGTCCTATGGGCTCGAGACGTCCGTCCTTGCCCATTGGCGCGAAGCGACCGCGAAAGGCTCGAGAAATGGAGGCTTGCTCGCTGGCCTGCGCTGGGCGGCGCTTGCCGCCTGCGGGATCGCTCTTCTCACTGCCGCCTTGAAAAGTGATGAACTTACGGCTTTCCAAAACCGTTCTGACCCGGTGTCACGGGTGGCTGATTCCGCGATCGTCGTGAGCTACGGCTATGAATAAATCAAGCGGCGCCCGGATTGTTCTCTATGCCGTCCTGATTTTCCTCGCCGGCGCCCTGAGCGGTGCGCTGACCGCTCCGATGATCGGCCGCCACTTCATGCGCCTGCCCGATTCGCATCAGCTTTCCCGTTTCATGCTCGCCCATCTCCGCTCCGAGCTTAGCCTAACGAAATCGCAGGAGGCGGAGATCAAGCCGGTGGTCGAGAAAACGTGCGCCGATATGGAAACGATTCATCGGCAAACGGTGCAACGCGCTCTCGACCGCCTGGCGGAGACGAACACCAGAATTTCCGCCTTCCTCACTCCGGAACAGAACGAGAAATTCAAAAAAATGGAAGCGGAACACAGACTTCACATCCTGCATTTCCATCATCCGGGAGGCTCGCCCGGACCGCCGCCACCGTAGCGCGGGGTGGAATCACGGCCGGTCGACATTCTTCCCTAACGACCCATCCTCGCGACCCGTCCGGCGCGAATCTTAAATTGAAGGGAATGCCTCGCGGCCCGTCCAATTAATTCATATGAAAAAATCACTCGTCATTCTGCTGGCGGTCGTTCTCTGCATCAGTGCATGCGCGCCGGTCTACGGCCCCCCTGCTTATGGCCCAGGACCGGTTTACGGAGCACAACCGGTTGTCGCCGGTGGTTACGTCGTGGAGGTGGGCGACCGTCCCTACTACAACCGCGGGCCCTATTATTTGCAGCACGGTGCGCGTTACGTCTGGGTGCAAGGCCATTGGTCGCATCGGCACGGACGTCGCGTCTGGATCCACGGTCGCTACGTCCTTCGCGGCTGAAGAGCGGCGCTCTACTGAGCGAACCAAAAGATCCGTTCGAGGTAAGCTCGCAACCTTGCCGGTTCGAACTCGTCACTCCGATAGCCCAGGTAGCCGTCGGGCCTAACGAGAACGACACCCCCTTCGACGAGCCCATAGGCGGAGTGCGCAAGACCGCTGAGGTCGCGTAAATCCGCCTGTGCATCTCCTTCGCCGCGCAAAATTCGATGGCTTTCGAGCGCTTCTGGCGGGAGATCACGCCAGGCGCTGCCGAGCAGCTCCATTTTCTCGTCGGCATCGAAGCCGGCACCGAGAAAAAGG